>CAIRAY010000174.1 GCA_903876665.1 uncultured Fibrobacterota bacterium | reverse complement strand
TATGTCACCACCGATATTCACAAATTCACTGCCATCCGTTCCTGTTCCGGATTCCCAGCTCGGGGAACCCATAAACCCATCAACCATTTGTTCAACGGTTTTTTGCGGGCAACTTTGAAGCGTTCCTCCTTTAACCATTTTAATTTCATCGGAGTCCATGCAGCCAACGAGAGATATGGAAAATAGGGCAAGGGAGAGATATGCAATGCTCTTCATTTCTAATTCATCCTTTTTGAATCAGGTTTTATGTTGGATTCAAGGCAAGTCGACTCACCTTATCGTGAAGAATATAAATATAATCTGGTTTTAAATTATCCAAAACGACTAGATCTGCAGAAATACCAGTCCAGCCAACACGGCCACCAGCCCGCCTCCGCAGATGGTGAGAGGAGCGCCCACCCAAGTGGCAACATGGCCTGCGAGCAATGCCCCAAAAGGCATAATGCCCATAAACATTAGCCCGAAAACCGACATGACGCGCCCCCGTAGCCGGTCGGGAACCATGGATTGCACTCGAGTATTGGAGGTCGCCATTTGGGAGACCATGCAAAAACCCGCGGGTACAAGGAGTGCACCTGCGATCCAAAATGAGCGAGCAAAAGAGAAGGCCACCAGGCTTAATCCAAAGCCCATTGCCGCTAGGCCAATAATGCGTCGTACGGTTTGTGGAGCGCGTTTTTTGGAGGCAAGCACCAAGGCTCCAACCACCGAGCCCGCACCCGAAAGACCCATCAGAATACCCATACCCTTAGCTCCGCCATGCAGAACTTGGTCCGCCACGATAGGCATTAAAACGATGTAAGGCATGGCAAAAAAGCTCACCACCGCCACAAGCATCATGAGGTGGCGAATCTCCCGTTCTCTCCAGACATAGCGAAGGCCTTCCAGCATGCTCTGCCACGCAGAGCCAGTCCGAGGATGAATGACGATGTTCAGGCGCATCAATGCCAGTCCGGCGAGTACAGCCACAAAGCTGAATCCATTGAGCAAAAAGCACCAGCCTTCGCCCACGCCCGCAACCAAAAGGCCTGCGATGGCCGGTCCAATCACACGGGAGCCGTGGAAAACCGAGGCATTCAGGGCAATAGCGTTGAGAAGATCCTCTTTGTCCACCATATCCGAAACAAAAGTTTGCCGGGCGGGAATATCAAAGGCATTGCACAATCCGAGCAAAATGGAAAACAGAAACAGATGCCAAATTTGGATGGAATGAGTCAAGGTCAACGCTCCCAAAGCCATGGCGAGGAGCATGCTCGCGAATTGGGTGTAGTAAAGAATCTTTCGGCGGTCGTACCGGTCCGCAATGGTGCCGCCGACAGTCGAAAAAACCGTTACGGGCAATTGCCCCACAAAAGCCACAGTCCCCAACAGCACCGCAGATCCAGTGAGGCGATAGGCCAGCCAAGAAAGCGCCACCTGCTGCATCCAGGTTCCCGTCATAGAAATCAACTGGCCCACAAAGAAGAGCCGAAAATTCCGATGTCGCATGGCGCTCATGAAGCAGATATAGCTCTTTCTGCGGAGAGCGCATTCCAGCGTATCGTGGTTTACCAGGCATACGAATAGCCTTCCATCCGTTGGGCCGGTGGGGGTGACATCCAATACGATTCCCTACCCTGCTGAGGCACTACCCTTGTCCATATTTTCTAACATTCTCCCCATGCCGACGACGATTTCCAAATCCTATACTTTTGAAGCTGCGCACCTCCTTCCCAATGTCCCGGAAGGTCACAAGTGCCGGCGCTTGCACGGTCACAGCTATGAAGTGTGGATCGAGGTGAGCGGAGAGCTTGATCCGGTTTTTGGTTGGATCAAGGATTTTGGGGACCTCTCCAAGATCATGAAGCCCATCATCGACGGTGAGCTCGACCATCGGTACTTGAACGAAATTCCCGGCCTCGAAAACCCCACTGCCGAAATCATTGCCCAGTGGCTCTGGAAGCGCGTCAAACCTCATTTACCTGGACTAAGCCTGGTGCGGATTTCAGAAACCTGCACGAGCTCCTGTTCCTTCTCCGAGTGAGTCCAAGTCTTTGCGCATGATGATGGCCTCTACGCCCAGGTAACGAGTGCGCTGTTGTTCTTGCCATCCAAGACGGCCATAGAAATGGTTCCGGTCCGGGGTCCAAAGGAATAGCCGCCTATAGGCCAAGCGGTGGGCTTCGTCTTCTACTGCCGCAACGAGATGAGGGCCAATTCCTTTTCCCCGGAAGTTTGGATGTACCCATACCCCCGAAAGCCAGGGGCGCAGGTCTTCCCGACCTTGCATATCATATTTAACCAGTTTTGCGGCCGCAATGGGCAACTCCTCCAGAACCCCCACAAAGCAAGCGCCCAGGCCTTGTGGCCGAATGGAATCGTGGAGCCGTTGCTCCCAAAGCTCCAGCGGGTCGTGGGGATAATAGCTCCCCCATTGGGCGTGGAACTGGGAGGCCAGACCGGAAATCCATTCCGGGTGATCGGTAAGCCGGCAAATTTGAAGATTCATGGAATCACATTTCAAAATCGATTACGATCCGGGTTCCATGGCCCCGTTCAATGCGGATGGTTCCATGGATCTGCTCGGTTAATTTTTCCACCAAGGTAAGTCCAAAGCCCGTGCTGTTTTCAAAAGTGATGGAGGCCGGCATGCCAATTCCGTTGTCCTGGAGAGTGAGAACAACGTGGGGCCCCACCACGGAGGTCGAAACTGAAATGACGCCATGATCTACACCGGCAAAGGCGTACTTCATGATGTTGGTGACCAGTTCGTTGATGATTATTCCCAAAGGCTGCAAGCGCTTAACGTTGATGGTAAAATCCTCAATTGCGGTTTCGATCTTCACTGTCTTTTGGTTCGGGAAATTGGACACAATTTCTTGCACGAGGGAGGGAATGTATTCTATGGCAGAAACGGCGGTGAAACTCGTTGAGTTGTATAATTTTTCATATAAAATCAACATGCTCTGGACCCGGCTGCTGGCATCGTTCAGCGCGGCAATGGCCACAGGGTTTTCCAGGTTCATGGCTTGCAATGCCAGGAGCCCATAAATGGTGTTCATGTTGTTTTTAATACGGTGATGAACTTCACGAAGCATGAGTTCTTCGGCGCGTTTGCGTTCTGTGATGTCCGTGTGGGTACCAAACATCATCAAAGGTTTGCCATCGGGAGTCCAGCTGGCTACCTTGCCCCGATCATGAACCCAGACCCAGTGGCCTTCCTTGTGCTTCATGCGGCTTTCGTATTGGTAAAAAGGCAATTCTCCAGAAAAGTGCCTCCCCAGAAGCTCTGCGGACTGCTTGAGGTCTTCGGGGTGGGCAAATGTTTCCCATGTCTTGATGTTGACCGGAGCAATCTCCTCCAAAGAATAGCCAAGAATTTGAGCCCACATGGCATTGAATATGGCCTCACCGGTCTGGAGATTCCATTCCCAGGTTCCCACATGGGTACCTTCAATCACGCTCTCCAAGCGCCAGGCGGCGAGACGGTGGGCCTGATTTTCCCGATGAAAATCTTCGAGCAAGTTCAGCGTGGCGCGGTAATTCTTTTTGAGTTCGCGGTTCTGTTCGGCAACCAGGGGTTCCAAACACTCGCTTCTGGGGCAAATTCGTTTGAATTCGCTGTCCGGCACCTCGCCAGGGCCATCTGAATGATCGATCAGGGAGAGGTGTGGGTTAGGTCTTTTTTCCATTTTTCGTTCACTCCGGAACCTGATATTTTGATTCCATGCCTAACTGTTTCCGTAGGTCATTCACCTCGGCCTTGAGGTCAATCATAGCAAGTTCCCGCCCCACGGTCAGGCGGTGGAATTCTTGAGATTCTGCCAGGTTTTTCCGCAAAGCGTCCTCGGTCCGCTTTCTGTCCGTGATGTCGCGGGAGATGCAAATAATTTCAACCACCTGTCCAGAATTTGGATCGGTGATCGTCTTGTTGCTGGTTTCTAGCCAAACATACTGTCCATCTTTTCGCCGGATTCGATAGGTGATCAAATTGACATCGACATTTTCCACCACCTGGCCATGGGTATTTTGGATCGCCAAAACATCATCGGGGTGAAATAGTTGATAAGGATTGACTCCAATCAATTCCTGTGGTTCATACCCCAGGAGTGCGTGGCAGGAGTGCGAAAGGTAGGTGTATGCACCCTCGGGGGTATGCCGGGTAAGCATGTCGCTGACATTTTCTGCGAGCAGGCGATAGCTGGATTCGCTCTTTCGCAAAGCCTCCTCCGTACTCTTTCTTTGGGAAATATCGTGATAGTTTAGAAGCAAACCACAAATAGCCGGATCGTTGGAAAGGTTGATGGCGCAAAGTTCGATAAGCTTGAAAGAACCGTCTTTGCACTTGTAACGGTATTCAATCGTAGTGGTTGCTCCATCCTGGGTGATCAGAGCCAGAAAATCATTTTGGACGCGTTCCATGTCATCGGGATGGACGATTAGCCACCCGCTTGTTCCCACAAGCTCTTCGGACTTCCAACCGAACCATTTGGAAATGTTCGGGCTGGTAAATTTGATGTAGCCATCTAGACCGATAATGCCGATCACATCGGAAATATTGCCGATCATGGTGGCTTGCTTCTTCTCATTTTGAGCCAGGCTATTTCTGGCATAGAAGAGTTTGAATGCCATTTTGATGGAGGCATCGAGAACCGTGATGGTGGAATTTTTGACCACGTAGCCATAAGAAGAAATCTTTTCGGTGAGCTCCACAACCTCTGGTTCGGTGTGGCTCGACAAAAATACCAAAGGAATGTCGTGGTTTTTAAGAATCAGGCGGGCGGTTTCGGGCCCATTCATCCCCACTCCCAAATCAATGTCCATTAGGATCAGGTCAATTCCTGGGGTGTTTCCAACGATCTCAAGCGCATTTTCGCCCGTGTCGGCTGGAATCACCTTGTATCCATATTTCTCCAGGGCAGCGGTTTCCACCATGGCGGTGATGGGTTCGTCTTCCACAAGAAGAATAGTTTTGGGAATTTCAAGTTTCATTTTTTGCCCCATCCTTTCGTGGTATGTTGTCTTTGAAAACGTGAAGTCCGCCCACAATATTTCCATCCCCATCCTCGATGGGAGTAGCGGATTGAGTCATGAGAAAGGGGAAAACCTCTTGAACGGATTTTCCTTCCACGTCCTGGTAATCCCACCCGGTGAAGGCTTCGGCGTTGGGGTTCATGCGAGTGATTCGTCCATTGGAATCCGTGGAAATGACTGCATCACTGATGGAGTGGAGAGTGACTCGCAACTGGTTGCGCTCCAATTCCAAGGCCCGATTTGCTTCCGAAAGTTTAAATGCCATTTTGATGGAGGCATCCAGCACCGTTATTCCTGAATTTTTGACCACGTATCCGTACGAGGTAATCTTCTCAGTAAGTTCCACAATTTCGGGTTCCGTGTGGCTCGAAAGAAAGACCACGGGAATATTTCGGTTTTTGATTATGGCTTTTGCGGATTGGGGGCCATTCATGCCCTTTCCGAGGTCGATGTCCATCAGAATCAGATCAATTTCAGCCATTGTCCCGCAAAGGTCAACGGCCTTTTCACCGGAGTGGGCGGTGAGCACTTTGTATCCGTATTTTTCCAAGGAGCTTCTTTGCGCCACCGCGATAAGAGCCTCATCTTCCACAAGGAGAATCGTTTTTTGGAAACCTTGATCCATGGCTTGGTTCCTTAATGATCGTGAAAGGGTATTTTATCATATAAGCTCAAAAAAATCAACTCCGAACCTCTGGGATTTTTCATTGTTTGAGCCAGTAGCACATGGTGTGTTTTTGCCGGGAAACGAGTCCGCTAAGTTCAAAGGAATCCCATTCAAATTCGATGCGAATTTCGGACTGGGTGTATCCTAATGACTTCCAGATGGAGTCCGGAGCTTGGTACCCTTTGGGTTTCAGGGGGTGGTCCAGAGGGCGTTCCACGCACAAAAAGCAAGTCTTCTCAAACCCGCGCAATTTGGATTCCTCCTCCACCCGGCGGATTAGCGCAGGCCCGATGCCCCGGTGCCGAAACTCCGGAAGTACAATCACCTCTCCGATATAAAAGAAATCCGCGGGGGAAAGGGAGCAGGCGATAGCGGCCCAAAGCGGGGCTCCGGTGGCGATCCCTGCAAATTCACCGCCCAAATAAGCCGAACAGACCAGTGCTTTGGGCGTTTGGGTAAACTGGCGCAAGTTTCTTCGCTCGTTTTCGATGGCCCCATCGTATAGGTAGGGGAATTCGCGGAAGGCGTCCATGCGCATTTGCCCGATCACATCGATGGATGCATCCAGCAAGGCACCAGACAAAACTCGAATTTCAAGGGAATCCATGCGCTAAGTATATACTTTCCTCGCCTCGTTGGGATGTTTTTGGCATTTGTATCTTTCCTTCTGATATGCCCATTCAACCTAAAGCCTTTCTCTTCCTGGGTGCGCTCGTTTTTTGCGCCGGATTTGCGCTGATCGCCCTCTCGCCTTTTTCGCGCGAGGTCATTTTTCCGGCACCCGGGGTTGAGGCGCAGCTGGTCGCAGATGGCCATTCGGGCGGGGCCTCCACCGTGCAGATGGTGCCCGGAGTCTCAGGACTTGCCTTCACGTATCGGCTTCTCCCGGGCGCCCCCTATCAGTTTGCAGGGGTCAAATTGCTATTCAATGGCAATTCCGGGCAGGGGCTTGATTTGCGCTCTGCCTCTGCCTTGCAAATTCAAATGAAAGCCGATTCGGGAATTGCCTTGCGGGTCGCCCTCAAATCCCCCGCACCCGAACTCGGTCGCCCCAAGGACCCAAGCGCCATGGTTTACCACGAGACCGAATATGAACCTTGGGGCAAGGATACGCTGCATACCGTGCGGGTTTCGGATTTGCGCTTCCCCAATTGGTGGCGCATTCGGGAAAAACGTCCAGAGGACCAGGATCTTTCGCGCCTTTCCCAGGTGACGGAAATCGAAATTTTGAACGGATTTTCCCAAGTTCCCCGCGAATCGGTGCGGGCCGAAATCCAATCCATCGTGGCGCTGTTTCCTTCCAAGTTGGCTTACGCAACGGGTGGCTTTTTGGCTTTGGCGGGCTTGTTGCTTTTGGGAATGGGGACCTATTCCCAATTTGCAGGGTCAAAGCGGAAGGCTGAAATGATTCCCTCAACCCCGATCTCCAAAATGGAACGCCCTTCTCTCGTCGGGTACCGGGCCGTCGATTTGCCCAATCCCGACGTTGCCTTGCAGGAAAAAGTCCTTGCGCATTTAAAGGAGCATTACGCGGACCCTGAATATTCGCTGGCCTCCCTGGCCCTGGGCGTCGGACTCTCGGAGCGCAATGCCTCCGAAACCCTGCATACGGCTACAGGCACGCATCTGAAAGGGGCGCTCAATGAGTTACGTCTGCAGGAAGCAGCCCGTCTTTTGCAAGCAAAAACACATAATGTTTCCGAAATCGCCTTTGCAGTCGGGTTCAACAATCCCAGCCATTTTACACGGGCTTTCAAAGCGAAATATGGCGTGGCACCTTCGGAATTCCAGGGAAGCACTTATTGATTCGGCAACGATAATTGTAAAACGAATTGATTGGTCATCCCCGTAGGGGATCACCGGACCAAGCCTGTCATGGCCGGAACGGCCATCACCGCACCACGTCTGCCACTGTGTGGAAACAACCAAAGGTTGAAGTGGCCAAGCTTTGCATAGCTGCCAGTAGGCTCAAAGAGCGACTGGCAACACATCGGCCGTTCCGGGCATGACTCCGATTTGTTGATATCTATAATTGCCGGAGCAATAACAGGCCTGTCAAGGTCCGCCTTTCGGGTCTTTGACATAATCCGCTTTTTCCTTTGACATTTTTTGCATTGGCCCAAATCCGCCGAATTTCCCAAGGAATCGCTCCATTTCGGTAAAGCATCCGCCTCAAATAGTGGGTACTTTTTCCGGAAACAAGAGAGGTTTCATGAAATACTTGATGTTCCCAATTCCCGCAATTCTGTCCGTGGTCCTGGCTATGGGAATCCCAGAGGCCGCCACTCCCGCTTCCATCACCTTGCCTGCGCAGGGTGCGTGGACCAGTGGGGTTTACCGCAACCTGTTTGCGGAAATGGGAAAAACTACCACCGAAATCGACGCAAAAGTCAATGCCGCCTACACACAGCTCTTTGAAGGTGACATCACGAACCAGCGCCTGTTCTTTGAAACGGGCGACATGGGCTACATCAAGGCCATCGACTCGGACGATATTCGCTCCGAGGGCATGAGCTATGGCATGATGATTGCCGTGATGATGGATAAACAGGTGGTTTTCGATAAATTATGGAAATTTGCCAAAACGTATATGCAACATGCCAGCGGTGACCGTGCGGGGTATTTTTCCTGGCAACTTTCCACCACGGCTCCGTTTGCCATGAAAGACCCAAACTCCGCTCCCGATGGGGAAGAATATTTCGCCATGTCGCTCTTTTTCGCCTCCAAGCGCTGGGGAGACGGGGTGGGCACCCTGAACTACTCCGTGGAAGCGAACAACATTCTCAAAGCCATGGTGCAAAAAGTGCCCAACTCTTCCGTGGTGCAAATCATGAACCCCACACATAAAATGGTGGAATTTAGCCCGGCCGCCGGACCAGAGCGCTTTACGGACCCCAGCTATCACTTGCCGGCATTTTATGAACTCTGGTCCCGCTGGGCTAGTCAGGACAAGGCATTCTGGAAAGCCGCCGCCGACACCAGTCGTGTATTTTTCAAAAGGGCCTGCCATCCGGTCACGGGTCTCGCCACCGATTACCAGGACTTTAATGGCACACCCAAAACCACCAGCTTCAACGCCAATAGCGCCACCTTCAATGCCGACTCCTGGCGCGTGGCCATGAACATCGGCATGGATTACGCATGGTTCCGGGCGGATGACTGGCAAGTAACCCAATCGGTTCGCCTCCTGAATTTCTTCAATGGCAAAGGGGCCTACAAATCTGCCTATTCCCAGGATGGAGCGACAGCCCTGGTCACCTACCAGAGCGAAGGACATATTGCCATGAACGCCGTGGCCGCACTTGCCAGCAATGACACCATTGCGTATAAATTCGTAAATGCCCTGTGGGCCAAGCCGATTTCGACGGGAACCTACCGCTATTACAACGGACTTCTGCAGATGATGGCTCTGTTGCATTGCTCTGGAAAATATGTGATTTGGGGTCGGGACACCATTCCCAGCACCATCGAAAATTCCATTCCTAACCAACGGCCAAGTGGCTCTAGTCACCGCTGGGATTTGACCGGGCGCCTAGTTCAATAGTTTAGATGCAATGGTGTCGCGAACCTGGTCGCGCAATTGATGCACCGTCCAAGCCTCAATGTGCGCGGGCAAAATCACGGGATGAATCACGAGCCGAATTTTTCCGGGGTAGAGGGAAAGACCCTTCTTGGGCATCACTTTTCCCGAGCCGATCAGGGTGACGGGAAGCACCGGAACGGGTGCATCCTTGACCATGCGAAAAATCCCGTTCTTGAAGGGGAGTAGCTCCCCAGAAACGCTGCGGGTGCCTTCGGGGAAAATGCAGTAGTTGTAGTGCTCATCGCGAATACGGCCCTGCATGATTCCAGGCAAGGCCTCATTGGCCTCCCGGTTCCCACGGTCCACAGGAATGCAACCCATGAAGCGGAGGCTGTTGCCGAAAAAAGGCGTTTTGAAAAGCTCAATTTTGGCTAAAAAAGCCAAGGGGCAAATGACGCTTATCAAACATCCAATATCAATAAAACTCTGGTGGTTGGAGAGGACCACGAAGGACTGTCCTTGAGGAATATTTTCGCGGCCTTCCACCTGAAGCTGGACACGGAAAATCCGAAAAACGATGTTGAAATAGTAATGCCCCACATAGGCCAAATCGCGTTTGCGCTTGCGGAGGATCAAATACAGCTGGATGGGTCCAATGACGATTACATAGGAAACGGCAATTGCGGCCATAAAGGACCAGCCGAGCATTCGATTGAGAATGGGGTGCTTCATGGCGTAAAGATACGCAAATGTCCTTGTATTTGTAGAGCGGGTGTGGTAATATTGGGGCAGGAGGATACCATGGAAAGCAATGCATTTAGCTATACCATTTACATTCGCACCAACCGGGAAACTCTTTGGGAAGCTCTGACCAGTGCGGAATACACCTGGCAATACTGGGGAAAAATGGCCATCGAATCTTACTTCACACCGGGTACGGCCATCCAGATGGTGCGGGAATCCGGAGAGGTCTCTTGGCGGGGCATGATTACCGAGGCGACGGATCCCTCGCATATCGCCTTCACCTGGCAGCTCGCGCAGATCGGTGACAATCTTCCCGAAGCCCCGACCCAGGTCAGCATTCACCTTGAAACCCACGGTTCCCTAGTGCGCTTGGTCCTCGAGCAGAAAGGATTTTCTCCGGGAAGCCTGGTGTTCCCCGTGGCAAGCCAAGCCTGGCCCGCCATCCTTTCCAGCCTGAAATCCCTTTTAGAAACCGGGGACGTGCTGGTTTTTTAATCGCGGCGCCAGAAACGCATTAAGTAGTCGTCTGGTCATGGCTGAAACGGCCATCACAGAATATTGCTGAATGGGGCGGTGATGCCCGTACCGGGCATGACAAAATGACCGGGCATGGCACGGATTGCCAGACACCCTTGCATAATGCGCTTGTCAGGATGGCCCGTGGAAAATCTGGATTTCTATATTTGGGGGCAACCGGTATTTACCCTTTCCCCAAGGTTTTCCATGCTGCAAAAATTTTCGTCTTTCGAAGGCATCAAAGGTCCCATTGTCACCATCGTCATGGATGGCTACGGCTTGAGCAAAACTGAGGTCGGCAGCGCGATTGCGGCCGCGAAAAAGCCAACCCTGGACAAATTATTTGCGAAGTATCCGAACATCAAGCTTCGCGCCCATGGTGTGGCCGTCGGAATGCCCAGCGACGAAGACATGGGGAATTCCGAAGTCGGGCACAATGCCATTGGCGCAGGCCAAGTCTATAGCCAGGGCGCATCGCTCGTGGCCGACGCCATCTCCAATGGCTCCATCTGGGAGCGGGATTCCTGGAAGGAAATTATTTCCGGCGCCAAATCGGGCCGGGGCGTGATTCATTTCATCGGTCTTTTTTCCGATGGCAATGTGCATAGCCATATCGACCATCTGAAGGCCATGACGGTACAAGCCAAAAAGGATGGCGTAAAAACCGTCCGCATCCATGCCCTGCTTGACGGTCGCGACGTGCCCGAAACCAGCGCGCTCGACTATGTGGAACCTTTCGAGAAATTCCTTGCCGAGGTAAGCACTGCAGGCTTTGACGCCCAGATCGCCTCGGGTGGCGGACGCATGAACATCACCATGGACCGCTATGATGCCAACTGGAAGATGGTGGAAAAGGGCTGGCACACCCACATCCTGGGCGAAGGCGACCAATTCTGCTGCGCCTCCACCGCCGTTAAGGATTTACGTACAAAACATCCGGGCACCATCGACCAGGACTTGCCTCCCTTTATCATTGCCAAGGATGGAAAGCCAGTGGGCACTGTCGAAGACGGTGATGCTGTGGTCTTCTTCAACTTCCGTGGCGACCGCGCCATCGAAATCACTCGCGCCTTCGAAGAAGCCAATTTTGAAAAATTTGACCGCGTCCGTGTGCCCAAGGTGACCTACGCCGGCATGCTCCAATACGACGGCGACCTGAAGCTTCCCAAGCGCTTTCTGGTTCCGCCTCCTGCAATTCTTGACACCATGGGGGAATGGTTCTCCAAGGCCGGCATCACCCAGTTCGCCTGCTCCGAAACGCAAAAGTTCGGGCATGTCACCTACTTCTGGAATGGCAACCGCTCTAACAAGTTTGAAGGCGAAACCTATCAGGAAGTCCCTAGCGATGTGGTGCCTTTCGAACAGCGCCCCTGGATGAAGGCGGCCGAAATCGCCGACGCCATGATCGACGCCCTCAAGAGTGGCAAGTACAAGACTCTGCGTTGCAATTTTGCCAATGGCGACATGGTGGGCCACACCGGAAACTTCCGCGCCGCCACTATGTCCGTCGAAGCCGTAGACCTAGAGCTCGCCCGCATCCTGCCCGTGATCGATGCCCTGGGTGGTGTCGCCCTGATCACTGCAGATCATGGCAATGCCGACGAGATGTACGAGATCGACAAGAAGACCAAGCAGCCCGCACAAAATACGGACGGCTCCTTTAAAGCCAAGACCGCCCACACCCTGAACCCCGTTCCGCTCATCCTCTATGACAATGTGTCCGGTGGAAAGCTCGGGCTCAAGCAGACCGAAACCGCCGGCCTCTCCAACATCGCCGCCACCACGGCGAACTTGCTCGGATTCGAGAAGCACGCCAAGTGGGACGAAAGCGTACTCGTGGTGAAGTAAGGAATACGTTACGGTCCAAAAGCGCAATAGTTGAAATTCACTGGGTGGAAATTGGCGAAGCCAAAAGTGGCCCCTCGGCCCTTCGTGGGATGACAGACAAAGTTGCACACAAACTATGTAAAAAAGGCGACTCCCTACGGAGTCGCCTTTTTCTTTTGTGCGCCCGGCACGGGCGCAGTCTTGGAGGTGCAAGTCCTCCCGTTAGCTGACCACAGCGAACGAAATGAAACCCAACTGCGGTAAGGTAACGAACCGTGGGGAGGAAGGGTGGATTGAACTTGCGGGCCGATGAACAAG
>CAIRAY010000173.1 GCA_903876665.1 uncultured Fibrobacterota bacterium | reverse complement strand
TGGCTTGGCTCAGCAATCCCAAGATTTCGGATTTCGAAAAAACCTTGTCGCGCAGTCCAATGGACTGTTGCAGGGGTACCAATTCCAAGCTGTCCTGTAATCTACGCCAACAACGTGCTTCCAAGTCGGCATCCCAGTCATCGGCGCGTCCAAACGGAGCAAGCCACTCCTCAAGGTATTGCGTAACCCGCGTCCATTGGTGCTCAAGGTCAGTGTCTTCTGACATGGGAACTCGAATGGACTCTTCTTGCCGGGCCAATAGTTCGACTGTATCCACAAATCGTGCAAGCAATTTTGTATCGGTGGTTTCGAAGTCGCGATAGGCCTGGATCGCAAGGGGCGTTGAAATGGTGGAAAACCCCAGATCCACTGGACCCGACGCAAGTCCTCCCAGATAAAGCCGAGCGCAGCCCCAATCAAATGTGTGCTCATCGCTAGCGCATTGTTCACCCGTGCTCTGTCGCTGCTTCTTGTTGAATCCGCGAAAAATGTTCATCCCAGAAGCCCAGGATTCCCAAATTTTCACCTCGTTTCGCTTGACATGAAGATGGTTCATCACCAACGGATTGCGCAGAAACCGAAACAGCACTCCCCTGGTAAATTCTCCGCCAAAAAGCGACAACAAGGCTTGCATCCCTTGTGCCACAAGGGAATCTGCAACCTTCTTACCTAAAATGGTATAGGGAATGAAACGGTTCTGGAAAGGAGCATAGGCTCCGAATACTTGCATAATGGAGGACTGGTAGGTGGGCATGTCCGTGACATAGACCGCTACTTGGTCTAGCTTCAGAGATTTGTCATTTTCCATTAAATCTAAAATGCGACCTCGTAAATTCTCCACCTCGCGCAGGCGGGTAGGCGCTTCGAAAAGGCGCAAGGAAAAATCCATATCATTCCGCGATAAATCCTTAATTTCGGCACGGTCGAGCAGCGCCTGCTGGATTTGCTTCAGCACGGTTGCCTTTGTGGTATCCTCGCTACGTATGTAAATGAAATCGTATACGGTTGCCTGGCACCAGAGCGTGATATTTTCTTTGCCTGTTTTCCCCCATAGTTTTAGAAGCGGATTCTCACCTGGATCTGAGGTCATGCCGCTGGCTTGTGCGAGATCCTCTAGTTGGTATTCAGAACTCTGCAGTCTGCGGATCTTTGGTGTGGTGGAATTCCAAAATTGCTTTTTGGTGCGTCTAGATGTTTGGACATCCTCCCAGAATTCTGCGCAGGGATTCGTCAGGAAGACGGATAGTTCCATGTGCCGGGAGAGCTCCATCAAAAAATTACGATGAAAATGGCTGATCTTGCTCACTTGCACAATGAACACAGGCTGTAAATTCTTTGGTTTCCAACAGGGATCATTATGGCGCAGTCGGTGCAATTGAGGAAGAGTCATGAAAGGATGCTGATCACGCGCTTTGGTAAAGGCGCCCTCCTTTCCAAAAAGTTCTCCATAAAGTGCCCGTTGCCAAAATTCTGCAGCCTCGTCGGCTTGCATAAAAAAGCGTTTTCCGCGCTCCCAGGCCTGGTCCACTCCCGTTCCGGAAATCCAGTGAGCCTTCTTCTCCTTGGAATTATCGATCTCCCATGCTGCTGGTCGATTAAATTCATATTCGCACAGCAGTGAAGACACGCGGTGTGTCAGAGACAGAAATCGGTTTTCATCCAAGGTCCTGCTTTGATCCCCTTGGCAATATTTACGCACTGGTTCATAGGGATCGTTTGGTTCGGGATCCTTTATCACTATTTCACGCAATCGCGCCTGCAGAACTTGTGCGACCTTGCCGGAATCAAGCAACTGCGTTGTGCCGGGCTCTAGGCTTTG
>CAIRAY010000172.1 GCA_903876665.1 uncultured Fibrobacterota bacterium | reverse complement strand
GAGCATCCCCCCGTCCCACCGCGACCCGCCGAGCGCAGGCCGAAGGCCGACCGCGAGCATCCCCCCGTCCCACCGCGACCCGCCGAGCGCAGGCCGAAGGCCGACCGCGAGCATCCCCCCGTCCCACCGCGACCCGCCGAGCGCAGGCCGAAGACCAACCGCGAGCATCCACGGCAAAGTCGAGCCGTTTTCCCTAGACCCTCGCCTACGCGAGTGTGACAAAAGCATAAAAATTCGCCCCAATTGAGCTTCCCCTGCCACCAGTCCCGCCGAGCGCAGGCCGAAGGCCGACCGCGAGCATCCCCCCGTCCCCCCGCGACCCGCCGAGCGCAGGCCGAAGGCCGACACGCGAGCATCCCCCCGTCCCCGATTTTCGAGCGAGGGCGATGCAGTTCCGTGCATCTGAGGGCGCAGGAATAGTCCTACTATTTCAAGTCCCGAAGATACGCGGAAATGCGCGCACGCAGCCGAAAATCCTCAGCGGGTGAGGGTTTTGTAGCGTATCGGCTTGGGATTATCGGCACTCACCCCATTCCGCTTATGGTAATCCGCCTCATACTCCGTCCAGTTGCCCTCAAACCAGACCACCTTGGAGTCACCTTCAAAGGCGAGAATATGAGTGGCAATGCGGTCCAGGAACCAGCGATCATGGCTGATGACCACGGCGCAACCGGCAAAGCTCAGAATCGCCTGTTCCAGTGCTTGCAGAGTCTCGATATCCAGATCGTTGGTGGGCTCATCGAGCATTACCAAGTTGCCGGCATTTTGCAAATTTTTGGCCATCAGCACGCGGTTGCGCATACCACCGGAAAGCTGGGAAAGCTTCTTTTGCTGGTCATTGCCCGCGAAGTTGAACAGGCCACAATAGGCGCGGGCATTCATCTTGCGGTCGCCGATCAGAATTTCGTCACGACCACCTGTGACTTCCTGGTAAACGGAATTCTCATCATTCAAGGATTCGCGCCCTTGTTCCATGGAAATGATTTCAACCGTCTCCCCCAGCTTGAAAGTACCCGCATCAGGCTTTTCTTGGCCTAGGATCATTTTGAAAAGCGTGGTCTTACCAGCACCGTTTGGACCAATGATGCCAACGATTCCCGAGCGAGGAAGCTTGAAGGAAAGATTCTCATAGAGGAGCTTGTCGCCGTATGCTTTGGTGATCCCATTGGCTTCGATGACCACATCGCCGAGGCGCTTGCCGTTGGCGATCGTGATTTGGGCCACCTTGACTTGTTCGCGACGATCCTGCGAAAGCAAATCTTCATAGGCATTCAGACGGGCCTTGGACTTGGCCTGGCGAGCCTTGGGGCTTGCCTTCACCCACTCCTGTTCGCGCGACAGGCGCTTTTGGCGATCCGACTCGCCCTTCTCTTCGTTCTTCATGCGGTCGAGCTTCTGATCGAGCCATTGGGCATAATTGCCCTGCCAAGGAATACCATGGCCACGATCAAGCTCGAGAATCCAACCGGTCACATTGTCGAGGAAGTAGCGGTCATGGGTGACCAGAATCACGGAACCCTTATAGGCCTTGAGATGGCGTTCGAGCCAAGCCACAGATTCGGCATCAAGATGATTGGTCGGTTCGTCTAGCAAAAGAAGATCCGGTTCCTCCAAAAGTAGGCGACAGAGGGCCACGCGACGCTTTTCACCGCCGGAAAGATTGGTCACCGCCCATTCACCCGGAGGGCAACGCAGAGCATCCATAGCAATTTCAACCTTGCGGTCCAAGCTCCACAAATCCTGGGCATCAATAATGTCCTGCAATTTGGACTGCTCGTCCAGGAGCTTGTTCATCTTCTCTTCGGACATTTCTTCGCCGAAAGCCATGGAAATTTCGTTGAAACGATCGAGGATAGCCTGGTGTTTGGCTACGGCAAGCATCACATTGTCCTTGACGTTCAGAGCTTCATCAAGCTTAGGCTCCTGGGGCAAGTACCCAGCAGAGCGACCAGGCTCGATCCAGGCCTCACCCTGGAATTCCTTGTCGATCCCCGCCATGATACGCAACAGCGTGGATTTACCCGAACCATTGTTACCGATAATGCCGATTTTCGCTCCGTAATAGAAGCTCAGCGAAATGTCCTTGAGGATCTCCTTGGAAGGAGGATACACCTTGGTCATGCGGTGCATGTAGAACACAAATTTTTCAGGATTCTTCTCAGCCATAAGATACCTCGGGAAGGGGATTTTGATGAAAGATAGGAAAAGCAGAACGAGGAGACCTACCGCAAGGCCCTTCGAATTACCGAATCAGTCAATTTTTTTTTAAGAGTGCGCAGCTTCCGGCTCAATGTGAACCAGGACTTGGCTTCGTGGGATTACATGCTGCAGTTCGTGCTCAATATTTTCAGAAATGGCATGGGCTGCTGCAACGGTCATTTCAGGAGCAACGTGAATGTTCATCTCGATCCACATATCGGCGCCAGAGGAACGGATACGCACATTGTGATAACGGGCGACCATGGCAAAGCCTTTCATCACTTCTTCCACTTTTTCGCTAATGCCTTCAGGAGTCTTGTCCAAAAGCCCATCGATGGTACGTTTGCCCAAACGAAGTGAAACAACAATCACGATTCCTGCCACCGCGAGCGCAGCAACCGCATCCGCTGAAAAGTAACCCAGTTTCGCACCAATCAGGCCAATCAGGACAACAGCAGAACTCCAGATGTCGGTGGAAAAATGCAAGGCATCCGCTTCAAGGGCTTGGCTATTGTGCTCTTTGGCCGCTTTATGCAAAGCGCGCGAACGCCACCAATCAATGCAGATGGAGGAAATAACGACAATAAAACTCCATATAGTCACTTCAATTTCAGTCGCACCGGAGCGCAACCGATGCACGGCTTCATAAACAATCCAAATACAGGTCACCAGCAAAAGCAAAGTTTCAATTAAGGCTGACAGATTTTCCACCTTGCCGTGGCCGAAATGATGATCACGGTCAGGAGGACGATCCGCCATGCGAACGCTGAACAAGGTGATGACAGCGGCGACCAAATCCAATCCGGAATGCAAAGCTTCCGAAAGAATACCCAAACTACCCGTAAGAAGACCGATCGCCAATTTGGATCCGGTAAGAAATATCGCCGCAAATACGGACAAAAGGGCTACAGCATGTTTATTAGACTTAGCGGGAAGATTTGGAGCGTGCATGGAATCTCTTGAAATTCGACATCGATTCATCAAATATACACCACCTAAAACCCTTGCGGGACAAGGCAAATACGATGTGATTGAGACTTAATCTTGCACCTATGCGCACTGGTGTTTGCAGCTAGGCACAGCAATCCCGCTCTGAGTATCATCGCCGAGATTCGTAAGGTGTTTCTCGAAGTGGATTTATGTTTGATTTGCGAGAAAACAGGTTATATTTATTGGCAATTGGGGATATAGCTCAGTTGGTAGAGCGATGCGTTCGCAATGCATAGGCCAGGGGTTCGAATCCCCTTATCTCCATTTCACATTAGGCCCGACCCTTATAGAATAAGGTCTGCGGGCCTTTTCTTATATTCGGTGTGACCAAAGTGTGTCAGAACGCATTCACTGGGGCCCATAACTCATGGATGCCACAAAGATACTCCCTGATCGGACGGCGCGCCAGAGGGCATTCCCATTCCCAAAAAACTCTGGTATTCGATCCGCCAGAATTGCCACACAACTCGCCAAGTGTAAATAGGCTCCATAACCACACCAACAAGGAGCCGAACCATGATCCAACTAATCGTCATCTTCGAATTTGCAGTAGCAATCATCCTCACTACGCACTTAACCATCGAAATGGGACGCCAACACAAGATTCTGATTGATGCCCTGCGTGCAGAATTGGATATGCAGAGTGAAGTATTGCTCAAGTTGTCATCACATACCGCGATCCGTAGGAGCCCGCCCGTAGAAACGGCCAGAAGGCGCGAAACCAACCATCTGGCTCCTGTCGGCGACGTTTCCCGCTCCGAATAGTTGAATCCCATGCAAGGATTCAACTATTTCCAGATTCACTACTGTCCAAAACAACCTAGCTTAGCCGGCTAGGTTTTCTTTTTTGCCTAAATTCGCTTATTTTCACCTTCCGTTAGAAAGTACCCCCTCCCCCAAAATTCGGCTGTCCGAAAAGATGAAGGTTTTGCTGGTGGTT
>CAIRAY010000171.1 GCA_903876665.1 uncultured Fibrobacterota bacterium | reverse complement strand
CGCTCAGTTGCTGGTTGGAGTATATATAAGCATTTTTTCCCAGCAAAAAGACTGCAGGGTATATAAGGCACAAAAAGACAAAAATAAATGGTGAGTCTAAACGTTTTATCAAAGTATTTCGCATAAAATCAAAACCCATTAGGTATTTTGGACCGCCTTACTGTGGATGAGCTTGGGGGAGGCTTGGAGGTCAAATTCATTCTAGTCCCTGCCTTGATCTTATTGAAAGAAGCCTCGGATATGGTCCCATTGAGTATTCCCAAAAATGAACCTAGTAAAAAAGCTTTTAGAGTCGTCCACAAAATTCGAGGACCTGCACCGGAGTCAAAGTAGGCGTAAGCGGGTCCACCTACGAACTGCGAGAAATGGAATAGGTGTTGAACGCTCACATAGTTAAGGTAGAAATTTTTAAGGTCGCGATGATTAGGCATATAGGGTCAAGGGGAAACCAGCTATAAGTACGACCGTTCTCTGCTCCAAGTAATGTGTTCTTTTATGATTTTTGATGGTGAACCACCAATTAGAATGTTGGAATTGTAAAATGAATTTGTGACAACAGATCTCGTCGCGACGATTGAATTATCTGGCAAAGTTACGCCTTTGAGTATTGACACATGCGAAGCGATCCATACATGATTTCCAATGTTGATATTTTTAGCATAGTTTGTTCTTTTATTTGTTATCGTGCTAATAATTGAATGGGAGTCTCCAGTGCGCACATCAATGTCATAGGCAAACATGCAATCATTACCTATGGTGACAATTGATTTGGGTTCGGTAACGGCAATGTGGGCGTTTTCAAATGTCGTATTTTTGCCGATAGATAATTGACATTCATAGTCCTCAATCCAAATAGAGCCGCCTCCATGAAATTTTACGCCATTATTTATCAAAATTTTATTATTGCTTCCGCGGAGGAAAAATGTTGTGTTATTCAGAATGCAAGAATCACTAATAATAATCTCATTGTCATCGCCAACAATATCAAAAGTGCATGAATACAAGATAGATGATGCGTGGATTTGAATGTCGTTTCGTCTTCCTTTGACGATGCGCTTTTGTCTTAGGTTGAATAACAGCTTTGGTTTCATTGCAATTCGGACCCACTTCTTTAAAAGCGGATGATTCATTATTATTGTTTTGGCTCTGTCCTTCATTTTGTCCTTTCTAAGCAAATGGTGTTTTCGCTTGTTGCCCGGTTGAACTTATAATGGTTTAATGCTCCTGCTCTTTCGGATAACTGTTTTCAAGCCAGTTAAATACGTTTTCAGCAAAAATATGGTATCCCTGTGTTGTGAAATGAAGCCCGTCTTGGTATAGATAAGAGGGTTGCGACATTTCATCCAGCCGATTGCCTATGCGTCTATTCATATTTATAAATCCCAGCTTATATTTTGCAGAAACGTTTGCCATTATTCTAGTGTACTCAATTAATGGCTTTGAAAGCTGAGAAAGAGCAGGAGGGGGGGCAATCATCACAATGGAATTGGAAGGAGATTCGCTTAGCTTTATCATATTATCTAAGCTGATAGCGTAGGCCGCCAGTGAAATTTCATGAAAAGCATCATTTGTTCCTATTTCGATAAAGATTAAATCATATAGTGATAAATTCTTTTCAGCCAAATGCATGTATAACCCACGACTTTGAACCCCACCTATGCCATCATTTTCAATAGAAAACAGGATATTCGGCCAATGCTGTGATAGCAAGTCTTGCAAAACTCGTGGCCAAGGGTATTCTGAGCGAGCGCCTTCTGTCGTCATCCCGTAGGTCAATGAAGTGCCCGCACATAAAATACGGACCGTATCTTGTTTCAATATTTTTTCAAAAGCAAATAATTCAGGCTTATAGGTGTCAGGTAGTTCTGAGTGTTGGTATAATATTGGCGCCCATAGGTCTGTTACTTCACAACTCGAAAGCAATAGTAATACCACAATCCGAAGGGATTTAGTCTTGTACATTCCAGCTCCATGCCATTCCTAGCCAAACGTGGTCAAATATTTGCTTGTAGCGTGAATCACCAACGGGAACATAATAGCTAACTCGTTGTACTCCCCCACGGATGGCGAATCTTCTATAGTACCCCCCAATCCAATAACCCCAACCCCAGGCAACCTCACAGTGACTCTTACAGTAATCCCATCCAATGTAGCGACCATCACCGTTGCGTAACTCCGTCCACATGGCGATTGCTGTTCCCTGAATGCCATAAGAAAAACTGGAATTCTTAAAGACTGGAATTCGAATTCCAACACGTAATGGTATTTCAGAATATAACACCATAGAGGCGACTCCTAATTCAAAATTAGGAATAAACGTTTCATCAACTTGTTCCCAGGCGTAGTCAAAGGAAACACCTTGAGGCCATGCGACACCTATTTTTGAATAGTCTGCTGAAGTGACAGACGAAACAGTTAATAGAAAACAAAGGGATAGGAATATGGACTTACTGGCCAACCTACCCATAAGGTTCATACAACCCAATATTTCCATTGTTTTTCTCCTACTTGTTGTAGATTTCAGAGCACTCGCCATCTAAGCAACTTAAATAGTTTCGCATAGCTCACCCATTTTTGGAATTATTTCATATCGGTGAAAGCTCATGAGGCTCCTTGCTGCAACAATAAGTTGCATTGGCATTAGCTACTGCGGTAATGCAGATTACTAAATTAGGGTTGTTGCTGTGCAAGCCAATTGTTTAAAATTACCCCATCCTGAATCCCCAAATAGAACCGAGGAGTCGCGAGGGTGTTTTCGCGAGTTCGTTCAAGAATGAATGCATTATCAGGTTGTGTGCTATTTAGAATTGAAGAATCCTGAGCAAGTGCGGCAATTAGGTTCCGAAAAATATTCACATGAGAAATTAAAATGGGAATAGTTCCCTGCGGATATTTGATCGCAGAAAAGACTTCAAACATATCTTTTGTTACTTCTGGTGGTTCGATTCCGTTTGTGGCCATATTTACATTAGCATCATCTAAGTCCCCTTTCCAGCGATCTCTTTGAAGCCATGCTCCATGATCACCAATTAGGATAACGACTCCCCTTGGATCCTTTTGCTCTAGCGAGGTCACAAGCCTTACGACACTAGAGTCCGCCTTATTTGATAAATCACGGTACTTGATTTGCCAGTAGTTTTTCTCATTTAGCTGTTTCCAGGCGGGCATAGATGCCTGGTATGAAATATCAGACTTTGATGTGGGAGAGTGACGAGCTCCTTGATAAATTAAAGATAGCCTAGGTAACTCGGAATTCTGTCTGGGCAATTGCACCTGAACTGGGCTGATCTGAAATATTGGTAAGTCAAGGAAGCAACGATAATGATGATTCTTTTGTAAATCGCTACCCACAAAGAGCTTGTAAATTGAAAAAACACCTTTAAAAACTTCAAAGGGTGCAAAGAGAGCAAGTTTATATGTTCCTGTGATCGCAGGAGAGGGGTCATACAAATATTGAATGGCTTTACTGTAGTCAATCGTATACCCATTATCCAAAAACACCTCAAGCACAGGATTAGCTAAAACCCCTCCAATAATTTTGCGATACATTCCACCATCATTTGAACCCTGATTATACTTATAGTAGTGGTGCTTCATCATCATTAACGAGCTTACGCTTGCTAGAGTAAAATTATAATTCGAATAGTGATGTTCCGCAACCCGATATTGATATTTTTTGAGTACAGAAAGTAAATATTCATTGTCGATATGATATGTCTGCGATCGTATTGAGGGACTTTGGTATGATTCAAGAATAACCAAATAGACATTAGGCTTTGTTTTAAATTTGATAGAGTTTAATGGTTTCCCAAGTACATTATTTGTGGGGATATTAGTGGTTCCCAGCGAATTCGATTGTACCACCCAGAGGACACCGTTGAATACAATCAGTGAAACTAGAACAATATTGAGTGGGCGAATTTGAATGAATATTCCCCAAAGAATAATAATAAGAACGACTCCCAGACTAACCCCAGCAACAATCAAACGATTGTACAAAATCTCCTGAATGGTACCCAGGAAAAGGATCGTCATCAATGCTCCCCCCAGCCCCGCGAGGAGTGGACGTTCGAAGCGCTCCCATTTCATTCTCTTCAGCAGAAAGGAAAGCCCCTTGGCAAAGGCCAGCGCGATAACGGCCCCAAAGTTTAACAGGGCGAAGGTCGCCGCAAGCTGTGCACCCGAATAGATGTAGCTGTTCTTGCCCAGCAGAAATACTGTCGGGTAAAGTACGCAAAGGGCGACGAAGGTGTAATTCGAGCCAGCAATTTTTAGGATTTTCGAATGCATCTCAGCAGCACCCTTTCCGACTGGTCAACCTTCCTGACATCGACTACATCAAAAAATGGCTTCAACGCAATGTGTAACGATTCAATCGTGTAATTCACAAAAATATCTTCCCGGCTCCGGAGCATCCCAATCACCTGGGAATCCTCTTTCGGCACAAACTCAAGGATAAGTGTTTGCGCAAACTTGGCGAACCAGGCCACAATCTTCTCTAGTGGCAAGTTGTAGCCGATGGCCAAGTGGTGGACAAGTGCGAGCGCAAGCACGATCGAGTCCGGATCGACTCTCTCGGTGAATGATGGCCTTTCCGTATGGGCCCATCCGAGTGCCGGGGTTGGATTGGTTAAATCCAGATAAAGTGGGTGAATCCGATTCTCCTGGGCCTTGCGATTGCGCAGGTAATTTTTTTCGACTGCTACTGGATCAAAGTCAGCAGATAAAACCGAGTGACCGAGTTCTGCTGCAATGGCAGAATAGGTTCCGTCGTTTGCACCAAGGTCAATGACTGGATTTGGTCCGCATTTTTGCAAAAATTCACGGAGGATCGTCCGTTTGTCGCCCGAGGCTAGACCATTGTAATTCGTGATGGAATAGTAATCTCCCCACACCGTGGTGGGGAGATTCAATTGGAGTGCTTTTACTGTGGATTGCAGGCTATCCAACAGCCCCAGCAGCGCCATCTTGGAGAACACACGCTTTGGTGCATTTGCCGCGGTTGATGTCTTGGTTTGGGCTTTTCTGCCATGGGCATGAATATGGATCTGGAGCCCGAGTGAAAGCTTGGTTTTGAAGGGCAGAAGCTTGCTGACAAGGTCAAGCGGGATTCCGTCTATGTGGTTAGTCAGAAGCTTATTGAGTGAGATGTCGGTATGCGCCATGAGCGCCAAAGGCCCCAAAAAGTGCCTGCAGAACTGGCCGTAGGCTGCCCAGGGTTTGCCTTCTGGGTATTTCTCAAAAGAGAGCGTGTCAATGAATATGGGTGCGCCATCCAGAAACTGAACATTAAAGGCTGAACCATCTTTCAGGGACATTTGATGTTCGATGGCTTTGATCTGGATATCAAGCGTAAGCAGGGCCGCATCCTTCAGCATGCTGAAGGACCATTCGTAGGGGTAGCTAATGAAGGGGATTTGGGTCGGTCGGATGATCAGGGGCGACGCAGACACATCTTCGTGGGCAATTAGTTTGCGGGAGGACGAAAGTTTTTGATAGAGGCCCGATTGCATCAAGGAGTTGTGATTAGCAAGTCCAGCAGGATTGATTTGCCGATGGCATGTTCCATTTTCCATGAAGACAAACCCAGCGGGGTCCTTGAAGGAACTGGGGAGCTGCTTTTTGAGCGGATCCATGTTAATCGTCGGCCTTTTTGCTTCCGAATAGTGTTTTAATGCGTTTCCATTGGGTCTTGATAAAGAATGCGGAGGCAAAGAAGCCTGCCAAAAGGAACTGCAGAACCAATGATCCAGTTCCTGGGTCAATGTATGCGCATGCAGGCCCCGCAAAAAGGACGGATAGGAAGAGCAGGTGTTTGAGTCTCATATTGCACGGGAATGTAGAAATTGTCTTAGGGTGCCGGGGAAAATGGTCCCGCCAAAGGACCTTCAGGGGCCGCCGGCGGTCACAACATAGGTCGCAATGAATGGGACGGAGCTTAAGTATTCAGCCCTGGCACATTCCGGGTAACCTATTGGATGAATGCCCAGTCACACCGGGAGTCCGAGTCCATGCAGGGGAGTTATTTGGCTTGGATTTTGAGTTTTTCGAACTCTTCCTGGGTAATGCCAGTTGCTTGGGTTATGGTGTCCCAGGGCATGTTCATTTCCAGCATCCTTAGCACAACTTCTTCTTTACCCTCGGCTTTACCCTCTGCCTTGCTGACTTTTACTGCAAAATCGATTGCTTTTTGGTCTTGTCGGTAATCTCAAACAAGTGGGCAAAGATTTCTTCTTGGAGCTGTGGTGGTTTGTCCATGAGCCGGTGTAGGTTGCGGAGCACAAAAAACCACTTGTCGAGCAGGGTGGTACATTCCTTGAGTGCCTTGGTGAATCGGGGCATTTCAAGGCTGATGAATACGAGCTTGTCGGTCCAGGGTGCCTGGGTATCCACATCGAGGATCATCTTGCGGGTTAGGATTCGGGTATCTTGGGATAGGGGATCGACCATGAAGTCGAGGATGGATAGGACATAGACCGCGCAAATGTCGTAGTCCCAGGGGCCTCTTTTCCCCTGTTAGTCCTAACATTAATGACTCCTGCTTACCCGTCACAAGCTGCGCTGATATCCCAGCCCAGCTTGAGCTGGATGTTGGGATATATACTCGTTGAGTACAGCTCGCTTGTTCCACTATGTACTCAACGCCCGGGGGTTCGCGATGTATAGGCCAGGTGGCGTAATACAGGGACCGTGCCCGGAAGTAGGTTTGTGGCCGTTTTTGCATTTCTACAACGATCCTGCGGTTGTCGGATGTTTTGCATTGCAGGTCCAAGACCACGCCCCGTTCCGATGGGTTGTCTCCAATTGGTTTTATTGGGTTAGACGACGATGGAGGTCAGGCGGTGCGGGATGGGAATGTCAAACAATGCAATTACCTGCAATACTTCGCTTTCAGT
>CAIRAY010000170.1 GCA_903876665.1 uncultured Fibrobacterota bacterium | reverse complement strand
GAGTTCGCGTTACAAGGGTTGGGGAAGCTAGTTGGATGCAGGGGATAGTCGAGGAGCTCCTGTAGAAAGGTGGTGACCGGAGGTCGCACTGGTGGGCGACGATCTAGCCCAGCAGACAAGCTAGATTTTCCAGCCCTTATAAGACTTGTTGTACCCACTCATTTCTCGAAGGAGCCAAAAAAAGAGCTGATGAACTCGTCACCAACTCTTCTCCTATCCGAGGAAAAGCCTTGTTATGCTTTTTTCTTCTTTTTGCAGCAGCGGGTCAGCAGAAAAATGCTCCCTAGAATGGCTGCACCGATCGCGAAGATTCGGAAACCCTTGCACTTCTTGCAACAACAGTGCAAGCCATGCTTGGTTTCGCAGCAGCATTCGCCTTCGGCTTTGGGATCCTTGTTTTCGTTTTCACAGCACGACATTTTTATCTCCTTGATTGAGGTTTCCTTTACCCATTGTAACCAATCCAAAACCCAATAACTATACGGATCGACCAGAGGAGCCTTTACTCCGATGAAACCCCATTAACAGGCCCGCTAGGCTTTGGCGAAACGGACCCCGAGCAAAAACGCTTCCAAGAGTGCATCTGGGCATCCCTTGTAATGTTTATGGCCTTTCTTGCGGAATATGGAGGAGAAATCCACTTTTTCAATGTCAATGTCCGTATTGGACCGTTCAAGAATCGCTTCCAAATCCTCCGTATGCAGGTCCAGCGCAATTCGCAACTTCTTAAAAACATCATTATTGTCGAGTGCCAGTTCTGTAATTTGTGGTGGGCCTGGATTCTTTTCGTTCACGCCCCGGCGTTCGATGATCAAGCCTTCCAGAAAAGCTGCGACGGCTTGGTTGGGGCAAGCCAAATAGTCCTCGTGCCTTGTGACGTCAATAAAATATCCAATTGCCTTTTTGTCGTCCATGGGAAACCCTACAGCCTTATAAATCCGGACAATGTGAGCGGGGGTCAGGCGAAGGGCGAATTGAATTTTTTGTAGCACGGAGTTATTGGTCATGGGGCAAATCTAGTTAGGATCGAAAATCCACGGGGGTGTGCATCGGTGAATTGCATCATTTCATCGATTCCCAGAGGGGAGAAATAGGGGATTTTCTAACTTTGTGCCCATGATGCGAATTTTGGGAATCCTATTGATCTCTTTGCTTTTGGGAGCCTGTGGCAAAAAAGGCGCCGACCAGGCCGCCCCTTCTGAAAAGCCAGGAAAAGGCAAAGACCGCAAACCAAGTATTGCCGCCTATGTGACAAAGCCACTGTCCGTACAACAGACCATGCTGGGAATCGGCACCATTCTTCCTGCCGAGCAAGTGGAAATCAAAACGGAAATGGCGGGTCGGATCGAGACCATTGATTTCAAAGAAGGCCAGTCGGTTGCGATGGGAGTCCGCCTTTTAAAACTGCAGGACGAAGAGCTGCAAGCCAATCGTGCCAAAGCCTTGGTCCGTCGGGATTTTTTGCAGGGCTCCGTAACCCGCAAACAAAAGCAATTTGAAATGGACGCTATCAGCAAACAAGATTTTGAATTGTCCGAGTCGGAACTGGCGGGGGCCGAAGCCGACCTTCGTCTATGGGATGCCCAGCTTGCCAAAACCGAAATCAAGGCACCATTCGCCGGAGTCCTGGGATTCCGCAATGTGAGCCCCGGTGCAGTCCTATCCGCCGGCAGTATCGTGACAACTCTTATCAAGAAATACCCCGTCAAAGTTGAATTTTCGGTTTCCGCCGACATGGCAACATTTTCCAAGGTGGGAACATTGGTGGAAATAGCGTTGGGGACCGGGAAGTCGGGCATGGGCCGAATCTTTGCTACGGAAGGCTCTTTTGATGCATCCAACCGAACGATGAAGGTCCGGGCCACAGTGGAAAAAGGCGAAGATCTTATTCCCGGAGCTGCCATTGAAGTACGAATCCCCGGTGACTTGCAAAAAGGGTTCTTTGTTCCTCCCGACGCCCTCACCGGCAACGTGCAAGGCCCGGTGGTCCTTGTGTTGCGTTCTGGCAAGGTCAAGGAAATCCCTGTGGCCATCGGCTCGCGAATGGCCGGTAGCGTACAAATTCTCCAAGGCCTGAGCGAGGGCGATACGGTCCTCTGCGTGGGCGCCCAAAGCGTTCGCCCTGGCATGTCCGTCACCATCGCTGAATTCCGGGAATAAGATGAGCCTCGCCTCCACCAGTATTCAGCGGCCTGTTTTGACCTGGGTGCTTTCTGCACTCATCGTGTTGTTCGGCGTGCTTGGGCTGACCCAGCTGGGTGTGCGCGAATACCCCGCCATTGATCCGCCCAACATCAGTATTTCCGTAAGCTATCGCGGAGCCAGTGCCGAACTGATCGAGCAACAAATTACCGAGCCTTTGGAAACCGCGCTTAATGGAATCGACGGCGTGCGCACCATAACCTCCCAAAGCAAAGAAGGTAGCGCAAGCATCACCGTCGAATTTGACCTGGGCAAAGATCTGGAACAAGCCGCAAACGACGTGCGCGACCGCGTATCCCGCGCCCAGCGGAGCCTGCCTGCCGACGCCGATCCACCCACCGTGGCCAAAGCGGACGCCAATTCGTCCCCCATCATGATGCTTACACTCGAAAGCGACCGCCGTGGTTTAATGGAGCTTTCTGATCAAGGCAAATGGATTATGGAACGCCTGCAAACTGTTGCGGGAGTAGCCGATGTTCGCATCTGGGGAGAACGGCGCAAGGCCATTTGGATTCGAATTCACCCTCGGGCCTTGGCTTCCTTTGGACTTTCCCTTGCTGAAGTGAAGTCGGCTTTGAACGCTGAAAATGTGGACTTACCCGCAGGCCAGCTACAAGGTCTCTATGCCAGCGTATCCATGCGTGCCGATGCCGGGTTTTCCAATGTGGAGGAACTACGTCGCATGATCCTACGGCAATCGTCAGGTCGCTCGGTTCGTCTGAGCGATGTGGCGGATGTGACCCTTTCTGCTGAGAATCCTAACAGTATTCTGCGCGTCAACGGCAAGCCCATGCTTGCCCTGGCGATCATTCCCCAGCCTGGAGCGAACCAGATCGACATCGCCGATGAAGTGAACAAGCGCGTAGCGGAGCTGAAGCGGGACCTACCCAAAGACCTGACCCTCAGCTCGGCCATCGACAACACCCGTTTTGTGCGAGCCGCCCTTACCGAAGTGAAGGAGACTATTCTTATCGCATTTCTCCTGGTGGTGCTGGTGATCTTCCTATTTTTGCGTGACTGGCGCACCACCTTGATTCCGGTGCTTACCATTCCCATCTCCCTGGTCGGAGTATTTTCCCTCATGTGGGCTTTTGGTTTTTCCATCAACGTCCTTACGCTTCTGGCGGTGGTGCTGGCCATTGGTATTGTGGTGGATGATGCCATTGTGGTGTTGGAAAATATCTACACCAAGATTGAGGAAGGACTCGAAGTGCGCGCAGCCGCATTAAAAGGAATCCAGGAAATTTTCTTTGCGATTGTATCCACCACTTTGGTTCTGAGCGCTGTGTTTATGCCTTTGCTGTTCTTACAAGGATTTACCGGACGACTGTTTCGGGAATTTGGATTTGTGATTGGTGGCTCGGTGTTAATTTCCGGCTTTGTCGCACTCACCTTGGGTGGCATGCTTTCTAGCCGATTGTTAAAAAAGCATGAACAACAAAACTGGTTCTACCGCAGGACCGAGCCTTGGTTTGTAGGACTCGATCGTTTTTACGAGACCCATTTGGAAAAAGCGCTCAATCGCCCCTGGCTTGCACTTCCGATTCTTTTGCTGGCGGGACTTGTTACCGTGGGTTGCTTTCAGAGTCTCAAGCGGGAGCTGGCACCCCTCGAGGACCGCTCGAGCCTTACCGTAAACATTACCGGCCCCGAAGGTGCCACATTCCTGTACATGGATGCCCGCGTGCAAAAGATTTCGGCCATCATCCAGAAGACCGTTCCCGAAGCCATTGTGGTTCTCGCCAACACCGGACAAGGTGGCGCCAATAGCGGTTCCGTGCGCATTCTTCTTTCTCCCCCCAAAGAGCGGAAGAGAAGCCAAAAAGAAATCGCCCAGAAGATGCAAGGCGCTTTGTCCAAAGTCGATGGAGTCAAGGTCAGCGTCCTGGAAGAACAGACCATCCGCGTAGGTGGCCGGGCCAGTCAGCCGGTGCAAGTTGTCCTTAAGGCGACAAGCCTCGACACTTTGCGCAAAGTGATTCCACTCATCATGGCCGAGGCTGGCGAAGGCTCTCTCCTGACTGCCGTGGATGTAAACCTTCGTTTCACCAAACCACAGTTGGATGTAAATTTTGAACGCGAACGCATGCGCGACCTTGGACTTTCAGCCACGGATGTGGGACTCGCACTGCAAATGGGCTTCAGTAGCCAGCGGTATGGCTATTGGATGAACGAAGGCCAGCAATACCAAATCATCGGAGAGCTGGATAGCATTTCCCGTCTTTCAGCACAAGGACTCTCCAATGTGTATGTCCGCAATCGTACCGGAGATCTGATTTCCCTTTCCCAGGTCGTCTCAGTGGCGGAAAGGCAGGTTCCCCCTCAGCTCTATCGTTACAACCGTTCTGCGGCTGCCACCATCTCTGCAGGCCTGGGCGAGGGCGTTGCCTTGGGCGATGCGGTAAATGGAATGAAAGAAATCATTGCCCGGGTAGGGGGTGAAAACATCCGCACAGAACTTACGGGCACCGCACGCGACTTCGTGGAATCTTCGGGTAGCTTGGGGCAAGTATTCGTGCTGGCTTTGCTCCTGGTTTACTTGCTTTTGGCAGCTCAGTTCGAAAGCTTCCGCGATCCCTTTGTGATCATGCTGACCGTTCCACTCGCTTTGGCCGGCGCCTTGGCCAGCCTATGGGTCGGTGGACACACCTTGAATCTATTTAGCCAAATTGGTTTGGTGATGCTCGTGGGGCTTGTGACCAAAAATGGCATCCTGATTGTGGAATTCGCGCGGCAACGACGTGCGGCCGGACTCCCACTTCGCCATGCAGTCGCAGAGGCTGCCGCAGCGCGATTGCGCCCCATTTTGATGACCACATTTTCCACGGTGCTCGGAATTTTGCCCATCGCACTGGCCCTGGGCGCAGGCTCGGAAAGCCGTTCTCCCATGGGCATCGCCGTAGTTGGAGGACTTCTCTCGGCCCTGGTGCTTACCTTATTTGTGGTACCCGCCATGGTCGTTCTGGTGGCCAAGAGGGAAAAATGAAAATTCATCACGAATTGTCCCTTGCCCTGGTTGTGTGTTGTATGCAATTTTCCTGGGCAGAGCCATCCATCCTGAGTTTACAGGATGCACTCACGCTGGTGCAAGGGCAGAATTTAAAGGTCCTGGCTCAGGCCCCGGTCCGGCGCTTGAGTGCATTGCAAATTGACAATGCCCAAGCCAGCCTTTGGCCCACGCTGAGCTTGACCTCGGACCTCAGTCGTCCCGGACCGAATTTGGGGGGCGATCCCATGCTCAACGCAGCGTCCCGTAGCCAATATGAGACATCGTGGCGCACCAATCTGGCCTTCAAATGGGTTGTCTTTAATGGATTTGGCAACTGGGAAAATTTGGAGCTGGCCAAGGTTTCGGCCTCCACCACCCAGGCTCGGAGCGAGGTCGAACTTTTGCAGATTCGCAGTCAAGTCGCCTCCACCTACTGGGAGGTTGCACGCAACCAGGAGCTACACAAGTTGCGTTTGCTCAATTTGGAGCGATCCAGTGAACTTCTGCGCATTGCCCAGGCCAAGCGGGCCATAGGCGCAGGCACATTGCTTGAATCCCGGCAGGCAGAGCTTGACCGCAATGCAGACCAATCTGCAGAACTCAAACAGCGCTTGTCCGTACGACAGTCCCAGCGCAATTTGAATGCCTTGCTGAACCGTGATCTGGAAACAGAATTCCAGGTGGATTCACTTGCGCCCATGGATACATCCCTCTCCAAGGATGCACTGCTCGCCTCCATGCAACAAAACCACCCCATACTCAAGGCCGCACAGCTCTCCGAAAAAGCATCCGAGACAGGAATCCGGGTGGCGGGGAGCGACTGGTATCCCGAAGTTTCCGTCTATGCCAATTACAATCTTCTGGAGCAGTTCAACGACCAAAACCCTCCTCCGGATTTGCACCGTCAAGGAATGTTATGGGGAGCTCAATTGACCGTGCCGCTTTTTGAAGGGGGCAGCACCCGCACCAAGCTTGCCAGCGCAAAGGAATCCCGGGAGCTGGCACGCATGACCACCCAAATGATCCGTGCCGACCTGGATCAATCCCTGGCGGTTTCATGGGCAAATTTTCAGCAAAGCGTTGAATTATGGCGAATAGAAATCAATAATGCTTCTTTAGCCGATTCGACCTTTCAAATGGCCGTGGAGCAGTTCCGACTAGGGGCCTTGTCCGCAACGGAAATGCGGCGTTTTCAGGAATCTAGCGCCGAGGCCGCCACTCGCTCGGCCATGGCTCGCTTTGACGCCAAACAAACCGAAATCACCGTCCTTTCGCTCGCTGGGATGCTATAAACAACCCCATTTCGTCCGCATTTGTTGACCCAAAGCGCATTCTTTGGTACAATGACTATATGAAACTATTGCAGAACTTCAAGTCGATCCGCACCAAGCTGCTGGCTCTCGTTCTGGGTGCAACAACCCTGGGGCTCGTATTGGTTTCTGGCCTGATGTACATTCAATTTGCCAATATCCAAAACGGCACGGCGAATCAATGGACTCTCGAGACGGCACAACACCATTCGAGTGCGGTGGAATCCCGCATGAACGCCATCCTTTCCATGGTGCGCACAGCCGCTGGGGTTGCCGAAAAAATCGCCTGGCTCCCTGACTCCAGCAAAGAAATTATCCTGGATTCTATCGCCTTTCAAAATGCCAAAAGCATTCAGGGTATTCGGAGCGCCTACTTCATGTTTGATGATGGTGCTTTTTTCTCCGATGAGCGAACCACCGCAGGTAAAGTGTATTCCGTGGCTTGGTACCGGAGTCAAGACGGTAAAATGGTTCAGGATGGAGCTCCAGGTGATTACGATGTCAGCGAGACCGATGATTATTGGTTCGGCCCCAAAAAATCCAGTCGCGAAGTCATCACAAATACATATAAATGGATTTATGCAGGCGAATCGGATAGCCTGCTGATGGCCTCCATTTGTGTACCCGTGTTGCTCAATGGAACGTTTGTGGGAATCTTTGGCGTAGATTTATCCATTGATGACCTGTGGGAATCGGTGATCGCCGATGTTAAACCCATGGGCAGTGGCTATGCAATCCTCCTGGACAACAGCGGGATCATTGCAGCGCACCCCAAAAAGGAACTGCGGGGAAAAACGCTCGGAGAGGACCTGACTCCTGATGAAGTTAAAATCTTATTGGAAAAGGTGGCCAAAGGTGAACTCCAAAAGATAGATCACATCTCCAAAGCGACGGGCCATCCCTCCCGCATCCAATATTCGCCCGTGGTTATCGGAAACACAGGAACACCCTGGTCCCTTGGCTCCGTCTTTCCTATGGAGACCGTTTCGGAGCCCATGAAGCAAATGCGCATGGTCGCCTGGACTGTATCCCTGGCCGTGCTTGCGGGCCTTGCCCTCTTGCTTCTTTTGATCAGCAATGCCATTGTGAATCCTATTAAAAAAGCATCCCACCTTATGCATGAGATTGCCAAGGGCGATGGGAACTTAACCCTCAGACTGCCCATCGATCATAATGATGAACTCGGTGTTTTAGTCGAAAACTTTAACACCTTCGTCGAAAAAATCCGCCTCATTGTCGCCCAAGTCCAGGAAAATTCATCCACCTTGGCCGGGGCCGCCGAAGAGCTATCCTCCACCGCCAAGGTTATGTCTGGGGTAGCTGGAGAAATGTCGGGCCAAACCCACCATGTGGTCGTAGCTGTAGAGGAGTCTTCCTTGGGGTCGGTCCATGTATCCCAATCCCTGAGCACCCTTTCTGGCTCGGTAAACACCGTTTCCGCCGCGGTCGAAGAAATGTCGATTTCCATTGGCGATGTAGCTTCCCGTTGCAAGGAGGAGCTGAAGGTGGCCAGCAATGCCAAGACCCGGGCAGATGGAGTCATGGTCACCATGGACAATCTGAATACTTCTGCCCAAGAAATCAGCCGCGTTCTGGACTTGATCGAAGACATCGCCGAACAGATCAATTTGTTGGCTCTGAACGCCACGATCGAAGCGGCCACAGCTGGCGAAGCGGGAAAAGGTTTTGCAGTGGTTGCGGGTGAGGTAAAAGAACTCGCCAAGCAAACCGCGTCAGCCACCGAACAAATCTCCTCCCAGATTGCGGACATTCAGAAGAATGTATCTGCATCCCTTTTTGGAATAAAAGAAATTGTGCTGGTCATGGAAGAAGTCAATGGAATATCCCAATCCATCGAGGGAGCCGTGCAGGAACAAGCCGCCACGATGAACAGCGTGGCCGGATCCGTATCCCATGTGAATGCCGAAGCCTCTCAAATCGCAGGAAATGTGCAGGAAATATCCAAGGGAATCCAAGAAATAGCCTCCCATACCGCCATGCTGGGCCAGGCCGCCACACAAACCTCCGGAACCGCCTCCGGGACGGAACAAGCCGCACAAAGCCTCACCCGCCTCTCTCTCAATTTGCAGCAACTGGTAGGCAAATTCAAGGTTTAACCCGTCTGACCCGGGAATCTATATTTAGACCATGCTTCGCGTTGCGATCCTTTCTCTGATGCTCCTCCTTGCCGGCTGCGGTCTATTTTCTGGTGGATCCAGCCATTCTCCGCAGGATGGCCCAGAGTTAATCAAAATTTTGCCGGGCCAACAAAAGGGCTGGCTGGGAGACTCCACCCGCACTTCCTTTTCCTATGCCTTTCAAATCGGGGCACGGGAAATTTCCCAAAAAGAATTTCGCGAAGCTCTTGGTTATTCCACAGTTCTTGCCGGTCGATTCTTGAATGATTCACTTCCCGCCGTGCAGGTATCCTGGTTTGATGCGATTCTTTTTTGCAATGCCCTTTCCGTTCGGCAAGGATTGGACTCCGTTTACGCATATATAAACGTTGTGCGTGATCCTCAGGGACGGGCCACCCAAATAGAAGGCCTTCAATTCCAATATGATCGCGATGGGTTCCGCCTTCCCACCGAGGCGGAGTGGGAATTTGTTGCCCGTGGCGTTGCGGGCACCACGTACCCCTGGGGATCCGATACCAGTCAGGCCCAGGACTATTCCTGGTTCCTGGACAATGCAGAATCAAGCCTGCATAAGCCTTGCGACCGGGATCCAACCCAGGGTGGATTCTGTGACCTGGCAGGCAATGTCATGGAATGGGTCGATGGCTGGTTTGATGAATTGCCAAAAAACCAAGCCCAGGATTTTGTCGGCAGCCTCAAACCCAATTCCTCGCAGGAGCGCATCGTCAAAGGGGGTGGGTTCCGCAGTTCTCTAAGTGGCCTATCCACTAAGGGTCGACACGATGTCTATGGAGTATTCTCCGGGACTCGGACGGAATATATCGGCTTCCGAGTCGCGCGTGGCGCCAACAAAAGGCCGACATATTCTAATGGAGGTCAAACATCCCAGATCACAGGAACACCCATTCGCATGGTGGCAACCCGAAATGAAGTGGAAGCATTTTTTGGAACGAGTCAGGTTAAATTAGCGATGGTGAATGGAACCAATGACGCTTTGGCTACGCTGAACTACTCGCAATCTTCTCCGGCTCCCACCGAGCAAATATTCTCCCAACTAGTTCGCACTCCGACCTTCAGTCCCGATGGAAAATACCTGGCATTCGCCACCCGCAACGAAGGCCAAAGCGGAACATCCCAGGGGTATCTTGTCCGGTTCGATCCAATGGGGACACCGGTTTGGTTAGAGGGTCCGAGCGTCATGGTTCCCCGCTGGTGGGTGGATCCGCTCCACTCTGACACCTTGCTACTCTTCACCAATGAGGCCATAGCCAACAGTGATTCATCAATCTGGAGCAAGTCCTCAACTTGGACTTGGCTCGTTTCCCAGGGCCAGGCCACGGGAGTACCCCAATTATTGACATCCAAGGGAAGTTTCCACGATGGACAAAGCACCGATGGCCGGTACTTGGCAACATCCTATACTGACCTACGCTTGTTGGACCAAAAGAGCGGGGCCATTTCATCCTTGTTCCTTTCCCCCCAAAATGGCAAGGACCAAGAAGCAACTGCCCAGGTATGCAATGCCAGCATGCGGCCAGGCACAGAGCCCGAAATTCTCTTTCTTGATTTTGGATACAACAAATCATCATCACTGGTTCAAGCTTCCTACGGTATCCATGAATACTTATTTCGCATGAAGATTCCCTCTGGAACAGTTTACGACTGGATCAAAGTTCCCACCGAATTTCGCAATTGGAATTATCCGGAATGGAGCAATCACCCGGACTTTGCCATCGCCACCGGGGTGGACGAACAGGAGCAATCACGGGCGGTCTATGCCGTTCGCATGTCCGACCATGCCGTGCTTAAACTTGCAGAAGGGGACGATATCAGCTCCCCTGCCCTATGGATTTCCCCCACGACCTCTTCCGAAGTCGATGTCGACAGCCTGTTCCAATACCACCTCCCCTACACCGGCTCCCAAAATGAGGAGTATGCATCTAAACTCGTCCGGTTGTTGCAACAAGGTGATTCCCTGCAGGCCATTATTCTCGGAAGTTCGCGTAGCGATCACGGAGTGGATCCAGCCTTCCTGTCGCTAAAAGCCCTCAATGCAGCCTCGCAATCCGTCGACATGCCATCCATGGTGGATTACTGGCGTTCCTATGTGCAATACCGCACTCCAAATTTGCAATGGGTTATCCTGGAGCTTTCCTTGGACTTTTTTACCAATTCCGCTTCGCTAACTTTGGATGCATACTTTCGTCAAAGCACCGGGAGAATTTACGATGAGAACCACGGATTCTGGAAGGATGGACTACCCCAGAATGCCAGCGCCTTGCTCGCCTCAAGCGGAGTGCCCACCTTGGAGGTCTACATCCAGCCCAATGGATTCAACCCACGCACCTCACTAGGATTTGGCGCAGAACCCGTTGATCTCACCCCTTATCCCACTTGGCAAAGTAATCCATTGGAATGGAAAGTTACCCTGCAAAATCTGGAGCAGATGCTTGGGGAAACAAATTTGCGTGGCATCAAAGTTCTGGGAGTAGAATTTCCGCAGAACCCGCTATTTGCCGACCATGATTCCTGGGGCCGGTACGGAGGATCGCTCACGGTGGCCCAAGAAATCAACGACAGCCTAAGGGCTATCGCCACACGACATCCAAATTTCCATATTCTCGACGAGCATCGCATGGGCGCGCATGATTACGGAAGCGCAGATGCATTTGACTGGGATCATTTGTCCGCTCTGGGCGCACAGAAGCTCACCCTTCGCGTAGACAGCGCCATCACACATTGGTGATTTCAACTAACCGCGAATTACCTGCAAAAATTCATCCCCATAACGCTCCGCCTTTTTCGGTCCCACTCCGCTAATGTCGAGCAAGCGGGCTTCTGTTGTCGGCTTCAGTCGGGCCATTTCCAGCAACGTGGCATCTGGAAAAATCACATAAGCAGGAACCCCACCCTCCTTGGCGAGGTTGCTGCGCAACTTGCGCAGGGCTTCAAAAAGTTCCGCATCGGAATCGTTCATCCCTTTTCCCAAAAGGCTTTTCGATTTGCTCCTGGTGCTACGTGAGGTTTTGGATTTTTCGGGCTCCTTGCGTAAGGTGACTTGGCGCTGGCCACGCAATACATCCATTCCCGCAGGTGTTGGTAAAAGAGACCAGGCTCGTTCTCCGGGTGGCAAAGCCAAATCCTGGGCCACAATCTGGCGGATGACCGAGCTCCAGACCTTGGCATCCAAATCTTTTCCAATCCCAAAAGTGGGCAATTCATGATGTCCGCGCTCCTTAACCTTTTCGGTGGCATCCCCCAGGAGAATATCGACAATGTGCTTATTGCCAAACCACCCGCCCGTGCGCACCATGGCCGAAAGGGCTTTCTGCACGGCAACCGTAGCGTCCCAACCTTGAACGGGCTCCAGGCAAGTGTCGCAATTGCCACAAGGCTCGGAAAGCTCTTGGCCAAAATACCCTAGCAGGGATTTGCGACGACACCCGGTGGTTTCGCAAATCGCGAGCAACGAATTGAGCTTTTTCCGCAACACCTGCTTGTAGGGTTCGTCGGCCTCGGAACTTGCAATCAGTTGCAGATGGACCATGAGGTCCTTCATGCCGTAGCACATCCAGGCGTTACTGGGCAAGCCATCGCGTCCGGCGCGGCCTGTTTCCTGATAGTAGGACTCCACATTTTTGGGGAGATCCAAATGGGCTACGAAGCGCACGTCTGGCTTGTCGATGCCCATGCCAAAAGCGATGGTCGCCACCATCACCACCCCATCTTCCTGCAAAAATGCATCTAAATTCTTGGAGCGGATCCGATCCCCTATGCCCGCGTGATAGGCCAAGGCATGGATGCCATTCTTTAGCAAGAATGCCTGAGTCTCTTCCACGCTTTTGCGCGTTGTGCGATAGACAATGCCGGATTCCCCTTGATGTTCCTCGCGCAGAAAGCGCAATAGCTGATCCTGGGGCTCTTTTTTATTTACAATGCGGTAGCGGATGTTGGGCCGGTCAAATCCGGTGCGAAACACTCGCGCCTGTTGCAGACCCAAGCGCTCCATGATGTCTGCCTGCGTAGGGGCATCTGCCGTGGCCGTGAGGGCTATGCGAGGAACGCCAGGGTGCTGGGAAAGGACCCGGGCCAATTGCAGGAACTCCGGGCGAAAATCATGCCCCCATTGGCTTACGCAATGGGCCTCATCGATGGCAAACAAACTCACGGAAAGTGCCTGCAGAATCTCTTGAAACCAGTCCGCCAACAGGCGCTCCGGTGAGACATAAAGCAGATCCAGCTCACCTTGCTCCAAGGCCGAGCGCATGCGCATGGTCTCTGCGGCGGCAAGGCCCGAATGGAAAGCCCCCGCCCGCACGCCATTTTGGCGCAGGGCCGCAACTTGATTGTCCATCAGCGCCTGCAAAGGAGAGACCACAATCGCTATACCCGGCCGCACCAAGGCTGGAATCTGAAAGCAAAGCGATTTGCCCGCCCCGGTGGGCATAAGCACAAAGGCGCTTCCACCTTCCACAACATGATTCACAATTTCTTCCTGAATACCCCGGAAACTGGGGAATCCGAATACGTCTCGAAGAACTTGTTTGGCGGTCATGGGCATGGCCCAAAGGTAGAATTATCCGCTACGGTCCTTACCTTCGCATGAGCAGGGTAAAGTCCTCCGGATGATACCCCATTACCAGCTCCGCGTCAGGATCCATTTGGCGACAGAAGTCAAGCACGGTATTGGGTTCGTAGGCCTGCAAAAGTTTTTCGGCTCCATGCTCCCTTGCATTCAGAAGATTGAATGCCACACCCATTTTGGCCGACTCCCACATTTGACGGATCACCTGGAAGGGGTGGAGCGGATCAGCACAGCGGTAATTCAGGCTTCCGGAAGCCATGATCACATCGACCTGGGGAAACTCCGCATTCAGGAAATCCAACAGAAAAAACTGCGTGTCCGGCCGATTGGAAAAAGTCTTCTTTGCAGTGGCGACAAATTCGGGAAGAAAGTCTACCCCAATGTAAGCGAAATGATTGAAATGCGAATCCAGGAAGGTCTTCAAATCCCCGTACCCACAACCCAGATCCAGAATACTTTTGCCGGTGAGATCACCCCAGCGGCAAAGTGCGGCAAAGCGACTGGCCTGGGTATCCTCACTACGCCATCCCAGGGCCTGCACCGGAGACATTCCCATTCGCATCCGGTGGTAACGGAGAATGGCGGATTTTTCGAGGGGGTTCATAATTTAATCGTCATTGTTCTGTGAGGAAACATTTCCCTTGCCTTTATCGCAAAAGATAGCTTGCTTCGCCAGATGCCCGTTTTTAGAAAATTGTGGCCTAATTTTCTTTTCTCCCAACCTTTGTGATCCGTTCGACATTTAATACACTTCAATGGTCATACCAGGCAATGATACAGACGTGCATCCAGGAGGTTTTCATGATTGATATTATGACTCAGCGCCAGCCAGCGCCAATATTGCCCGCATCTTTCCAGTCTTCCAATGAATTGCGTCATTGGGTCCAATCCTTACTCAGTAAAGCAGATATTCAGGTACAGGACCGTCGTCCATGGGACATCAAAGTACACCAGGAGGAGCTGTGGCCCCGCATTGCCACACAAGGAAGCCTAGGACTCGGTGAGGCCTACATGGAAGGGCTATGGGACTGCAACGCCCTCGACCAATTCTTTGATCGCGTTCTTTCCGCCCGCTTACCGGAACAGGTCAACGTGCTTGAAATTCCCATTGTTGAATTATTGCGTTCATTTGTATTCAATAATCAAAGCAAGTCGCGCTCACAAAAGGTGGTGGATATCCACTACAATTTGGGAAACCCCTTTTACGAAGCCATGTTGGATTCCAACATGCAGTACACCTGTGGCTATTATTCCTCAGGGGCCCTCACGCTGGAAGAGGCTCAGGAAGCCAAGCTGCATCTGATCTGCAAAAAGTTGAATTTGAAACCGGGAGAAAGAGTCCTGGAGCTGGGAAGTGGCTGGGGTGGCTTTGCTCGATTCGCCGCCCGGCATTACGGCGTGGAAGTTGTTGCATATAACATCTCAAAGGAACAAGTTGAATGGGCCCAGGCGCGAAATCAAGGTTGGCCTATCGAATATCGGCTCCAGGACTACCGCGAAGCCACCGGCACATTTGACAAAATTGTGAGCATTGGCATGTGCGAGCATGTAGGCCCTGCCAATCATCGGGCCTTCTTTCAGTTGGTTCACGACCGGTTAAAAGAAGGCGGGGTCTGTTTATTGCACACCATAGGCAAAGACAAGTCCATAAACAAACTGGATCCATGGTTTGCGAAATACATTTTCCCGGGGGCCATTTTGCCATCAACCGCAGACCTTGGCAAAGCGATGGATGGTCTATTTGTGCTTGAAGATTGGCACAACTTCGGATGCGACTACGATCAAACCCTAATGGCCTGGCACCGGCGCTTTGAAGCCGCATGGCCCCGCTTCCGCGGTCAGTATAGCGACCGGTTCTACCGAATGTGGCGGTACTACTTGCTTTCTTCGGCAGGAGCCTTTCGCAGTCGATACATCCAACTGTTCCAAATTGTACTTTCAAAAGGTGGAATACGGGGTGGCTGGAGGTCAGTACGATGAACTCCAGAGAACACGCCCGCCATTTTTGTACGCCCCTGGAACATTCCGCCGCCGTTCAGGACTTTGCCCTTGCCCTGGAAGCAACCCAGGGCAAGGTGCGACTGAGCAAGCGCACATCCAACCTATTCCGGGAACGCAAGGCTGGCCAAATTCCTTTGGATGCATCTTCCTTCTCCCGTACCTTGCATGTCGATCCCGAGCGAGGCTACGCGGAGGTTCAAGGCATGTGCACCTTCGAGGACTTTACCAATGCCTGTCTGGCCTTTAATTGCCTTCCCGCCGTAATTCCCGAACTGAAGACGATCACGGTTGGAGGCGCCGTTTCTGGGGTGGGGATTGAAGCCACCAGCTTCCGTCATGGGCTGATGCATGAAACTGTGGAGCAAATGGAAGTCCTTTGTGGCGACGGCGAAGTACGGGTTTGCCGCTCCGACAACGAGTACGCCGACTTGTTCCGGGCCATCCCCAATTCCTATGGAACCCTGGGGTACATTCTGAGCTTGCGCTGCCGAATTGTGCCCGCCCGCCTTTCCGTCCAGGCTACTTACACCCGATTTTCCGATCGTGGCGCATTCCTCTCCGCCATGAAGCGAGCCTGTGAAATGGGTGCCGAAATTCCTGCGGTGGATTTTATCGAAGGGGTGTGCTTTGGCCCGTCCAATTTTGTCCTGGTTTCTGCCGTGCATGGGGACACCCAGCCCGACACCACCAATACGGGGCCTCAGCCCTACTACAAGGGTCTAGGATGGAAAACCTCGGCAACCCTTTCCACGCTGGACTGGGTGTGGCGCTGGGATCCGGACTGGTTCTGGTGTTCCCGCTTTTACGGAATGGAAAACCCCCTAATCCGAAGTCTTGCTAGGCTCTGGATGATGCGTTCGGACCGCTATTGGAAGGTTCGTAGCTGGTACCTCCGCAATAAATTAGAAGACAAGATAAATCGTCTACGCCGATTTTTTGACTGGCCCGTTCAGCTTCGCGAATCTGTAATCCAGGATGTGGAGATCCCCATTTCCCGTTGCGGAGAGTTTCTTGATTTTTACCGAAAGCATATCGGAATTCTTCCCCTATGGATTTGCCCCATCCGCCCCTCGACGGATGCGAACCGCTGGACGCTATATTCCATGCCACCAGGCGAGTTGCATCTAAACTTTGGCTTTTGGGAGAGCGTACCCACCACAGCAGAAAACCCGCCCAACCATTTCAATCGCCTGCTGGAGCAGGAAGTTGTACGCCTTGGGGGACGAAAATCCCTCTATTCCGTTTGCTGTTTTCCTGAGGATGAATTCTGGCAGATTTACAACGGAGGCGCCTACCGTAGCTTAAAGGAGCGCTACGATCCAAACCACCGGTTTCCCAATTTGTACCAGAAAGCCGTGCAAAGAAGGTAGGGGGGGGGATCCAGGGCAAACCTACCGAGCCCAAATTGAATCAAATCTTTGGATATTTGTCCTGGACAATTTCCTCCAAAATGCTCGGATTGGGTACTACTACCTAGTACATAATATAGTCTACATGTTTTGATGCAAAGAAATTCCGCAATTTTATTCTGTCACCTTTTAGTTCTGCCAAATCTGACTCTACCCGATCTTTCAGTGATTCATTCTTTTTTAGCGGACGCTTACTTGT
>CAIRAY010000169.1 GCA_903876665.1 uncultured Fibrobacterota bacterium | reverse complement strand
AGGGGCAGGGGCCCCAGCCGTGCCGGAGGCAAGCTCCAAGCGACGGCGCACGACGATGTGGGTCGCGAAGCGACCAATGCAAACACGCAATCCTCACCGCGAAGCGTGGGGCAAAACGCCGCGAAGCGGATTTTTTTTGAGGCTTGAAATATGAGACAATTTCGAACATTCCGTGTTGGGCTTGAAGAGAGTGGAACGGATTCATTCAACCGATTTTTGCGCAATGTGCGCGCACTTTCCGTAGATAAAAAATTCGTCGAGTCAGGCGAGGGTAGCTTCTGGGTGTTTTTGGTCGAATACGAGGTGGCGCAAGAAAATGCAAGCGGTCGCAAGGAACGCGTCGACTACAAAGAAGTCCTCCCCCCAGAACAATTTTTGCGTTTTGACAATCTCCGCAAATTGCGGCAAGACCTCGCCAAAGCCGCCGGGGTACCCGCCTACAGTGTCTTTACCAACGAAATGGCCGAAGCCATGGTCAAAATTCCAGAGCCCAACATCACTCGCCTCAAAGAAATTGCAGGGTTCGGTGACCAAAAAGCCGAAAGTTACGGAGCCAAAATATTGTCCTGTTTATTGGGTCCCTTGCAATGAATCCACCGCTCATTCAGCGGATCGCTGAAACTCCAAACTTGATGTCTGCCTACCGAAAGGCTCGTTTGGGAAAAAGCACCAAACCCGATCAACAGGCCTATTCGCGCTCGCTTCGTGATAACCTGCGGGTGCTACAATCCGAGATCCGTTCCATGACATGGATGCCCGGGCCACTTCGGGAATTTACCATCTATGAACCCAAGGAGCGCTTGATCGCAGCGGCGCCCTTCCGTGATCGGGTCATGCATCATGCCCTCATGAACATTCTTGAGCCGATTTTAGAAAAACGGCAAATATCCCATTCCTATGCGTGCCGAAAAGGCAAGGGGAACCATGCGTGTGTAAAGCAGGCGTACAATAACCAGCGACATTATCCATGGGTGCTCAAAATGGATATCCGCAAATATTTTCCGTCCATCGACCTCGGCATACTCAAGTCACAACTTCGGAAAATCATTTGGGACCCAAGTGTTTTGGTTCTGCTTGACCGCATACTCGATGCCCATGGTGTGCATCAGAAGAACCTACCGATCGGCAACCTCACCAGTCAACACCTGGCAAACTTGTATTTGTCCCATCTCGACCACTTTGTCTTGCAGCACCTTCGCCCCAAGGCTTATGTGCGCTACATGGATGACTTTGTTTTGTGGGGAGAGTCTCAAGCACAAGTGAAGGATTGGCATTTGCAAATCCCCCAGTGGCTTGAACGCGAGCTATCGTTAAGCGTCAAAACCCAGGCGACGGAATGCGTTCCTGTGATTCGGGGGATCTCGTTTTTGGGGTACCAAATTTATCCCGCCCAGATCCGGCTTAACCAGAGGTCCTGCTTGCGTTTACGGTCTTATGCACGCAGCTGGGCGTGGCAAATTCGTGAAGGGGTTGAGTCAGTCAACCTATCAAGGCAAATGGATAGTGTTGTGGGCTGGATCTCCCAGGCGCATAGTTTTCATTTCCGCGAGGGGGTTTTGCTCAAGCATTGCTCCTAATTGGGGAATTCCGAATAGGCCTCTGGTTCCAATCGCGTGAATCGCGGGGGTAGTTGGAACAATGACGCGCAGAACTTGCGTTCCGCGAATCGCAACAACAACGAACCTACGAATCGCAATAATAATCTTGGCTTCCGGTGTGCCCTTGAGCTCCCTTGCCCCCAACGGACCACGGAATTCTCCCGGCACCTTGAGTGCTAAATACAACATGCACGCTCCCTCCGGAATTCCGCGCGGGAGCGTGGCTTTTGACCGCGCACTTACCCCAAATCCCACCACTTGTAGCCCTGATTGCCCATCACCGCGCAAACCGCCGTCTTGACCGTGTAGTGCGGGAACTCGGCCAGCACATCGGCCTTGTATTGCTGTACTTGGCTCACATGGTCCTCGGGT
>CAIRAY010000168.1 GCA_903876665.1 uncultured Fibrobacterota bacterium | reverse complement strand
TTTAACATCTTTTTTGTGGTTGCGGCCGTCTTTGATGTTCATATCATTAATATAGAAAATATTTTAACGAAATGTCTACCTATATATGTACTAGGTAGTAAGGTTCCCGTGCTGTTCTTTGATTTTGGGGCTTCCGGCTATCGTGTGGGTAAAGCCTTCCGGAAGCCCTTCCCCCTCTTACACCCCTTTTGGTGCTTTGGGATCCCTGCCACTCCCGGGGGGATGCACATGACAGGGGCGACAGCGGGAGCCGAGCTTGCAAGCCGCAGGCTTGTGGTTCTTCTGCCGGAACGGTCTGCGTAGCAGGAGAAGCGAATCTCCGTGGAAAGCGCCCGACTGGAAGCCGGGGAATGAGCTTTCCATGGAGTCGAGCTTCATAGTGGAGGCAGAAGAGCCATGAGGTGAAGCTTCTCGCCCATGGCGGGTGCAGCCTCACGGGGTTTTACCCACACGATTCCCCGAAGCGCCTTAATTTTCGTTCAATTTCCGATGAACAGATTCTCACCTTTCCGGGAATCGAGCCAGAAACCCAAGTAGCCTTGTTGGCGCTAAAGAATATTTTTACAACAAGTGCGGAAAGTCTTGAATTTTTGGAGCGATTGGCTTCTCGTTTGAAGGAAATTTCCGCCCCACAACGAGCTCGACTGGTGACCCGAACAATCTTATATTTATGGCATAGAGGCCAGTTTACAGAGGATACAACAAAATCACTAATAGACTCAATCCAGGACGAGGATGAAACTATGCGATTCAAGACAGGCAGACAAATCGACCGGGAAGCCGATATCAAAACGGGCATCGAGCAAGGTCTCGAACAGGGTGATCTTCGGATGATTCACGTCATTGAGAATATGCTCTCGAAAGGTTCTGACTGGGGTTTCATTGAGAGCATCACTTATCTGAACCAGGCTGATTTTGAAGCATTGAAAGCCAAATACTGCAAATAATCAAAGGTTTTCTGCTTTATGCCACAGCGCTTTGTGTGCTGTGGCTTTTACTATTTGTTTGGGATTTTTCTAATATGGCTTCACCTACCTTCCCGCTGAGGTTACAATGAAATTCATCGCCCTATTTCTGGCCCTAGTTTCCCTGGCCCAGGCCCGCAATCCGCTGACCCAGGCCATCATTGACTCCATACACAATCTGGACGGGCTCAATGTGAATGCCCCCCTGCAAATCCGGGTGGATCAGCTCGGGTACCGTCCTACGGATCCCATGAAAACCGCCTGGGTTTCCAACCCCCCAACCAAGACCTTCAACGTGCTTCGACTTCCGGACTCCGCTTCGGTTCTGCAAGGCTCCATTGACTCGGTGGGGATTTTTTCGGAAAAGGGCGTTGTGGCCAAACAGCAAATTGGCGCATCGGCATCGGCCACTGCCTATTCTTTACAAGACACCACGGTCAAAAGCTCTTCCCTTTGGCGCATCGACCTAAGCAAATTGCAAACTCCCGGAAAATATGTTGTACGCATTGGAACCGCAAACTCGGCTCCTTTCACGATTGGAGACAACATCTACAATCAATCCTTAGAAAAGCTCTCCCTCTTTTTTGGCACCCAGCGCTGTGGACTTGAGCCCTCCTGGCTCCATGGCTCCTGCCATATCCACGACGGGGAGTCCCTAGGTGCTTCTTTTGACGGGGTTGCGGAAGGTGGCTGGCATGATTGCGGTGACCATGTCAAAGCTCCCTTCACGATAGGATATGCCACCCTGGCCCTGGCCATGACCCACGCCACTCACCCAGAGGCCGATGCTGATGTACATGGCGCGCGCCACGGAGATGCCCCCGATGGGATTCCGGATTTGTTACGCGAAGCCAAAGTGGGCGCAGACTACATCTTCAATCTCTACAAGGCTTCCCGGGCCTCGGGTAAGTTTGCCCAAAGAGACCTGGTTCATTCGGTGGGGGACCTTACCGACCACGCCTTTTGGGGACTTCCGGAGATTCAAGAATCCCAGACACCGGCCCGCGGGGGTCGCCCTCGCGTAGTAGCCTCCGGAGTCGGAGCCGATGTGGCCGGAAGCTTTGCAGCGAGCCTTGCGCTCTTTGCCCACAGCTGGAAGGCGTATTCACCAACCTATGCGGATTCGCTCCTCACCGCGGCCACCCTCATTTACGACAGCATCGTCATGCCCAAACGAGGGACCACGAGCCCCACGGACTTTTACAGCGCCTCGCGTACCCGCGATGACGAGGCCATGGCAACGCTTGCCCTTTGGGTCGCCACAGAAAACCCTCGCTTTGGTTTTGACTTGATCTCCAATACCGCCATCAACAGCAACTCCAGCGCCCAGTACAATGACGGGGAGTTCCCCGCGGGGCATCTCGGTGTTTCCGGTGGATTCACCTCCGGAGGCTGGACCACGGATTATGGCAATACGGAGGCCTGGGTGTTGTATGGCCTCGCCAAACTCATTTTACCCAATGGGGCAACCGCGGCAAAGTATGGCATAAGCACCACGGTCCGGGACAGCCTTCGGGAGGACGCCATCCAAGCCTTGCGCACAAGCATCGCCAACGGCTCCAATGGAACCGACGCCATCACCTACCCAGGGATCCATGTGGATCAACCTTATCTGGGGCTTTTCACTTCTGTGGACTGGGGCTTCAATCGCTACAATATGGGAATGGTTACGGAGTTGGCCATGCTCTACGACCTGACCCAGGATGCCAATGCACACAAAGTCATGCTCCAGAACCTGCATTACCTTCATGGAGCGAACCCTTGGGGAATCAGCTTCCAAGTGGGAGTAGGAACTCGCAATCTCCAGCATCTTCATAATCGCGCAGCGAACCCGGAATTATCCAATTTATCCGGAGTACCTCTGGCCCCGCGCCCTCTGTTGGGAGCCATTTGTGGAGGACAAAAACCTGGAGCAAGCCTTTCGGATTTGGCATCCGATTATGTCTCCACGGAAAGTTGCATCGACTTTGCTGCCCAGGCGCTTCTGCCCTTCGTGGTCCTGGCCAAGGCTGGCGAGACTTCCGCTCCCACGGCGCTTCCTCGGAACAACGAGTCCCACACCCTTCAGGTCACCGCATTTATTTTGCCTACATCCAAAACATCGCCCAATGCCCATTCCTATCTGATGCTCCAAAATAGTGGCTCTTACACCGTGAAGAGCGGGAGCGAAATTCGGGTATGGATGCGGGAAGTGAGTGGCGCCGTTCTCACTCCCAAAGGCTTCGACAATTCCCTTTTTGGTCCAGATGGGATGGCCTCTATCCTCAAATTTACTCTGGGTTCTTTTGTTGAAAATGGCGCTCTATCCTACATTCCCATTACCTTGACCGACAGCCTAGTTCCAGGCGCAACCGCCCGGATCGAATTGCAGCCCAACACCGGAAACTGGACGGGCATCCCTTGGTCAAGCCTTGCTGGATCCTGGTCCCTGCAGGGGATCAACACTGCGGGCACACTACCCATGGGACCCGATGCCGTTCAGACCATTGGCGGGAAGCCAACCCTGGTTTGGCAGGTCGCGCCCTACATCACGGTTGAAGATGGGGGATTGCGCATTTGGGGACAGGCTCCAAGCGACCCCGTCTCCATGCGCAAGCTTTTTTGGCCGTTCCCCGCAGTGGAAACCCGCGCAAATTTTTGACCTGAAAGGCCGCTTGATCCAGGTCCCGTAATTTGAATCATACGTATGATATTTTTATATTTTATCCGTATGGTCACAAAACTAACATTAAGCATTCCTCCTCGGACTGTCCGCAAGGGAAAGTCCTATGCGGCAAAACACGACACCAGCCTATCCAAGCTGGTTGCTCAATTCTTGGACGGTCTTGACCAGCCTGGAAAGACAAAAACCGAGATGGAGCCCGGCATTGCGCGGATGTTCGGAGCCTACAAGCTCCCTACCGACATGGATGTTAACGATATTCGCCTCAACGGCTTGCTCGAAAAGCATTTGGGAAAGGGTTCCCGTTGAAGCTCCACCCGTTCCTAGATACCAATGTTCTGCTGGATTATTTTCTGGCCCGGCCACCCCACGCGAACTCCTGTGCACTGATTTTGAACCAGGCGGCCTTGGGGAAGATCCATGCATCTACTTCGGCCACATCCTTTACCAATGTGGCTTACATTCTAGGTCGGCTGGAAAAACGGCGCGTAGTGGAAAAGGACATATTGGAGTTGCTCCAATATGTGAAAATCATCCCCAACACGGCCCAGATGCTCGGCGACGCGGTGGAAATGCCCCTGCATGATTATGAAGATGCCGTGCAATATGTATCGGCTCTTGGGGCAAAATGCACCCAGATCATCACCAGCAACAAGCGGGACTTCAAAAATAGCTCGATTCCCGTTCTTGACCCCAGCGAATTTTGCAAAAGGTATTGCACACAACCCGCCTAATTATTCCCGGCCTATTCCTTGCGTCGGACCACCAAGGTGCCTGCCAGCTTGTCGTGCAGGCCTTGTTTGCGTGGATCAAAGGCAACCAGAAGGAACCCGACAAAAAACGGGATCATGGCCAAATAGTAGCCCAAGTAGCGGATGACCATTTGCCGGGTAGTGGGTTTGCCACCGGTCTTCGCATCCACAATTTTTGCACGGATCAGCATCTTGCCGGGGGTGGCTTGTTTAGCGACCCAAAACATCACAATTGCGATGGCGGGCAAAACAAAAGAGATGATAAAATCCATGGGTCCCTTGACCAGCGCCGTGCTGCTCCAATACATGGGTCCGTAGACCAGATGCAACAAGGGGTAGATGAGGATCCCAGACAGAATGCAATCCACTAGCGTTGCAAGCACCCGGGACCAAAAGCCAAGATATTCCAAGGGAGATTCATTCATGCAAAAAAGATAGTCTATTGCACACAACGGACGGAAACAGAAATGAAATCTTCTGCATGTCCGATGGTGATTTGGTAGGGATACGTGAAATGAAACGAAAATTCATGAAGTTCCTCAAAATTTGTACACCACGAAGGAAGCACCCAAACCCAGACCTGCCAGACCATACATCACATTGCGAAAGTTCCGGTAGGTTTTGACTTTTTCCCATTCTCGGTCAATCCCGGATCGGGAAGGCTCATCACCCGGTGCGGAGGGCGCGGTTTCAAGGTAACCCCAATTTTCATATTCCAAATGTTGCGAATGGTAATCCAGCTTGCTATTGAAGTACAAGCCAAAACCCATGGCTACTGCGCTGGCTAGCCCGGACAAACCCATCGATCCATACCGAATCACATCTCTGCGGCTTGCCTTGCGCAAAGAATCAAGCCGGGCCTGGGTCGGTTGCAGGCGGATGCTCCGGGAAAGCCAATCGCCCTTTTGCAAGTCCAGCTGTTCTTCCCAATCCAAAAAGCCCGGCTTGCTCACCACCGCCCGATAGGCTCCTGGGTCCAGTATTTTTCCCATCAGGGGCAAGGCCCCAATGGCCTTTCCATTCAAGGTAAGCTCTGCCCCTGCGGGCTTGCCTTGGATGCTAATGCGGGATTTAACGAACTGCAAGTTTATCTGATGATGTGTTGGATGCAATGTATCGAGGGGAATGCTGTCGATGCGCGTTTCATAACCCGGAGCCTCCGCACGAATAATGGCATAATCCCCATCAAAAAATCCGAGCATTCCTCTTAAAGGATCCAAATATGCAATCACGGGGACGCCATTCACCGTGACACTAGCATTATCCGGATTCACTTCCAACCGCAAATAGGACAAGCGTACCAAACTCGCTTCCGCGATAACCGTTGAATCTACTTTGACCTCAACCGAACCCTCCCAGGCCTGGTAGCCCTTGCGGGAGACACGCACTTGTCGCGAGCCCTCGAGCTGGTTTTCGAGGATGCACGGAGCCTCGCAGACCAGGATTCCATCCACCGAAACCTGACCTTCTGGAACATTGGCAAAGACCTTGATGGAACCTCGGCCCACGGGCATGGCTATCTTGATTCGCTTCAGCTCTCCCGGCAATAGCTCAATTTGCAGGGAACCGTAATTGGACTCATGACGGGTGCTCACCTGATGGGAGCCGGCAGAAATATTCCTCAGGGTCACAGGCGTTTTCTGGGGTAACTCGACCCCATCCAGAAACACTTTTGAACCTTGATAATCAGCATCCACAACCAAGTCACCCACCCCAGGTTCGGCCTTCAAAGAAACCTGCGGAGCGCCAGAGGGCCGGGAAAGACGAGCGGCCACCCGGGGAATCACTTGACTGAGGACATCAATAATTTCGCCGCGGAAATCTTCGTTGACCGTATACAGGATTTCCCCCGTTTCTACATCGAGGACCCGAGCCGAAACCGTGTAGGAACCGCCCAGCATTCCCACCACTCCCACAATCATGTAATCCACACCCAGCAGGCGCCCCATTTCGACCTGGCACTGGGAAGCATCACAAGCCCCGGACTGCAAGAACCCTTGCTCTTCGAGGATCACGGACATTTGCTTGCGCTCCATGACCCGGAACACCTGGGTATTAACGAGCTCTGAACGCAGACGGTCGATTAAGATATTCACATCCCCAGCGACAACGCCCTGGGGCTCAAAATCGGTGACGGCAACCACCATGCGCTCCGAAGCGAAGCCGCTTCCAAACAAAGCCAAACACATCCAAAGTAAATTCTTAAATATTTTCATCTATCGTCCCACCCCTTGCGACATTGCGGGGATTCTTCGAAACACAAACTACACAAATGGGGTTTGAAAACCCCACCGAATAGTCCAAGTTGGAAGGAAACATAATCGAAAGCAATTGTGTCACTACTGTCCAAAACAATTGGCAAAAGGCATTTCTATGTCATCCCACGTAGGGGGATCGTCGCACCTTGTCTACGAAGCCTTCATCCCGGTACGGTGATGGCCATTCTGGCCATGACATGTCTGAATTCCACTGCTACCGTTATCTCCGTGTCATCCCACGCAGGGGGATCGTCGCACCTTGTCTACGAAGCCTTCACCCCGGTACGGTGATGGCCATTCTGGCCATGACATGTCTGAATTTCACTACTACCGTTATCTCCGTGTCATCCCACGCAGGGGGATCGCCGCACCTTGTCTACGAAGCCTTCATCCCGGTACGGTGATGGCCATTCTGGCCATGACATGTCTGAATTTCACTGCTACCGTTATCTCCGTGTCATCCCACGCAGGGGGATCGCCGCACCTTGTCTACGAAGCCTTCACCCCGTGACGGTGATGGCCATTCTGGCCATGACATGTCTGAATTTCACTACTACCGTTATCTCCGTGTCATCCCACGCAGGGGGATCGTCGCACCTTGTCTACGAAGCCTTCATCCCGGTACGGTGATGGCCATTCTGGCCATGACATGTCTGAATTTCACTACTACCGTTATCTCCGTGTCATCCCACGCAGGGGGATCGCCGCACCTTGTCTACGAAGCCTTCACCCCGTGACGGTGATGGCCATTCTGGCCATGACATGCGAGGAATCCCAGCCCATTTTGGGAAATTAAAACCCGGAAGACTTGGCTTTTTTGGCGTCTTCTTCCATTTGACGACGGATGTCGCTTCCGCTTCCCATGCCCATTTTCTTGCGGGCTTCTTCCATGGCATTGAGCTCCCGTTGCTTGCCTTTGGCCATGTCCGCCTTAACCGAATCGCCACTCTTCTGGTAACCCTGCTTGACGGCCTGGCCATCCTGCTCCATCACTTCGCGAGTATTGTTTTGGCCTTCGAGGGAATTCTTGATGTTGGTGGCGCGTGCAGAATCGATTCCGGGCTTCTTCACTGGAGCCGATTGCTGCGCCTGAGGAGCGGGAGCCACAGCCTGTGGGGACTGTGTGGTTGGCTTTGGAGGAACCACGGCGGGAACGGCAGCTGGAACAACCGCAGGAGCAACAACAGGCGCAGCCGTATCCACTGTGGCCTTCAAAGACCAGGCGCCCTTGTCGTCTACGGTCAGAGTTTGCATGGGTCGCAGGATGGTATCGCGATTGGTGACGAGATTATGAACGGCAACTTCACCGGTGCGCAAGGCCACGGTGGTTTTGTTTGCGACGACGATGATCTCGCCGGAGGTTCCGCGCACGGCCGCAGTCATGGTGCGGGTACGGAATTCAATGTCGGTTTTGCCGGCAACCAATTTCTGTACGTTAAACGCTAGGTTTCCGCTTTTTACTTGGAAGCGGGCCTTTTGCTGAGCCCCATCGAGCAATACGGAATCCATGACCACCGAAGAATTCTCCGTGAGTGTGTACAAGGTTCCATTGGCAAGGGCAAGGCCGAGGGAAGATTCCTGGCCGGTGGAAAGCTCCACGCCAGAAACGAGCTTCATTCCCACCTTCAATTCCGTCTTTTTTGAATTGCCGATTCGATTCATTTCGGCGATGCCCACCAAGGTTTGTACACGAGTTGGACCTTCTGCTTCAACGGGCGCTACCGTTGCCGCCGGAGCGGGAGTCTCTGCGGATTCCTTTTGCTTGCATCCAAACGAAGCGAGCGTACCAACAATGGACACGAGGACTAAGCGATTGAATTTTCCCATAAGAATACTCCGGATGACATTCGTGATTTGAAGTGGAAGATATTCAAATCCGGCCATTCTGGCTACCAAAACGTCAGTAAAAAGCCAACGAAATATAGGAATGGGGCCAGCATTCGGTTTGGAGTTGCCATTGGAGTTCACGGAGCGGCAGACACACAGCGGAAACCGAGATTTGTGCCCCGGTATTCAGGAACCTTTCGATCCCGGTAAGCAGATCGCAAGCCTGCGGGGTCGTTGCGCCAACTCCCGCCATGAATCACCCGGGACGAACCGGAGGACGCCCCTTCAGGATTCTGGCTCGGGCTCTGGCCATAATACGAATCCAGATACCAATCGCTGCTCCATTCCCACACATTACCTGTTATGTCGAACAGACCCCAAGCATTGGGCAAGAAGCTTCCCACGGGGGCCAAAGCATCTCCGTACCCATCCTTGCACTCCATTTTGGCGTTCCAGGAGCTACCGTTGGAGAGCAAGGCTTGGTCGGTACCATTGGCGTAGCGACAGCCCTGGTCTGGATTATTGCCCCAGAAATATTTGGTGGTGGTGCCCGCACGGTTTGCATACTCGAATTCCGCCTCGGTGGGCAGGCGCTTGCCCACATGCTCGCAGTAGGCCTTGGCCTCGCTCCAGTCCAGACACATCACTGGCTTGGTATCGCCCAAGAAGTCGTTTGTCACCTTTGCACCTTGTTCGTACTTGCCTGTCGCCGAATTGAAGGCCCAACATGAACCATCGCTCGTATACCCACTCTTGCCCATCACGCTTCGGTATTGACCTTGCGTCACCTCGGTCTTGTCCATGTTGAATGCGCTCAGGCACACCTGGTGCACAGGTTTTTCGTCCGCTTCGCCATCGGTGCTACCCATCTGAAAACACCCGGCAGGGATCGTAGCCATACCTTGCGAGCCTTTCTCCAGCTTGACCGTAGCTTGCATCTTTTTACCCTCCATCAGCTGCACTTTGACCTCGGTGCGCGGATAACCGTCGGCTTCCACCTCGATCGTTTGTGCGCAAGTGGAGACCTTGCCCACATAAGGCGTCTCGCCCACCTGCTTGCCATCCACAAACACCCGGGCGGCTAGGTCGTCACCGGTCTTGACGTCCGTGGCTTGCAGGCTAAGGCCTGCTTCGCGGACCACCAGGGTTTCGGATACCTGGCGCGACTGGCCACGTGCCAAATTCACCGTCACCGTCTTGTGGCGCATGCAGTCGTTGCCCAGGGCAATCTCGTAGATGCCGGGCGAGAGTTCCAGGTGCAAGGGGCTTGCGCCCTGGTCCTTGCCGTTCACCTGCACGGGCTGGCCCGTTGGCGTTGTGGCAATATCGAGGGTGCCCCAGCCGGGGGTGAGTTTTACGGCGACCTTGGGCATGCCACTGCGCACCGTTATGGAAAGCGTGGTGTCGAGGTAGCGCTCTAGGCCGAACTGGATGCTGTGGACGCCAGCGGAAAGGGTTTTCCCACAAGGCGTGGAGGAGCAGGCGAGCTTGCCATCGATCATGGCAACCGCACCAGCAGGGGTGCTTTCGAGGCGCACCAAAACGGGTGCCTCGCCCATGTCGAGTTCGCCTGTGCCGGATTCTTCGCGCGTGCCTTCGCGGGCGGTCTGCGAGAGTTGGGCTCCCTTCAAAATGCCCATGCGCACAGCAACCTCGGTAAATAACTCCTTGGCGGCCACCTGGGCTTCTTTGCCCAGCTTGTTCTTGCCTTCCGGGGTGGCAGGAGCCGTGAACGTGCGACTGGCGATGGTCGACCTTTTATCGGCAACTTCAAGCGTCAAATTCAAGGATCCAAACGCAAAGCTCACCACGGGCTGCACGCCTAGGTCCACACCGATTTCCGCCAAGAAACCCGCGAAGCACCCCGCTTCATTGCAGCCCTCGGAGTTTGCGCGCACCAGCTTCTTGTAGCTTGCCTGGCTCAAAATATTCACCGAACCGCCCAGAATCTGCGAAGCCTGCCCACGGATCACCTGCGAAAGGAATTCCTTCTCTTCGGGGCTGAACAGTTCCTTGGCCTTGCCCTTTAATTGCACATCGATCACCGCCATGTTCTCGTCCTGTGCAAAAGCGGTCAAGGCAAGGGCTTGCAGGGCAAAGAGGATAACGAGGATACGGGGGAAATTCATGAATTGAGAGCTCCGGTTTGGGGTAAGGGAAATATAGGCAAATGTGGTGAGATTATCCAAGATCCCCGCCTTCGCGGGGATGACGGAAGGGTGCGGAGAGTCGCGAGGACGGCACATTCTGTCATGGCCGGAAGGGCCGATGTGCTGCCAGTTACGGTTACTGGCAGCTATGCAAAGCTTGGCCACTTCAACCTTTGGTT
>CAIRAY010000167.1 GCA_903876665.1 uncultured Fibrobacterota bacterium | reverse complement strand
GGGCTCTGGCAGAGCCAGAGTCCCCCTCCAGCATCCTGCTTTCGTGGTGACTGGCCACGTCGTGTGGCAAGCCCTCCGGGCTCTGGCTTTGCCAGAGTCCCCCTCCAGCATCCTGCTTTCGTGGTGACTGGCCACGTCGTGTGGCAAGCCCTCCGGGCTCTGGCTTTGCCAGAGTCCCCCTCCAGCATCCTGCTTTCGGGGTGACTGGCCACATCGTGTGGCCAGCCCTTCGGGCTCTGGCAGAGCCAGAGTCCGGCTCCAGCATCCTGCTTTCGCCGTCAAACCCTCTCCTCGAGGGTGATGTGGGCCGGCAAGCCGGCCCACTCGAATCCATTTTCCCGCATAAAAAAAGCCCCATCTTTCGATGAGGCCTTTTTTTATAGTAAGCGGGAAAAGGGATTGACTGGCCACATCGTGTGGCCAGCCCTACGGGCTCTGGCTTTGCCAGAGTCTTACTCCGGCATCCTGCCTTCGTAATCAAACCCTCTTCTCGGGTTCGAACCCCTTTTCTATTCCGCTCGAAACAAAAAACGCCCCATCTTTCGATGAGGCGTCTTTTTATTGTAAGCGGGAAAAGGGATTCGAACCCTCGACCGTTAGCTTGGGAAGCTATTTTGGTGTGCATAAATATGTGAAATATCGGCAATCTGAGGGTTTGTCTCCCCAATTTCTCCCCATAAAATTTGGTCTCAAATCAGATTAGATCTTTCACGCAACGTACCGAATTTCCATTCCTCTTATTGTTTGTTCGAATCGAAATTCTGCTGCTATTCCAATTAAGATAATTTTCTAATGCATTTGGACGAGAAAAGTTTTCCCCTGTATAATTAGTGTCTTCCGTTGCAGTCCACCATTCCCCAAATCCTCCCAACTGGCCCAGACCATCGACATCTTCAAGTGGCGCCGAAGAACTAGCCCCTGGCAAAGCCGAAAAGCCGAATATATCCTGACCATTATTTTTGTCGTACCATCCTGTTGTTGTTTTTAATGCTTGTCCGACATTTAAAGACACTTTTACTGCTTGTATTTCTATGTCGAGCCAATCTGATTCTGTTGGCAAATGCCAGCCAGAGGGGCATGCTAAATTTGCAGTTTCCCAGTCATAAAGGCGACCATAAACTTGGCAGTTAATCGCTTCACTGTTGAAACATTTGGAATTCCCGGAGTCGGGGAGGTAGTCCAAGTTTTGAGCCATCCAGGTATCCGGACCCAACATGATCGTCCTGTAGGTTTTTCCATCACGTGAATCGATTAGCGTTCCATAGGAAATGGTTTGATTCCAATAGACCTCATCAGGAGCAGGAGAGCGGGGGGATGGCGAAGTTGAATCCCCGCATCCAACGAGCAGTGCTAACACTGACAACTGTAAAAACGATTTATATGCTTTCAAAGAATTCTCCGTCTGGTGATGACTTAGGTAATATTGGAAATTTACAAATAAAACCCAAAATCCGTAGCTGGCGTTTAGGCGTTATGGCTCCAATTTTTTGAATTATATATTTGCCAATTAATATAAATAGGAGTTCACCATGAGAGGAAATGTATTTTCGACTGCAATTATCATTTGCGTCCTATTTACTCGTCATTCAATGGCTATGAATCCGGGAAGCATGAACGGCGCGACCTTTTCCATTTGGCATTCAGTAGAATCCAAAGAAATATTGCTACCTGTTGGGTCGGGAGCCACCCCGGGGCCAGCAACTGTAATAGACACCATATCAAAAAAGCAATTTCTTAAGATTGGGTATGAGCATATATTTCCATCCAATATTTCCATGTTTCTCGGACTTGCCTTTGCTTCGTTCGAGGGTTCCAGGTCAAACATTTTAATTGCAGGAACAAAATTTCCCATAGAAAGCGATGTGGTGTTTTTCTCTCCAATTGACGTTGGATATTGTTGGAATCTGTTTCAGCACCTGCAAATTAAGGGGCATCTGGCCCCTGGGATGGGAATCAGCAAACCAACCATGATTGACACCTCATCGACTTTTTCTGGGATGTTCGGCAATCCATATTTCACTGAAGAATCTGTAAAATATTTTGCAATGAATTCTGGAATTGAAGTGTACTTGCCGTTTCAATTAGGCTCCCTGTTTACCATTTCTCCATTGTTTGGTGTTGACATCTCCGGGACATTCAGAAAACAGGAAATCAGAACCCAATTGGCTGTGATAGATAACATTATCGATGTTGAATGTCAAGTTCCCTGGTTGATGAGTCTTCATGCTGGGTTGTCGGTAATGTTCTAGGCCTTCAGGATTTTCTGCGAAAGAATGAGGGAAAAGGGGAATATCAGCCATTTCGGTTGGATTTCCCATTATTGATGTCTGCGGGAAAAATTCTATAATTGCACCCAATCTTTGCTAAGAATTCACAAGAAATGCCCTTGATTCTTTCTGTGGGATGGCAAAAAGGGAGGTTGTATCTCCAGGAGAACTCATGATCCGTATCTTTTTATTTTTTGCCCTCACGCTAGTTTGTGCCAATGCCAATCTGCAATATACGATCACACCGCTTTTCGGAAATAGCAGCAATACGGTCGCTGTGGGGGAAACATTCGTTGCGGGAATTCAATTCGCAAACCTTCCCGATACGGCCTCGGTTTGGAAGTTCCAATATAGATTTGTGCATAAACCAGCAAATATGTTTGCAACCTATTACTCACCAAGTGCCTATCTTTGGACCAAGATCCAAGGTCACTATGCCGAGATCGTCTGGTCACCCGTAATGTCCCAGGTGAATACTTCGGACTCATTCCAATTGCAAATATGCGATTCAACCGGTTCCAATTGTGGGTCAACTTATTATAGTCCTACAATCCAAGTAATACCAGGCAAAGTGGGAATGGTCTTTTATGATCAGGCTGCTAGTTTCACCAAGCAAGTCGATATAGGGACCTGGGTGAAAAATTATTCCAGTTCATCACTAAACTTAAGTGGTGCTTGGTATGACTATTACGTGCAAGCGTCCCAAACAGCCAACCGGATAAGCCCACAGGTTTGGACCGGGGATTCAAAGATGTGCATCCAATTGCTCTCCTGTGGCGGGAATAAATACATTGTGCGCCACCAAATGGGCCAAGGGATTCTGTTAGCCCCGAACGGGGAATATCCCTCCCCGTCCTCCCCAAATAAGGTAGGGTATTTCGAGCATGGCGCAACGGCTATCTATATTCCACTTTCCGAAAAGGTGCTTCCCGGCAGCAGCCAAGATCCATCCTACCCATTCAATTCGAATTCCTACCTTCAGGCTTCGTTCGCGCGCAATGCCCATTACAACGATGCAATCACACTATTCAGGAATGATGGTGTGATTATCTCTGGAACGGGTGCGCCATCTGGCTTCGGCTCCTGCGCGCAGATGGACATTTCGAATTCTTCAGCGGGTTCATGTGCTGCCCCCAATCCGATCCCTGCAGACAATCATGCTCCTACCTTGACCGTTCTTAGTGCTTCCGATACCATATTTGGTGGCGAGGATTATGCCGCCTTTTTAGATTATTCAGATGCTGATGGTGATTCCGTCACTGTAAACATTGTAAATAATCCAGGCTGGATTGAGGTGGGTACCGTAGATAATTACCTTCCGATATTTTCTAGATACAATTGGGTTCACTCGAATTCTCAATATCTGAAGCGATATATTCGAAGCAAGTACGACAGTATTCGTGGTACTAGCCACGTAGCACCAGGCACGTATTCCTACACAATTGAGGCAAAGGACGCGTATGGTACTGTCACCAGCGTTTCTAAGTCCGTTACAGTCAAATTGGCAAGGTGGCTGCCTCTCGCCCCAGCCTACGGGGTCGGGGTCCTGTTCATGGATGAGACCTGGGCGCTCCCGGAGCAACTCGATCTAGCCTATGGCTTCAGTGGAATTGCGACATCCACCATTACCCTCGCAAACCCATCCCTGGACTACTTCCTCGACAGCTCCTTGAGTGAAGGTTGGCAGACCATGCAGTGGTGGAGCGGTGTTTCTGGTCAGGACGCAATCCGAAGTACAGTGAATTGCGGTAGCGGACGGTATCGTTTCAGGGTCACGTTACCTTGGACTTTCTCGGTGGAAGCAGGAAAAACCAGCCCCATACTACCAAAGATGAGTTTTGTCGGTGGGAATGGCTCGATTCTGAGCAAGTCAACCGATTATTCCTATCCCTCCGAATATGAACGACGACGCTTCAGGTATAACAGTAAAATCTTGCTGCACAATGGGAATGGACAGTTGCTTTGGGGTACCCCACCGACTTGGGCTTCACAGTGCGCAACTCCCTTGGATCTCGTTCCTACCGGAAATCCGATAGATACCACGACACTTTGCCAGATAACGGTTCAGGCTGGCTCTGGAGGTTCGACGTTGCCTCTAGGTACGTCCATGTTGCCTGCTTCTCGCAATGTTTCTCTTGTTGCTACGCCTTCTTCGGGAAAAATATTTGATCGCTGGACTGTCATTTTAGGATCAGGAGTATTCTCTAACCCGTTTTCCTCCGCGACAGCGGTCTCTGCCAATTGTGGGCTTACAGTACAAGCCAGTTTTGCAAATTCACCCTCAGGGGGGCTGTCTGTTCCAGATGGAACCGACAGTTGTTTTTCCTTTAGCGGAACCCAATCATCTGCCACTCAGGTTTTCGTTACGAACCGAACAGACAGCATCTGGATCCTTTTGACATCCAGGGACACCAACCAATTTGTTTCCGAAAGAATGCTTTACCTTGATGACTCCTCAGGAGGTGTGGGAGCAGGTTCGTGGAATAGGCGAATCCGCTTCTCAGGATCTCGCCCAACCGGGGGGACTGCGGTCTGGAGTATTTCTGAAGATAAGTTCCAGTCGAACAATTGGGCGTTTTATCGGCAGCTAGCCAATTACGCAAGCAACAGTAGGGCGGACACCGTTCCTGGTATTGGATTCGTTGGCATTGGCCTCGACGTGGAACTGAAGCTTGGAAGAAGCCTTAAAGATTCCCTTAAATGGTGGTTCGATTCCCGAGGCAACGATATTGGATCCGATTCTTTTCCAAAACTTGCTTTGCGAGGTGCCGCTCTCAATGGACTTGTTCTAGATGGTCTTTCCTGCGACTGGTTCGGAACCTGCACGTCATCATCTTCCTCGTCTTCCTCGTCCTCGTCTGTTCAACAGAACATCTGTATAAACGCTCCGCTCCTTTCCAGCGGCACCATTTATTCAACAGCAAACCTGGCTTCACAGTGCTACCGTTTACCTGGGAATTCCAATGGTAAAGGGGTGATTGCCAGTTTCTATGTGGACAACGATGGGAGTGACAATTTTGGTCCAACCGAGTTCAGATACAACAAGCAGGAAGGATGTGCAATCGGTGGGTTTACAACCCTCTCCGGGAATGGGGCACAGGCGAACAACATCGGCATTGCTCCAAACAACGATGGCAATACCTACGTAATCGCGGCAGGTACGGTGGCGGGAACCCACAAATTCCACATCATCACGGCGGCCCTGCTGAACGGGGCTTCCTGCCTCATGACAACCTTTCCGGGACAATCCGCTTCTGGGTCGTCCTCAAGCGTTCCTGCAAGTTCATCATCGCTTTCTCCACCATCGAGTTCTTCTGGAACGACAAGCCTCTGCGCAAACGCTGCTATTCTAACAAGTGATTTCATATACACGACCACAGGAACTGGGTCCACGTGCTATCGCCTTTCGGGAAACATCTTCGCCAAGGGTGTCCTTGCCAGTTTCTATGTGGACAACGATGGGAGTGAGAACTATGGTCCAACCGAGTTCAGATACAACAAACAGGATGGCTGTGCCAGCGGTGGGTTTACAACTCTTTCCGGAAATGGAAAGCAGGCGAACAACATCGGCATCGCTCCAAACAGCGATGGGAACACCTATGTAATTGCGACTGGCACGGTTGCGGGAACTCGCAAGTTTCACATCCACACGGAGGCTCAGCAAAACAATGCAACCTGCCTTATGACAACTATTCCGGGGTTATCCAATTGAAGCGTAATCCTGGACAGTCCGGTTTTAATGCTCAAGTGGTGGTTTCAATGAAACTCGTAATGCTAAGTCTATTGATTGTTTCCCAGGCTTTTGCCGTTGGATTTAACGTTGGTGAGCTGTCACTGAAGTCCCTCGCGGGGGCACCGCTTGTGGTAAAAACGACATTGCAAAGCACTCGCTCAGGCCTAATGGCCGGTGGCGAAGGGTTGGTGCATCCTTTTGCGAGCTTGACGATTACTCTTCCAGAGGGTGGTTGGCAAAAAAGGACTTGCCAGGTAACGGATAGCGCAGGCAAGTACGATTGGCCTTGCACATACGTTCTTGATGGAGTAGAAAAGGGCGACACCGTCATTTCAAATCTAAATTTGATCGATACAGCCCATGTTAGTTCAACTATATCAGTTAGTGGGTGTTCTGCGGGTAATACGGAGATTCGAGTCAGGTGGGATCGATCCATTGGATCAGATTCCCTTTCCAGTGCATTCTCCGAATATTCTTTCATACTGGATTCACTCTCCCAGACCAAACAGATAAATTACCCGAATATGAATGGAGTCGAAGGGCGCATCAGTGTTACTGGTCGTTGCCAGAGTGGTTCATGGATTCAGGCTGATTTTGGAAAAGGGATGTTTCATTCGGGATATCGAAGCGTAAACACCAATCTAGTCATGCTACGCTTTTCCTTTTCGCCATTGGATTTAATCTACCCTGACACATTGACGGCAAACTCCGCGGGTATGGTGCACCAGGGTAGTCCCGTTGGCTGGCTATCCATATTAGGCGTGGGTTCTCAGGCATCATTCTCTCTTTCTAGTCAACCTCGACTATCACCCTCGGTACAAAGCGCGGGGCTGGAAAAGTTTCGGGTTTGGGAGAGTTGGCGATCAGGACTAAACAGCGCAGGAGTGTGGAGTCGCTGGTGGGTGGAACAAGGCACAGGCACAACGACCTACGACCTCCCATCGGTGAGTATTGCCACGGAAACAAAAAGTCCGGGCCATCTTATTGGTGGGGCAACGGGTGTTTATTCTGTCTTTCAGGAATGGCAGTTGTTGCTTGATGCGCATACAGGTTATTCAGTACGGATTGATTCCATGGCTCCGCCGCTGCTGATGCCGTCTGGCACCTCTAATATGCAGGGATGGCGTCGAACGGTCGGAATCACCGGCAATCAATTAAAGGCTAAATGGCAGATGACCTCCAGCAAGCCACAATTCTCGGATTCCCTATCCGTTGGGTGGTTGAACGTAAATTTTAAAACGACTCCAAGGAGAATGCTTTCCAGAATTGAGATCGATGCAAAAGGCTATGCCCTGGATTCAGTCGATTACCGCACCGGGTCAACGTGGATCAGTATTAATTCAGACAGCGTTATTGCCGGTATTCCTATACTGCCTGAGCATGGGGGTGTTGTATCGCGTGTCGTCACTGGCAAGGGCTGGTTTGATTTAGCGCAGCAAAATATATCTGTCGGAACCGGAGACACCATTGAATTGGGGGGGGATGGGCCAACGATTTCATGGACATCGCCCGGTGCAGAAACATGTCTCTCCAATATTGATTCAAAATCTCTAGATTGGACATTGACGGCGAAGGATTATCCCTTGGCCTTTACAAAGGTTTTTCTAAATGGACAAATGCACTATGACAGTTTATTGCCTCCACTAAATTTTTCTCCTTTTTCCATAAATTATCCGATAGCGATAACGGAAGGAGTGAAATCCATTAAAATACTCGGTGGTGACAAATCGGGTGACATATCTTCTATTAGCCGAAAGGTGACATTTGATTCCTCAGGTCCAATTATTCAAACATCATTCAGCCCGGATACGGTGTTGCATTCGCCGGACTCTCTCTGGTCAATCACAGTACAAAGTTCCGACCCTGTTGCCGGGATCAATCAATTCTATGTCGACGGTGTGAAGCAACCAGGGAATTCTGCAACCATTTTAACGAGCGTCAACACGCTCGCCGGGAGGCGGATAATTTCGGCAACAGACCATTGTGGAAATTCTACGATGGATACACTCACATATTCAGTTATTGATTCGGCTCCAAAAGCAATTATATCACCCCTTTGCCAGACTATTCTGTCGAAGATCCAAACAGGGTCATCTTTAAATTTGACTGGACAGGCAAGCTATGATTCAGACGACAGAATCATAGCTCACCATTGGTCTTTTGCAGGATCGACAATTTCGAATGCAACTTCCTTTGACTGGCTTGCGCCAAATATGGGGACATCAGGCGTCTTATCCCTTCGAGTTACAGATCGCTATGGAAAAATAGGTGTTGACACATGCGTAGTACCCGCCAATCGAAATGGTGTTTCTGAGGTATGCGGTTTGACCGTAGCTGACGCCTGTGGTGATTGTGAAGATGCAATATCCGGGGTTTGCAAAAATACAGCAAGTTCTTGGGCACAAGGTCCGGAATGGGAAGCAGTTCAGGTCCGAAGATTTGCGAAGAAAGCCTTTTTCCTGATCCAATCTTGTGAACTCACGGCCTTTGAGGATGATCAAATTCTTTATATCGACCTGGACGGTGATTCGACCACTGGGGATTTAGGATTTGAATTCCGTATCCGGTGGGATTATCTTCGGACCGGATTGTCAGAGCCATCCACATCCCTTCGTGCGGATCGTTGGCTTTCTGGGTCCGGATGGATTCAGGATACGACCATACTCACCTCTGCAATGGGGTCAGGCTCATCTCTTGTGACAGGAGTGACGGGTGCTCAGGTGATGCCACAAAAAATTCTTGAATTGTCTGTTCGTTCTGACTTCAATGTTCCTTCCCATTTCCGCTGGGCTTTGGTCGGATCCAAATTCCATGAAGGCCTCTTAAATTTGCCTTTTCATTTTTACGACCAAAATCAAAATGACATATCGGTCGATGGAAATCCATGCGACTGGAGGAGTTCTGGCTGTGTTTCACCATAAAATTTCATTCTACCTCCTTGTGCTGGTGTTGCCCCTTTTCTTGTCAACATCGGCAAATAGTCCGGCCCATGATATCGCCAGCCTTCAGTTTGCGCAGATCGTGGACTTGAAATCCCGTTTGCATGGACAGATTGATGGAATTGCTTCAAAGCTCCGCAATCCGAACCGGGATGCAATCGATCAGGCCCACAATTTTGTGGGTGCTTATAAAATGGAAGATAGCCTTGCCATGTTTGTTGCTCGAAGGATGACCAAGGACGAGATGGCAAAAACTGCGGCCTTTCTGCAATCAAAGGCAGGCAAGAAATTCATGGCCGTCAGAAAAGAAATGGACTCCTATTTCATCGCCCGTGGTTCCTTAGTTGGCCTTGAAGTATTTGACAAACTCCGGAGTGGCCATCCAAATGAATTGCGTGAAGATAGCGCCACAGCCTCAATGAGGACAAGCATGCAGGCGACATTAAGGAATTTGGAATCAGGGGCAAAGCATTGATTATGGCACGAAATATTTTTTCTTCGGTTCTTTTAATTGCCTCAATTGTGTTTGGAAGCGCGACGCGGGCCGACCTGGGTTTGTTAAGCGATGCGGTATTGTCTGTTGAACCCGATGGATCGGTATTTTTCTTGAGTTCCGATTATTCGCAAAATTTGGCGGCGAATCTGCTTGGCTCCAGTATATGGAAACCTGGAACCAAATTAATCGATGGAACACACCTCACAAACCCCGGGACGGTCACTTCGCACCTGTCCATCTACACCGGGAATGGAATCAACTACGCTCTATACGCAGAGAAGCGTAACCTTCACATATACAAGCTAGGAACGGATCTTTCCGTAACGCACGCGGGGTGGTCGGCACCCGCAAGTGTTACCCAACTTATTCCGACACCGGAAGGTGTTTTTTATTCTAGTGGCTCAGTCATTGGACGTTTTCCGATCACCGCTGGCCCAGGGTCTCTTCAAATTAATCCAACACCAGATTTATTGAAAAACTGGGGGATTGAACCAAGTATTCTTCGGGTATCAAAGGCTGTTGATGGTAGTTTTGTCATTGCAGGGGCAGGTTCCCAAGGAATTCGAATTATTTCAAAGGGAGTGATCAATTCACCTCCGGGGTTTCCGACAGGCAGGACTATTGTTGATGCCCAATTATTGCCAGGAAAAGACACGCTATTTGTTGCAGACATTACCGGCACCATATGGAGTTGCACCTCGTTTTCGTGTGATAGCATTTCCAATGTGCCAAATGCACGGCACCTAGTACCCGTTCAGTCCGGTCCTATCACCAGATTGGAAGTGGTGGATGCCTTTGGAAATATGAATTCATGGAGCATTCAGGGGCATTCTGCTTTCAAGTCAAACGAATATGGACTCATTGACGGTGAGCCAGTCACCGATAGCTGGGGAAATCCATATCCAACTACTGGCAATGCAAGCGTTTGGGCATTTTCCAATCTGGGCTTCTTGGAACAGCATGCCAATGATTATCGCACAGTTGGAAATTACCACCATGTCGGAGGCATGACTCTTGCCGATCTTGTGGTTACCCCCTATAGGTATTCTTCAAAGATCGACTCTTTGCTCCTTGTTTCCGCGGGATTAATGACCCAAACCAATGCCAAGGTTTGGTGGGGAATTTCTTCCGACACGATAGGGACTAATATTTCCCCCGTGGGAACGAAAGACAATGTCGCATCGGGCTTTCAATTTTTTGAATCTAGTTCTGTCGGTCCCTTGTATTCTGGGTGGTTTTTCGTTGGCCTCTTTGCTACTGATGGAGTTGACACTGTGCACTCCTGGAAGCCCGTCCTGTTCGATTCTATTTCACCTGTGGGTTCTCCCCGTTTTTCAATCAGTAACCAGAGTTCTCTTGGTGCAAATAATGAACTCTATGTTGGGTCTGAATTGCCCTTGGTTGCAAAACTCGACGCAGTTCGAGATCTCCCCGATACCATGGAAACAACCATTTTTCGTTTTCAGGTTTGGACAGGAAGCGATACAGCAAGAAAGGTAGAGTGGTCAAGATCATGGAATGGCTTTGGTGACTCGCTTAGAATAAATGGAATGAGCAATGGAAATGTACCGGTTCCTTCTGGAACGTACAATGTAAGATGGAGGGTTGAAGATTTAGCCGGAAATATTTCACCCTGGTGTGATTCTATTGCAATAAATGGAAAATCATATCACCAAATTGAGCTTAACCCATTGCCTGCATTGGTTTCCGCAAACTTGATGCCGCTTCTCGTTGGACCGGCGACAGGTGGCAAGGCGACTTTGGGCTTGTCCATTTTACCGAGACAGAATACAAGCCTGACGATCAGTTATACATATGACGGCGGATTGGCTATACCCACGCAAAGTGGACCTTTAGGTGCGGACAACCTGATTGGGATACAAGGAGTGCAGCAGGTCGTTTCACATGGGCTATTGTTTCCTGTTCTGGCTGATGGAGTTCACACCATTCAGGTTGTTGTCCGTGACCAGAAAGGGTTTACGAGTTCCCTCAATATTCCCTTTGTCTACGGTCGAAGCACGACCACCATAACATCGCCAATTGCAGGGGAGTACGTTGGAGCATCGGTGCCCGTTTATGGCATTGTGGCGAGTGGGGGATTCGATCAGTCTGCATTTCGAGCATACCGGACATATTGGGCTGGCGGCTCCGTTTGCGTTTCGACAGGGCGCACCTTGGCACAACTAATGGGATTGGCTAATTGGAAGCCCATGCGAGTGCCCTTAGAATCGCAATTGACCAAGGTCGGGGTTGATATGGTAACAGGTGTTGACCAGGTATATCCGAATTCAAATTTGGGCAGTCATGAGAATCTAGCCAATGGCCTTCTTTCATGGTTTGAACCATCTGGAGCCGATTCGGTATATACTCTTCTGGTTGTTTCTGAATTTATAAAGGATGGTGTAGTTTCTTGGGACTATGACCATGTCATGGTCAAAAGAAGCACAAAGGAAGACACCCTAAATCCAATCTTAAATTTTTCCCTTGACCGTCACCTTATTGACCTTTCAGATAGCTCCACTTTAAATGATAAAATCCTCTCGACGTTTTCGAGCAATGGTGCCGGAGATGGTTGGCTGTCTCTTTCCATATCAAAGGGGAATTCTTTGAACAGCTCCAAAACGGATGTTGTGTACCGATATAAAGCTCCTCTAAGTCAAAATAGTACTGGTACGACACAAATAACAGCCAAGGATTTCCGTGGCGTGTACTTGCCGACGGGGACCTACACGGTAGTTGCTGAATTTTCGGGGAACGGTTCAAGGACCCTGCAGGCAATTGATACGTTCCGTGTGGTTGTTCCTGCCGTTAAAGAGAACTCCGACAATTTGATGGTTTTGCCGGGTATGGTTCTATTCACTTCCGATGTACAGAACAACTCGGTAGATTTGCAAGTAACCTTGGATCGTTGGACGAAATTCAACGTTAATATCGAACGAGAAAGCGGTTCCCTGGTAAAACGGGTTGCCATAAATGAAGCTGGTGAAACAGGCCATTTTTTCTACGACCTGACCGATTCCAATGGAATGGAATTGCCTGAAATCTACGATCATGATACGACGACTTTGGTGGCGACGCTGAGCAGTGCAGATACCGCAGATCAATTTGCGGATATCCGCGTGTCCTTCAAAGTGGTTCGTGTTGCGCTGTTGCCCATTTTGGCTCCAATTCTCGCTCTGGATTCTGGTATAAATGTGACCCCAATGGCGGGATTTCGCTTCAAGGCACTAGCTAAGGGGCCAATTGAATATTATCCTCGTCGCTTGGTTGATTACAGTACGACTGCATCTGGATTCCAACGCCTTAAGCGATATCTTGATGTCGATTATCAGGTGTCCTTTCGGAAATTCTACAACTCAGTCGAATTACTTGTTTCCGATTATTATTTATTGAGGAGGGCCGTGGGGACAATTGATATTGATCATAAGGATAGGGCAACAGATCCCTTGCTGTTAAGGTATTCTTTTTATCCGGTTAGCGTATATGACCGACCTTGGTATGATAGTGCATCAACTTTGCCAAGTCAAGTCAACCTAACCCGGCCTTGGTACGGTGATTCGGCGTTATATTCCATTAACTCAAACAATTCTAGCAGCAAGTATAACGCACAGACGTATCGTCAAGAACTACACATGAGGCTTTATCCAAATCCGGAGGAAAAGAGTCCACATGGGGATATATCTCGCGGGGCATTCGGGCAGTCTTCACACCCTAGCCTAGGGGATGACACCGGCGATGACCAGTGGCGCAAGGGCATCAAGGATGGGTATTTGAATGTTTTCTTCATGCGAAAGTCTAAACCCCATGAGTACCTAAAAGGGGTAATTATGGGCGACAATGTTTGGGAACCCATAAGTTTTGATGTCCCGTCGATCTTTTCTGGTTATACTGCTGGAATAGCAGTTGACAAAGATATGGACGGAATTGCAAAACAATTTGGAGAACTAGTTTATTCCCTTGCCGTTACCCAAAAAGATGGAAATAAAGCTAACTACAACCTAGGCGGACTATTCAGGGAAACATATCCAGATACAACGGGAAAGTCAATAACCCTCACTCTTCCGGGAGTAAATTTTCACCATACCGCGAGGGATATATCGGGATTGGCAGATGATGACCAGTGGAATTTCGATGATAAGTCTTTTGGCTATGACAACTGGAGAAATTCAGTATATACAAATAGGCCACTGCTAAATTGGGAGCATAAATATCTTCAATTGCCAGGAATACAAGCTGCAACCCTAAATTATGGACGAATACGGTTACATCCAAATCTTGCTCTATTCAAGGATCCCACACCATGGGATGGCGAAAGTTCCTGTGATTCCATCAAGGCCGATATATCCAGCGCATCAACGGATTCCATAAGGCAAGTCCTGATAGCGTCCTGCAATGCATCTAATGGTGGACCCAAACAGGGTATTCCTGGATATGTCTACAAATGGGATCTACAGGAGACCAATAGGTTCGGTGTAATCCTTCATCCTGAACAGGTCATCCGGAATTACTACGACCGAACTCCAAATACTGGTCATGTTCGTTGGGGGAATACAGAAACAGACGAACTCGCGTTTGAGCCAAAACTTGAAGTTGATTCCATGTATGCATTGGGGGTAACATGGGATACGGTTTCCATTGCGTTCCCTTGGAGGGCCGAGTCAGATTCCTTCTATGATGTCGATACAGCATCCGGTCTCGACCGGGTGTTTGCATTCCGAGAAGGAGTCGATTCTCTGTCGATAAGTCGGGCAAGAGAAAAGTATGACACTCTCAGTGTTGCACATGCAGGAAAACACAATGGCACATATGTCGATACCCTCGTTTTCGATCTGAAGTCGCAATATGATAGTCTTTACAAGGTTTTGGACACTTCGTCTGCAAACCAGAACAAAGGCCACTTGTATGGTCACGTCCATTCTTCAGGCTTGACTTTTACTGTGACCCCATATACGAAGGTCCTTGATGCGCGGGGCAATTTGGTATCCGATTCCCCAGGGGTAGCATCCGACGAATATTTATTCACAGATGTAAAACAATTTGGCGGTAAAAATCAGTTATTCGTTTATTATAAAAATGTACCAGTTCGACTATCTGATTGGGATTCGCGGAAGGATTCTTCCTTGGATGCCACCGGTGGTTACCTTTTTGGATCCGGCCGTATTAATAGGACCGCATTCCTTGCAAGGGACAACGGACTTGACACATCGTCGCAGAACCCGAATGGATTCCTTTCGCAAGTATCCACAAAGAATTTCCAATTTGCTCCTTCCTCATCCTATTCCTTATCCCCATTTCAAGTGGACAATGGCGTCCTGGGGTATAATCCTAACCTGAATACGGATTCCTTGCGCTGGGATTTGGAGCTATACCAATGGGATGGCTTTACCACAAATAATGCGGTCAAGGTCGTAGGAAGCGACAAGTCCAATATTTCTCTCGAACTGAAGAACGATGCTACCTTGCAATCCTATGTACCATTGCGTGGAGTGATTGACTCCGTGGTCGTGAGTCAGGGCGTTCAGTATCGTTTCGATTCGTATCGGCTTTTTTGGTCTCCTGAAATCATGGATTCAACGGGGCGTCGGGCCATACCTGTTAACCAGTTCTATTCTCAAGCAGGAACTTCGATTTATGATGGCGAAATCATTCCAAATATTCAGTCCGATCTATGGTCAACAAAAACCGATAGCGTACCTGTGCTTGGTTATTGGAATGCCACGAGTTGCAACGGGGCCTATCGGATTTGGCTTGAAGTCGTCTATAGAAGTGCTTTGGGGAATATTGTCGCAAGTAAAGTCGATTCCAGAGTGGTTACTGTCGGTTCGGTAATACACGAAGGCGATGAAACCTTAGTGGTCAGCTCCCAGGAAAAAAGGGCCACAGTATCCTTCCCGGCCTCCCAGGTAGATGGCGCCGTTGTATCCTTGAGTACAATTGCCCCATCTGAATTGTCATCCCTTATTTCCATGCCTGATATTACTCCAATTGGTCCGGTCCTTAAGCTGCAGACAACGGGGAAGCGGGTCTTTGACGAAGGGGAAGAGCCTGTCGTTGAATATCGGATTGCGGCCAGGGAAGTATTTACCTACCTGAATATGTCCAATTTCGATCTTATACGCAACATGGACTCAATTTATTCAGTCCTAGAAAGCCAGAAAGCCTCATTCCAGATCAATTTACTGGCAGAAACAGGAAAGCTTGAGGCTTTGCCTACCTTGGTTAGTATTGACAGTAACCTAACTGACCGCGACGCAATTGCCCTTGTTCTTCGTTCATCGGTACCCCATTTCAGTTATGCATTGGTTCTTCCAAAAGACAACCGCAACGGCGAAATACCATTGATCGATTCTGTAAAGACATTAAATGACAGCGTCACAATCTGGGGCAGTTATTCCAATTTAATGGTACACGACACCATCCCGGTTGATCTGCAGTTGATCATATCAACCGCGATCAGTTCATCCATTCCCGATGCTGTGATTTTGTCTGTAGATTCTATTCCCGTAAATCACAAAGGAAAATTCCGGTACTCCGTTTTGAAATCAAAACTTGGTTTCGGTATCCGATATGCATTTGCAAAATATGCAGGGGCCACAAAGGCAGCCCGGCAAGCGTTCTTTGTGGATGACGGTGTATGGGACATCTCGGACTGGACGGAAAAAGGCAATCCCATCACGCCCGTATGTGGACTGCAAACCTACCAGGCCAGTTTTACTTCCGATCAAACGGGGGATTTACAAAGGCTCCTATTGGATAGTAACGGTGTCATTAGAACCATGACTTCCGCCAGAATTCGCATAGGGAGCAATAAGTCCACCTGGGATGGTTGCGTTGATGGCGTGACAGCAGCGAAGGGGCGTTGGACCATGGAGTATCGTTTTGTCGGTGGGCCTGTTGTTTCCCGTCTTGTTGGCGTACAAATACAGGTTCCAAGCATTGTCTCTGTGAATACGCGCTTTGCCACATTTGTTCCTTCATTGACAAATGCAGTCCATTTGCAACAGTTCCAGGTTCATACCAAAGATATGGGTGATGACTCGATCCATGTTGTTCTGGTGAATGCGAATGGGGATACCCTTTTGCTGCAAAAAAATACTCGGGGAACGATTGCTGTGGATGGATCGTATAACGCAACCTTCACCTGGCGAGGTTTGGGACAGAATGGAATGCCTGTTGCAGCTGGCACCTACAGGCTTGGGGTTTGGATTGGCGACTCCTATGGCCTGCCATCGCATTGGTCAAATTTCAGGGTTGACTCTATAGCGTCAGATCCGGGGGTCAGGATTTCCTCAGCCGGAGTCTTGACGTCCCCTGTTTTGGCCATTCCCCTCGAAGTATCTGCAAAAAGGTTGATTTCAGGTTCCATTGAAATTATTGGATCGGACAACAAGGCCTACAAAGCATATCTTAATGATTCGGTATTCACCAGCGGATCACATAAAGTGTCTTTAGCCTGGACCGAGAAGTGTCTGCCAAAGTCAGTTCGCTTGAGCTGGAGTTCAGAAGATGGTCTTGGAGGTGTTGCCCTGGCCAATATCCAAACTCGTGATTTATTCCCCACTCTTCGCTCCTTGGCCATGTCGGGTGATACAATCTACCCGGAAATATCGGCAGATTGGGTTGCTGCCATGGGCCACCAGTACTATCCATCCGCCGCATTTGATTGGATTTCAGATGGAACTGGATCCGCGCGCATTGAGGTGAGAAACGATTCAAACCGCCTCATATTTGTGGATACAACGAACATTGTCGCTGGTCCTGGCCGTCTTGCATGGTTTGGCAAGGCATCATTGGATTCTTCCTTGGTAGAGCAAGGAAATTACACAATGCGTCTGCTTGTTTCTAGCCCAATGGGAGTTGATTCCGTTGTTGATAGCCGGCCGGTTCGTGTTGTTCGCTTCCCTGATGCCGCAATCGTTGTTCGAAATGGGGCACCCGCTTCCGTTCATCAATTTGCTGGACAGGTCCTAGACAGTCTCAACAGGCTTGGCGTTAAGCGGGTCGGCCTAGTGGATGAAGTCGCGGCAAAGGCTTTCATGGCTTTGGCTGCAAGCCGACCAAACAAAGGCCTGGTTATTTTTATTGAAAATACTCCGCCCTCTTCCTTATTCCATGGTGAGGCAAAGAATCCAATTTACCTTGCTTTCCGCGAAGGTGTTCAGTTTGCATTTTATGGCGGACAGCCATTACGGTCCTATCGGAGCGGGTCGACAATCATGAATGTAGATGGTGCAAGCCTGCCCCTTTTTGGGTTGGGTACGGCGTGGGCAACATCGGCGGAACTTGCCCTGTTGGATTCGACATTATTTTCGGGTCCCGTTGCGCTGGGATCAATTAATCCATTGTATGTGAATTCATTACGCGATTTGGCCAGTCGAATTTCAACCAGTCATATTCCACAAGGGGAGTCCATACGCCTCAATGCATTCAAGTCAAATGGAGTAAGTCAGTTCATTGCCCTCGATTCAACAACGTCAGCAAATGGACCTCTTGCACAAAATGCCTACTATCATCCAGTTATTACTCCTTACGTTGGCCCACAGTCTGGATTCCTTGTATTCAACCCGTATGGGGATGAGCATCGGCCACTGCTAGCAGGCGACTATGCATCTGCGATCAACCGCCTCTTCTTCTCTCCTGACCTAGGAACCGGTCCGGGAATGGTGCGATATCGTTCAGACCGTGCCGACACGACCCAGGTGGCTCGTGGTTCCAACATGACCTGGACTGTTGATGCCAGGTTGCAAAACAAGGCAATCACCAACGGAAAGCTAGTAGTCTCAATTCCGGGCAACAATAATTCACTGGATACAGTGGACATCATTGGGATTGATCCATTCAACCAGGCAAGTAACCATGTTTCGATAAATGTGCACATTGATTCGGCCGCGGCATTTGATACCTTGCTCGCTACCTTGCGACTGTTACCTCTGCGTTTTGCTGATCCTCAGGATTCAACGGTGGATAGGGAAGAGGAAGATTTGAGCAACAATACGGTCGTAGTGCCCTTCGTTGTCCGTGATACAGCGTCGCCAGTCCTGATTTGGAATGCATCCCGCGATACTTTGCCAGGATTTCTTTCAAGCCGCTATGAGGCCTATACCTATGGGGTGGCAGGCAATGTAAGCACTAGGCATAACCTCGGCATGGTTAAACTCAAATTGACCTTGCATGGTGCTACGAATATTGAGATCAATGATTCGATACCAGCCACAGCGGGTTCGTTCCTTCTTCATGTACCACCGCAGCCGGCACTCGGGTCTCTTGCGTCAGTGCGGGCAGAATTGGTGGCGGAAGACTATTTTGGGAACCTCACAACGGTTAACAAATATTTGCGCCTAGATGGCACTCCACCCATTATTGACAGTCTCGATGTCTTGAATAAGATTCACTCGGACTCCAATGGAATTGTACTGGGTACAAGCAATGCCGTGGTTCTCCTGAAGGCGCATGACGATCATGCACTTCGGTCCATGCTATTGAAGCAGACATATGTTCTCAGCACAGATAGTGCATTAGGTGGTCAGGCAACCAACCGTCAGTCCACGGTAGGTTTGAATCCCGGAGTACTGGTATTCGATGTTCGCGATTCGGCAGGCAACCTTGCCAGAAAAACCATACCGATCTCCCTGGATACGACAAAGCCCAGCATTGCAATGTTCAGGGTACTTGCTCCATCCTGGCCCAAGTGGCTAGATGCGTCACTCGATTCAGTAAGTAGCGCTTCAATTGCCGCAAAGGTCAAACGATGGAAATATTATCCATCTATTAGCTACTTTGATGGGCAAGACACCCTCCAGGGTGTTCAGGTGCCAAATCCAGACAGCACTTGGCTGTTGGCAGGCGCAAACGGTGGTTCATGGAAGGCCAGTTTCGATGCGAAGGGAATGGATACGGTCAAACTGGTGATGCAGATGTCCGAAGCTAATCCGGCATCGGCCCCGATTATTCGCATTGATGGCATCCCCTATATTGGAAATCTTGCGAGTGAGGCCATATCGGCAAAACTCAAGCCGTATGTCTCTGCGAATTGGTTTGCGAAGTATATCAAGGTTCCCGTGAAGCAGGGCACAACGACAGTGACGGTAAGCGCCTGCGATTTGGCAAACCAATGCGTCTCCGACACGCTGGAAATTCTAAATCCGTTGGCCCGTCTTGCTGCTAGGGATCCTCAGGGGGATACGGTTCCTTCTGGTCCGGACTTTGGTGAGATCTATGCGTCAAGGAATGACAGTGCCGGGGTGTCCCGTCTCCAATTCATGCTGCACCAATGGAACAACGGTTTCACGGACAAGGATATTTCCACCGCCATCTATTTAGACCTGGATCACACCACCTCAACAGGATCAAGCGCCACCGTTGCTCCGGGCCTGACGCTTTTGGGTTTCGACAGAAGAATCGTTGTGGAACGAGTTGATTCCCGTGATGTGGATATCAACAATCAAATATCAATGCAATTCTGGAATGGCACTGCTTGGGCCGTCCTTGAAAGAATTGTTGGTAATGTCCGCTCAGGTAGCCTGGAAATGGGCGCAAACCAAACGGATGATTATTGGTCCCCAGATACGGGCGAAGGTATCCAGGTTCTTCCAAGTGGCAACGTGGCTCTTGCTCCAGGCGGTCTCCTTGAAATTCGTGCGGAGGTGCCCTCTGCTGCCGATTCGATACGCTGGGTGATTGTGGGTGATGCGGATGCCGTGTTTGATACGTCTTCAAGGGAAGCCTTTGTTCTTGGAGCCAGTGGTTCAACTTCACTCGTTGCAGATGGGCGTACCAGGGACTGGCTATCCGGTAATCCTTCTGGTTCATTTGCTGGAAAGCATTTTGAGGCCACGGGTTGGATGGAACAGGTGGATAGTTCAGCCGTACTTCTGATCAAGGTTCAGAATACCGGACTGACCACCATTGATGAGATGAATGTCCGGGTTAGTATTGCCATTCCCCTTACCTGCGCGGACCCATTGATCCAGTTGGCGATGCCACCCGGGCAGCCCTGGTGGATCGGTCCCATCATGCCCGGAAGCAATGCTGGTGACCGGGTATTAAGCTTGAAAGCGATGGCCTTGACGCCTGGTTCTTCTTGGACGACGCCCGCCCTGATGCTTGGGGGTTGTGGCCTGAATGCAAATGCTTGGACCTCGCTTGAGGTCAATGCCGTGATTGAGGGTATACGTTAATGCGACAATTGTTGAAGAATGCGATTATTCTATTGGCTTTGCTCCTGACGGGAGTTTCTGCGAACCTGCAACGAAGCAATGAACAAGGACTCAGCCCCACCCATACCTATACGGCGGACGGCGGAAAAGATGTCATCAGCGACCTGAACGGAAACCTGGTGTTTACAGATCAAGCCGCTGGATTCAGCAGGCCTGGCGGTATGGGCGTGGTTGTGGACCGCACCTTCAATAGTCACTGGCGTGATCCCCTGGTCGTTAACCAATATGATTTGGATTTCGACAGGACAGGGGAAAAAGACTGCAAGGCGGGAAGAGACAAGGACACGGGTGAGTGTCCATTCCGCCAAGCGAAATACAATGATTTCGACCCTTCCACCCCAGGTTGGAAGGGAAACCATGTGTTCGGAGGTACTCTCTTTGAATTGTCCCGTTATAGGGTCAAGGATATGGGATCCAGCTCAAAGAACATGTCGATGATTTCCGGAGTTTTATCCATAAATGGCAGCGTTCTTACGGCGGTGGACGGATTAAGTGCAATTAACCCTGCTGACTTCCCAAATAATACAACCAATAGTGCCTTCTTATCAAATGGCGCTGCAGTTCTTCAGGTTGCAGGTCTAGCTCTGAGCGTTCAATCCATTATTGCCAATTGGGAAAACTATGGATTTGATACCTGGCAACAAGGTGGAAATACTGTCGCAACATTTACGGGCGCAGCAGTAAACGTCACTCGACTTGCCATGACATTTAATTCCTTAGGGTCAAGCGCAGTTGGGAGTGCAGCAGCGAATAGCACGAAAGCTTTTGGTTCTGTATTAAGTAGCATCGCTATTGCCGTGCAAGTCTACCAGTTAGCAACGAATATCGATGATGCAACAGCGCTTGACTTTGTTGGGCTTGGTTTAAATGCAAGCCTTCTTGTTGCAAACCTCACAGGCGCGGCTGGTGCTGCATTTATCCCAGGTTTGCAATTTGCGGCTGCTGTTCTTGCAGTTTATCAAATTGGCAAAGCTGTCGACGCCATGATTGATGAAAATAATGCCAGGTGGGACTTAGGGGAAACGCGAATTCGGCCATGGTCCTATTCCGTGAATGGATACCTTGGACTTATGGGGATGAAAACTCATGACAGACTGAGCCGGCTATCAAAACTTGGAAGTTTTGTGGATCACATTGAATATGACACAATCCCCGGTGACGAAAACAGTTCAGAAAGTATAATTGCGATCAATCGCCGAAGTTCTCTGCATCCAATGCCAGAACTATTCCTTGTCCGGGGAGATGCGTCAGCGTCCAGGTTTATTCTGTCAAACCGCGATAGCATAATTCAAACGAATGTGAAAGATGGAAGCTGTCCAGTCAATGAGCGGAAAGTTCGCGGGTATGTGGGCCTTTCGAATAGCGAAAAATCGGAAATTGTATTTATTGATTGCTCTCCTTATGGACCGGTGAATAACAAGCAAGATACGAACGATTACTATATGATTCGGGAACCAGATGGGACCTGGGCACAATTCGGACAAGGCAAAACCAAAGGAGTGCTTACGGACTGGGCAGAAGGTCGGGAATATGAGGAATTCTGGGCACTTCCCACTCAATTAGGGTCAGCCATTACCCATGATACCGTATCCATCAACCGTGATGCGACCTTAAAAATTACATCCGTTACCCATAATCATGACCCTCGCAGCGTGAAATTTTCAAGCAATAGTACCCAGGAAACTGTCAGCCTTTATGATGGCAATACGCAGTTGGTTTCCACGCGATACACCACTGCGACTCACACCTATAAAGATGCCCATGATAAACCAGAGGGTCAGGTAACGATGGTGACGGAAATCGCCCATCAAAAATCAGCAACCGAATGGCTAACTACAAAGATCAGTTATGCTGATGGGAACATGGTGTCGGTGACCCGTGAAAATGGCGCAAAAGCGAGTTATGAATTTCCAGCGACCAAGGTGGCTTCGGTTCTTGACGGTCACTGCTTAAAGAAATCAGTGGTCAGTGGAAAGGCGACAGAAGAATGGATATACACATACAACGGTCTGGGTGCATCAGGTGATGGCGACCTGGCTCCCTTGCAGATCACAATTGTAAAGCACACACTCACCCAACCAGATTTGGCTGGCACAATGACGACAAGCTCAACGCAAGTAGCCAATACCTACAAGTTGGTCTTTACGGGCATGAATATTAACTCGAAGGCGGACCTGTACCTTGATTCCATAGCTGGATCAGACAGCTCAGCACTTAAGAGTATTGAATACAAATCAAGCCGCCTGCAGCTCCTGTCCACGGTCGAGGGTATTGGGGGCTTAGGAAAAAACACCTTCTACAGCTATATCGGAGATCTTCGGTCAAGCCAGGGTGTGGCGACCACCCTTGATGCAAGGTTCACGGACCCTGATTTTACCACGTGGGCTTATGATGAACGCGGATACCCGATCCTTGAAAAGCGGAATCCCAGCTTTGAACTTTCTGAATTTAGAAAGGACGCTATTCTCCGGGCTGCGGGAGTGTATTCCAAGGTCTTGAGCGATAGTACATATTTGTCCCGTATCGATACATCAGAAGTGGGCATTGCTGAATTTAAACGGTTAGCAAAGAATTCTTTAGGATATGATTTTGATACGATCCCATTGCGTGCCGATGATGCCCTTACAGCGACCCAATATTGGCACCTGGAACGGAATAATTTTTTCAATACATCATTCGATACGACCCGCACCAGTGGTGGGATAATTGACTCGATTAAACCGAATCGGCAACCAAACGATTCATTTAGGACCGATGGCCTTTACCGGCTTGGAACTCCATTGTATAAGGTTTATCTTCGACTGACCGCACCCGATGTGGATTCTCTTGCGAGCGGGGTGTTTGGAGAGATAAGCCAGGTCGACACGTTGTTGCGTGTGCGTGAGCGTTCTCTGTATGCCAGCGGAATAACCATGCTCGCCGAAACGATTCTTTATCCAGAAGAAGTCGCCAGTCCCGTTGCAGGGTTGCCAACCATGGTGCTTTCATACCGGGATAGCCTCGGGAGCTGGAGTGCTACCCGCTTCAACTATGACACCTACGGAAGGCAAACCTCGTCCAAGCGGTATCTCGAATGGGATGACAGCAGTAATACCGGGGAATACCTCAAGGATAGCGTGGCCTGGAACGGTTTAAGTCAAAAGATTCGTGAATGCAATCCCAATGGAGATTGTTCGAACTTTTCCTATGACCTTTTAGGTCGCCTGACCGCAGAAATCAGGCCCGACGGTACCACTCGGACCATAAAATTCCACGATACCCCTGATGCATCAGGCTATACGGGATATACGGAACACTTGCCCGGTGGCGACTCCCTCAATGCCTATTTTGACGGCCTTGGCCGCCTGCGCAAAGTCGTGCGAGGCGGGGGTGGAAAAACCGACACCAAGGAATCGTTCTACGGAATCTTCGGAAAAATGTTACAGAGTCGGGATGGCGGCGGACGCCAGAGCATGTTTGAATATGATCCCATTGGCAGACTGCGTACGGTAAAAGTGCAAAAAGATTCATCAAACCTTTGGCTGAGGCGTGATTACACCTACAACGCCCTGATGAGTACATACACGGAAACGGACGAAGATGGAATCAAGACCGTATTCACACATGACAAACAAGGGCATGATCTAAAGGTAGATCGTGGTGATTACCATGTGGAGAACCGTTACGACAATATGGGAAACCTTGTGTGGAGCAAGGACCCCCAGGGAATGGTCAGCTTCCACAAGTACGACATCCAGAACCGTCATATGCAAACCCGCACCCCCGAGGGCATAAGCGAAGCGTACAGCTACGACATGCTTCATAACCTCACCAGCACGACCACCACAGGGCCTGGAGGCCAGGACAGCCTTTCCCGGTCTGTGGATGCCATGGGCCGTGAACTGACGCGCACGGCGACGCGCAACGGCGTAGGCATTGCCACCATGACCAACCAGTGGGACGCCCGCACCGGCTACCGCAAACTCGGGTCGCTTGTCGGATACAAGGCCAATACCGATCAGCAGAGCCTCGATGTCCGCTATACATACACCAACATGTCTCGCCTGGACAGCGTTCACAGGCAAGCAAGCTTCAAACAAAGCGCACAAGTATTCAGCGCCTACGACGCAGTACTGGGTTATGACTATACCCCGGATGGACTCGTGCAGAGCATGCGCCTGCCAGGCGGGGCAACCATGGACTGGGGCTTCGATGGGTTGCGCCGGACAATAAGAAATGGCCTTGAGGCAGGAAATGACAGTGTCACTTTTGTGAAGGATGTGCTGCGCGATGCCAGCGGACTGACATCTAAGCTCACCATGGGCAACGGGACGGAACTAAAATACACCTACGAGAGCGGGCGGCCTCTTTTGAAGGGGGTTCAGGCGTTCCGGCCCAACACCGGCACTCCGAGCTGGAGCCTGGGACTTCGCTACGGGAGCACCGGCGACATCGAACGCATGGACCGCCCGAGTGGCGAACGTGCACTTTATGGATACGACCAGCTCCATCGCTTGATCACCGTGGATTACCCCACGGGCACCTATGGGCAAGGCCACAACTACCGGTATGCCTACACCCCCAACGGCAACCGGGCAGCCTTCCAACACGAGTTCGGTACCGACACCGTTATGTACGGAGATGGGGACAACAAGCCCACACAGCATGTCAGCGACGTGACAGGAACAAGGCGCTTTGGGTATGACCACAAGGGCAACCGTTCCCAAACTCGAACCTACGCACGAGCCACGGACCCAGATAGCGCTTGGACCCGCAGCGAGCAGTATGCGTATGACTGGGATGACAAGCTGACCGGGTACACTAGGATTACCAAGGACAAGAACGGGGCAAGGGATACAATTCAGCGCAGGTACTTGCTGGATGAGCGGGGCTGGCGGATTGCCGAGCTTGCACCCACAGCGAGTGGCTGGAAGAGCTTGCGGAACTCAGTGTACCAGGGGAATTATGCCATCGCCGACTCAAGCGAGAAAGGTTGGACTTGGTATGGAAGGGTAGGGGAACAGCCTATCGGCCATGCCAGTCTTGACACCGCTGGTCACTTGAGTGGGCGGTGGTATTTGACGGACCATCTTGGCAGCGTGACTCGTGTGGAGAACGACACGGGTGGAATTGTGCAGAACATCTCGCTTGATCCGTATGGGAATGTGGAGAGCATGAATGGAAGCGAGACGGTTGCGCTGACGTTTACGGGAAAGCCACGCGACGGGGCGAGGGATGTAGTTAGCTTCGGTGCTCGCGATCTGGATACGAGAATGGGAATGTGGATGGGGAGGGATAAGGCTGGACAGTTCGACAGCCCTTACGGATTTTCCACGAACCCTCTGACTGGTGTCGACAAGGATGGAAATTTTTGGTGGATATTGCAAGTTCTTGAGTTGTTGGGTGTCACAGCTACAATTACGGATGCACCTAATCAAGATATGTATTGCAAACTTGGGCAAAATGGTTTTGAGTATAGAAGAATAGACCAGATCCCACCTGCGGAAAGATCACAATGGACGTATAGTGTATATGGGGAGCCAGGTGCGACACCGATGGGGCTGGGGCCGATACCGTTCATGAAGGGGCCTACGCCCAAGGGAGCGAGTGCGGGTTCGAAGTTGCCAGGATTGGCGGAAACCGCGAAGGCTGATGTTGCAGCTACTGGTAAGGGCGCAAAATCAGTCGCATCCACAGGAAGAAGCATTGCAGGTAACCTAAAGGAACAATTAGCGATGACTCAAGCTATGGCAGATCCTACTGCGGGTAGGGTATTGCCAATAGTAATGAATGATTCAAAAAATGGATGGAAGGCATCCGATGGTTGGGTTAAAATGAGTCAAAATATTAACGGTGTTGAAGTTCATTATGTCAGGAATACAATTACTACTGAGGTGGCTGACTTTAAGTTCAAGTGAGGGTAGTATGGATATTGTTCAGAACGTGAAATTGGCAATTGAAAATTGGAGTCGTTCGGAAATGCAGGACGAATGGTATTTTACGTCATTCCGTGAAGGACTAATTAATAATATGGATGAACAAGAGGCATATGTAGGCATAGATGAGATTATACCGTTATTACTGGATGTGAAAAATGATTATGTATTTTCAGAAGTAATCGAGATTATGATGGAGCTAGTTCGGAAAAGCAACACAACCGAAATCCCCCCTAGATTGAGATCAAATTGGAGGCTCATATCGAATACAGCAAAAACTCATGGAGGTTATGCTGTTTCTCGATTTGACGAGTTAGAACAATTCTATCGAATATAATTCCCCCCAACCTCACTGAAACAAGTTTGGAAATATCAAAAATGGAATTAATACGATTTAACCATAATGAAGGGTTCCCAGTTGGTGAGAATCTTTCCTATAGATGTAAACTTTGTGGGAATTCAATTCCGTCATTGCCTTCGGATAGCGTTGGGTGTGAGTGTTGTAAT
>CAIRAY010000166.1 GCA_903876665.1 uncultured Fibrobacterota bacterium | reverse complement strand
GTAACGGACAAAGCCCGAACGGTCCCACCGAGGGATCACAGATGCATGATACACAAGGGATTGCAGGCAGGAACGGTGATGCTCCACTAACAACCAAAGGTTGAAGTGGCCAAGCTTTGCATAGCTGCCAGTAGGCTCAAAGAGCGACTGGCAACACATCGGCCGTGCCGGGCATGACTCCGATTTGTTGATATCTATAATTGCCGGAGCAATAATAGTGCCCGTCCCGCTTTAGCGGACTACGGGAACTTATACACTGTGTGTATTACAATTTTCACCTCTCCACTTGTATCCCTCCCCCCCTCCCCTTCCTTTTCTATATCTGACTTGAGGTGTTTCATGTATGATGTTCTGGTCATTGGCGCGGGAATTGCCGGATTGACTGTCGCCCTGAAGGCTGCTGCGGAAGGGGCCCGGGTTCTCGTATTGTCCAAAACAGTTCGTTCGGGGATCGGGTCCACCAATTTGGCCCAGGGTGGAATCGCCACGGTCACCGAAACCGGCGATTCCTTCGAATCCCATTTTGCAGATACCTTGGAGGCGGGTGATGGTCTATGCAAACCGGACCGCGTCCACATCCTTACTGAAGCGGGTCCAGCAACCATTCACCAGCTCGAAGCCTGGGGAGTTCAGTTCAGCCGGGAAAGTGGCGCCAAACACGCGTTTCAACTGGCTCTCGAAGGCGGACACAGCCATCGCCGAATCCTCCACGCCGCAGACCTCACCGGCAAGGAAATCATGAGGGCGCTCCTCCATCGAGTCTCCCTGATGTCCACCATTGAATTCCTCGAAGAACAATTTGTGGAAGATTTGGCCCTCGCCAAGGTCAGCGGAATATCCCGGTGCGTTGGGGCATGGGTCGTGGATCGAAAATCCGCTAAGCGACGTCTTATTTCGGCGCGGGCCACCGTGCTTTGCACCGGTGGCTGTGGAAAGCTCTGGCTCCACTCGACCAACCCGCCGCTTTCCACGGGCGACGGTATCGCCATCGCCCACCGCGCCGGCGCCATCCTCGAAGACCTAGAATTCATGCAATTCCACCCCACATCCCTTTTCGATCCCCACGCCAAACAGACATTCCTGATTTCCGAGGCCGTGCGCGGGTTTGGGGGCATTCTAAAAAACGACCTGGGTGAAGAAATCATGAACGGGGTCCACCCCCTCCGCTCCCTAGCTCCCCGCGACATCGTTGCGCGCGCCATCCACAAAGAACTTGCGCGGACAGGTAAACCCTGCGTCTGGCTCGATGTGACCCATCGTAGCGCCAAGGATATCCGACTGCATTTTCCCAACATATACAAGCATTGCCTGGGAATTGGAATCGACATCGCCAAACAGTGGATTCCCGTGGTGCCTGCAGCCCATTACATGTGCGGGGGTGTTCGTGTGGACTCCTGGTCCCGCTCAAGCGTCCCTGGCCTTTATGCGTCAGGCGAAGTCGCAGCCACAGGAGTCCATGGAGCCAATCGGCTCGCATCCAACTCCCTTTTGGAAAGCGTGGTGTATTCCGTTCGGGCCTGGACCGACATCAAAAAATCGCTATCCAAACTCCACAATATTCCCATTCCCGACAAAAAAATCTCTACACCCATCAGCCTGCTGAATTCTTCGGACTGGAACAAGCGCAACAAGGAGCTTCAAGCCCTGATGTGGAGTCAATGCGGAATCGTCCGCACCCTACAAGGGCTTGAGAAAGGAATCCAAACGGTTACCCAGTGGAAGGCAGAGCTTGAAAGCGCATTCCCCAAACGGGGCAAAGTTCCCTTGGCGCTACTCGAATTTCGCAATCGCCTGGAGAGTGCCGCATTCATTCTGCGGGCAGCCCATCACCGCAGGGAATCCCGGGGATTGCATTACCTTCTTGACTGTCCGGAAAAACGCGAATCCCTGCGCAAACATTACAGCATCAAGCCATAATCTTCGCGAAATATTCGGGATCATTGGCCCGCAGATACTCCTTGGCCCGGAACAGTCCAACCATGGAAATGCAATCCGTGATCGATCCATCAATGGCCAGGGCAAGTGCATCGGCAAAACGGATTCGCCGAATGCTGAGTTGCTCATCACCGTCTGGGCTAGATTCCCCAAGGGTTAGCGCCCGTGCCAAAAATACACGCCCCGTCTCGTTGCAAACTGAATTTGAGGTGTGGAGACCACCCAAATCAACCCATGATTGCGCACAAATTCCTGTTTCTTCAAGGAGCTCGCGCTTGGCTCCGATTAGGAATTCCTCATCCAAATGAGTCCCGCCTTCAGGAATTTCCCAGCTATAAATATCCAGCGGATAACGATGCTGGCCCACAAGCCAGGTGAAGCCTTCCTCATCAATGGGCACAACGCCTACAGCCCGACTCGCAAAATGCACTACGCCATAGACGCCTTGATTTCCATCGGGCCGGATCACCTCATGGTGTTCCACATGGATCCAGGGATTTTGATAAACGGACCGGACGGACAATTGAGTCCAGGGTCCGATGCGCTTTTTTTTCATTGGGAAAGCAACCGGTATTGAGCCGGCCCCATCCACGAAAATAGATTGTGCTTTTGCTCCAGATTGACTAAGAAACGACTCTGGGTGCGACCACTGGATAGAAGCTTGCGCAATTGCTGGAAGTTCGAATAATGCTCCTGGACGCGAGCCCGGGCATAGGATTCGGAACTTTTGTTGTGGATCATGAAGGCCCAGTCAGAAGACTGGAGCAACACCATTTCGCGGGCCATTTGAGCCAAAGCCCTTCCCGTGAATCCGCCGGTGCGGTACTTGCGAAAACAATCCCGGAATTGCCCAAGCATCTCATAGAATAACGGATAAACCCAATCAACTTCGGGATTGATCCAGACATTGCCGTAGCCGCCTTCGCCCCAGGAGGAGAATGCGGGCTGGCGCACTTGGTCGGCCTTGAAATCCTTGAGCGCATCGCCTACGGTGGATAACTGCAAGGACTTGGACCAGGCTGCACGCTCAAAAACGGCCTCTAAAAATTCTGGCCCCTCAAACCACCAATGCCCAAAAAGCTCCGCATCATAGGGAGCCAATATGCACGGAACAGCCTCCATGTGGGGCGAAAGATCTTCAACCTGCGCTTCCCGATTGGAGACAAAGGCGCGGGCGTGCTCTCTAGCTAATTGCAGAGCGCGGTAAGGCTGATAAATTTCTTTTTGGTCGGACCCGGTAATCCGGTGGTATTTAAATCCCGTCTCGATGGGGCATTCGGCGGCGTAAAAGTAATCACCCAGGTATTCCTTGGGCATTTCATGGGCCAGGTCCTTGAAGAATTCCCGGTAATCCGGGTGCCCGGGATAACCCACTTTTCGGCTCCACACTTCGCGGGAACTGGCCTGATCACGGCCAAAGCACAAAAGACCGCTAGGGGTTTGGATCGGTTCAAAAATACCATAACGGGGAGGAGGATTCGCAAGCAAAACGCCGTGTGTTTCCAAAAAGCAATACTCAAATCCGAATTCGCTCACCAGCAAATCCAGGCCTTCGAAATAGCCGCATTCCGGCAGCCAGACTCCCTTGGGAACGAAGCCCAACAAGTCTTGACAGGTTTGCACCGTCAAGGAAAGCTGAAAACGGATGGCGTTCTTTTCGGCCTGATAGGCGGGAAGAAAGGGATGGGTACCGACGCAGGTCAACACTTCCAACTTTCCCAGATCGCGTAGCTGGCGGATCATGCTTAGGATATCGCGGTTGAACCGATTTTCCCAGGCGTGTCGCACCGAGCGCAGGCGATCACGGTAAAAGCTGGCCAACTGCTGCTTGTCCGGGTCACCTTCAAAACGAATCACTTCGCGGTCTGCGAGTTCCAAGAGCTGCACCAAGTGAAGGCTATAACGCTCCTGAAGCATGGCGTCGGCAAACATGTGCATGAGCGTAGGCGAAAGGCTCAGGTTGAGAGCGCCAGGGATCCCCTTTTCTGCGTTGCGGGAGAGGAGCTGCAACATGGGGATATAGGACTCCGTCATCGCCTCGAAATACCAATTTTCTTCGAGGAAACGAGGATGCTCAGGGCTGCGCACAAAGGGCAAGTGCGCGTGGAGAACCATCAAAAGATTTGCGCGAGCCATTCCTGGGTTGCCTTATTCCGTCCGCTTGACTACGATAGGAACGATGGTCGTGGGGAAATCGCCATCTTTGTCGGTCGCGAATACTGGAATAATTTGGTTGGAATCCGGAAGATCCTGCTCAAAAGAGAATGTTCCATCGGGATTCAAGGGGAAGCGCTCGCCCCGAACTTGCAAATTTGCGTCTGGACGGGTACCGCCATAAACGATAAGGCGGGTCTTTACCCAAAGGAAAAAGTCCTTGCCCACACCTTGCCAAGCGGCCGCACCAGCATTCCAATTTCCACTGGAAGAAAAGCCCCAGGAAGAGCCGGACTCGGAAGAACCCGCAAGACTCGATGTCCAGGGAAGGCTTTGCTGGGAGCTAAGACCAAACTGGGAACTGCCAAAACCGCCAGGACCCACTCCACCAAGGGATGCGCGCACAAAACGGTCATCGGTAGCGGAAATGAATTGACCTTCGGAGCCAAAGGAAACAACTTGGGAGGAATCCACGATCGCCTCAAATTTGCCCGAGGCGCCAATGGAGCCAAAGCTCATGGTATGCTGGGCAGATTGGGAGCTGTTTTCAATGTACCAGGAACGGGCATCGGCCGGAACGGAAATGTCACGGAATGTCCGATTACGCTGGTTACGCACGGTAAGGTCGGAAGAAATGTCATAAAGACGCAAAACCAGCTTGCCACCGCCCTTCACAGCCGCTTGAACACGCCGATCATTGACGTTCCAGAAGGCCTGCATCCAATTCGGGTCCTTCTGCATCAGCACCAGGTATTCTGGATTGTAGGAATGGGCGTCTGCCGCAGCAGAAGCTCCGGCCTTGGATGCCACCTTTTCGGAAGACTTGACGGCGACCTTCGGAACCACTTTTTCGGCAGCCTTGATCGCAACCTTCGCGGCCACTTTTTCCACTGGCTTTTCGGCAGCGCTCTTCGCAGGAGCCTTTGCGACATCAACCACGGGAGCCTTCGTAGCTACCTTGATGGATGCTTTTGGGTCAGCCTTGGCTGGACTTACTGTTTTTGATGCAACTTTCTTTTTTGTGTCGTTCATTTTATTACTCCTCTCTCCAACAATTTATCGGCGACTCCGGGCGGATTGCCCCCATGCGCCTATTCCGCTAAATCCAACTTTCACACCCCAAAAAGACTCACTGCTTTCGGGCTGATCCACTGAGCCGTCAAATGTTCGGGTCCCGGCATACAGGCCTAAATCCAATTTAGCTCCGCGTTTTCCAAGTGGCATCCCGATTCCGGCAGCCCCGGCAATTTCCTGCACTCCCATTAGATACCAAGATCTGGTCCAGATTCCAAGACGATAAATGCTCTTTTTTACAAACGAGTCATAAAACACCCCGGATCCGTCCCTCTGCCAACCGATTGCCCATAGTTGAGGCGTCTGGTTCAAATCGAAGGTGGAAGGGAAGTTTAGCCAATCCAAACCCGATGCCACCGAATCCGAACCAGCACTTTGTGAAAACTCAAGCGAAATGGTTTGGCCCTTCCAAGGCTCAAGGCTGATTCCCGTAGCGATCTGCCACGGAACGGTGATCGTCTGGTGGCGCTTGGAAACCGCCAGGGTATCGAGCAAGTTCAAGCGCTGAGTTCTGCCCAGAGTCCGGGTTAGATTGTGAGTGCGCAGGCCAGAGAGGAAATAATCCCAGCTCTGACGGTGAACCTGGAGGGAAACTGCGGGGTACCCGTATTTAAGCCCAGCCAACCCCTCCGAAGACCCTATGCCCCACTGAGTGACCAGCTCATCTTCCACCAAAATTCCGGGGATATCGGTTGAATCCATTTTGCCCTTCCAAGTGTAAGTGGAGCGCCCCATAGGGAAGTGCCAGGCTGCACCCAGAGAAATAAACCGGGCGGACCCGCCTAAGCGAACCGCATAGGCTGGAATCAACTCCGTGAGAGTTCCCTTGTAATCGATGCTCGAAACTTCTTCGCCATCCACGATGCTTACGGCCGAAAAATTCTGGGTTGCACGTTGCCACATGCCGAAGCCAAGTGCGCCATAGCCTCCCAGTGGGAAGCAAAGGCCAAGACTTGTCAAATTCAGGTAGTCCCGCCCAAGGGATACTCCATCGGTTGTGCCGTAAACGCCTTGGTATTCCAGGGTGGCCTGGAAGCGGGTCTTGGTTTCAAAAGCCATACGGGCCGGATTGAGAACCGAGAAGCCCTCGCCCAGTTTGCCCGAACCCGCCATGCCACGGCCAATGGACGCAGCATCCGCAGGCCAAAGTTCTTCGCCCATGGCCCCTAGACCCTGCAGGCTTGCCGCAGAAGCGAGTGTGGCAGAAACAATCAAAACAAACAGGATTTTGGATGTAAAATTCATTTAATTACCTCTTCTCCGTAAGCCAGACCTGAACACGAACCCGGAGAGAATCAGGATTCCCGAGATCCCAACGGGAATGGGAGGAGAAGGAGGATTGCAACTCGGGGTCCTTGGGACTCAACACCGGAGGCCCGAGTCTAAGCGTTGCGCGGATGCGGGAGCCCAGGCGGGCGCTCTGTAGCCAATAGCGGACACCATAGGTCACTTGAACGGACAAAGTGTCCCTTTCCGGGAAAAAGAGTAAATTAGGATAACCATTCGCTCTAATGTCTGTGGTGTCAAAGCGGGAAAGCTCTGCGATCATGCCACCGACCACCCCTGCTGCGGAAATCGAATCCAAAAGGGACGAAGCCCTGACGGGCACAGGGTAGCCAAGTTCATTATTGTGGGAATCCACATCCGAAGGAAAGTCAATGGAGGCCTGCACCACGATTTGATCGGTATACAGAGAATCTATCTGGCTTGTGGCAAGAAGGGAGTCGCCCAAGGCCCGCTTGAGTGCCGCCCAAATGGAATCGCCAGGGATCTCCACATTCAAAGATTCCCGGATGCCCCCATGCAGCACGAGACAATCGGGACAAGCCTCGGTATTGAATCCAACCTGGGCAACGCGATTCAAGAAATCAGAGGAGTCAATCAATCCAGCATAATTCAGGGTATCGGCATGGATCAAAAGTTTAGGGGCACCACCCCGGGTAGAACTGCTAGCCTGAAAGCGGTAAATGCGCTGAGCCCCGTCAAATTTCAGATGAAGCTGCAGACGGAAAGCGCCCTGGGCCTGCTGGAGCGCGACCTGCAATGCGGGTGGTAGCGAAATCAGCACGGAAGAAGCGGCCCCATCCAAGCTCAAAACCAGGGGATAGGAAGAATCCGCCCAGGTCACCTCTTTACGAATCAGATTGAGAAGGGTGCGATGCCAGGTGGTGTCGGGCAAGGTATAAAGGCTGTCGGACTGTTCGGTGGTGAGGTCGGACTCCAGGCTCCAGCCAACCTTGACGGTCAGCGCATCGTAGAAGGGGAGCGAATCGCCCTGGGAAAAATAATTATAGAAGGTCGAGTCCAAAGTGAGCATCAGGTCCGCCCGGGCACCCGCATGCTCCTGCAGCCAGGGGAGGGAAAGCGAGTCAAGAACGAGCATTTCAAAGAAAAGCTCTTGGGTGGAGCCAAGCGCACTCCCGATGTTCCCCGTCGAACCCACCCAGAAGGGCAGGCTGTCGGTACCGATTCGGGCCGTCACCAGGGGAACTTCGGCGATAACCAGCTTCTCGGACCCAATTCCTGCTGGAACTTTGGATTGGTCAAGCCAGGCGGAGGAGTCCGCTTTATCGTCAAAAACGCACGCCACAAGGCCTGTCACAACCAGTGCCAGGGCAAAAATCCATAAACGATTCGGTCGCATCACGCTGTACCTGCAGAATAGTTAGAGCCGAAAAATAGAAAAGACAACGGGAATCGCCCGCCATTTCCGAAAAATCGCAAAAATGAGAGGAAAAGTGGAGAGTTTCAACATTTCTTTGCACTAAGGAAGTACCCCCCACAACTTTCCACTTTCCACTTGTCTTTTCTAAATTCCCGCCCATGCAACCATTTAGCGCAAAATTCCAGAATATCGCGGGTTCGGACACCTACCCCCTCGAACAGGTCATTTACCGTAGCCCCATCGACAACAACCTGCTCGAAGTCAAACAAGACTATGCCGCCCTGCGCCAGCGTAGCCCCGAGGAATGGAAAACCCTTTTCCACAACCGGCGCACCTCGTTTTCCCCTGCGGACTTGAGCGGAATCTGGTCCAAGCGCGAAATGGTGCTACCCGGAATCCCCGAATCCGACATCGTGACTCTGCAGGAAGGCTGGAACCCTCTATTTGACGGTTCAGTTCTGGCTCGCGAAATCGGGCTGAAAAAACTCTGGGTGAAGCTTTGCGGCAACTCCCACACCGGCTCGTTCAAAGATCTGGGAATGACAGTTCTTGTCTCCCAAGTCAACCACATGATCAAAAAAGGCGTGCCCATCGATGCCGTTGGTTGCGCCAGCACCGGTGACACCAGCGCAGCTCTCAGCGCCTACTGCGCCAGGGCCGGAATCCCAAGCATCGTATTCCTTCCTGCCGGCAAAATTTCTACTGCGCAGCTGATTCAGCCCATTTCCAATGGGAGCATTGTCCTCGCATTGGATACGGATTTTGACGGTTGTATGCAATTGATTCAGGAAGTCACCGCCGACAACCGCATTTACCTCGCAAATTCCATGAATTCCTTACGGGTCGAAGGCCAAAAGACCATCAGCCCCGAAATCTGCCAGCAGCTGGGCTGGAAGGTTCCCGACACTGTCATTATTCCCGGTGGAAACCTGGGAAATGTGAGCGCGCTGGCCAAGGGCTTTGACGATTTGCTGGCCATGGGCCTGATCGACAAAAAGCCCCGCATCATCGTGGCGCAAGCCCAAAATGCCAACCCCTTCTACCAGGCCTACACACGCGGGTTCGACAAACTAGAACCCATGAAGGCAGCCACGACTCTCGCCTCCGCCATCCAAATCGGAAACCCCGTCAGCTATCCCAAAGCCGTCAAAGCCATCCGGGACTACAATGGACTCGTGGTCCAAGTGAGCGAAGACGACCTTGCCAACGCAAGCCACCGTGCCGACCGGACGGGCCTGTACACCTGTCCACACACCGGGGTAGCCCTAGGCGCATTATTCCAGCTTCGCGCGAGCAATGTCATCGACAAAGACGAAGAAGTGGTGGTGGTATCCACCGCTCACGGCCTTAAATTCACGGAATTCAAAGTCGGCTACCACGAAAAGAGCCTAGAAGGCATTTCGGCTCAGTACGCGAACCCCGTATTCAAGGCCAAACCACACTTCGGAAGCGTCATGGACATCCTCAAACGCGAAATGCAGGCCCGCCGTCGCACGTGATCTGGCCCACACAAGCCTTCTATTGAAGGGCGGAATAGTTTACTTTGGGGATAGATGCCGAACCGAATGATCTTTGACCACCGCAACGACTTGCTCCCCTCCGACCAGGGGCTCGGGTTTGTGTATCCTCCGGAGCTGTTCCATCGGCGCCTCAAAGAAGAATTCCTGCGAAGCCTGCGGACACGACGCCCCTTCCTCTACATCCGCATCCCTACCCGCCACTTCGACATCTTCGGGTTTCTAAACGCCAACTCTTCGGAAGTCCGGGCGTGGCGCATCGCGGTCCTTACCATCCTCGCGCAAACCGACTTTTTGGATGTGAAGGGCTACCTTCAAGACGATTCCGGGATCGGCCTTTTGTTCTTGGACTGTGACCACAAGGCCCTTGAAGCACACAAACGGGACATTTTACGCAACATCCGTGATGCTGGACTCATGGACCAGCTACGCCTCAAACCCAGGCGCCCCCTGTTTGAGTCCTTTGTGTGTACTGGGCTTAGCGAAGAGCACCATGTCACTCAGCAAGAGGCCTTTGACCGGTTCAACTATGTCAACGAAGGCTACTACAGCCTGCAGACTTTGGTATATGGCGACATTCTGCACAACCATTGGAACAATTCTTTTGTGTCCTTTGCGAAACGAGCTGTGGATGTTGGATGCACCCTCGGAGCCATCCTGGTCTTAAGCCCTTTGCTAATCGGCATCGCGGTCGCAGTCAAAATCAGCGACCCCAAAGGCCCCGTCATATTCAAGCAAATCCGGGTAGGCATCAATGGCACCCTGTTTACCATGTACAAATTCCGTTCCATGTACATTGACGCAGAATCCCGCCTAGAAAAGCTGAAGCATCTAAACGAAACTACCGGGCCCATTTTCAAGATGAAAAACGACCCGCGCATATACCCTGCAGGCCGTGTCCTGCGCAAGTATTCCCTCGACGAGCTTCCCCAGCTGTTCAATATTCTTTTTGGCCACATGTCGATCGTAGGCCCCCGGCCCCCGATCCCCAAAGAAGTCGCCCAGTACGAGCCATGGCACAAAATGCGTCTCTCGGTAAAGCCCGGACTAACCTGCCATTGGCAGGTCGGTGGTCGCAGTAACATTGGCTTCGACGACCAGGTGCGCCTCGACAACAAATACATCCGCCACGGTGGAATCGTCACCGACATGGACCTGATCCGCAAGACCTTTGCCGTAGTATTCAAAGGCGAAGGCGCGTACTAGCCAAAAAAAATCCCGCGACCAGAGGGAGGCGGAAATCCATAATTTGTCATGGCCGGAAGGGCCGAGGGGCCACTTAGGGCTTTGCCCTTAGTGGAGCCCTATCCACTGTGTGGACCATTACCGCACCATCCCCGAGGCTGCTCCAATTCATGTCGAACGCACCGGTGATCCCCGTCTACGCAGGGATGACAGGCATTGGCGGGCGTGACGAGACATCCACTTGTCATGGCTGGAAGGCCATTACCGCACCATCCCCGAGGCTGCTCCAATTCATGCCACACGCACCGGTGATCCCCGTCTACGCAGGGATGACAGGCATTGGCGGGCGTGACGAGACATCCACTTGTCATGGCCGGAAGGGCCATCACCGCACCATCCCCGAGGCTGCTCCAATTCATGCCACACGCACCGGTGATCCCCGTCTACGCGGGGATGACAGGCATTGGCGGGCGTGACGAGACATCCACTTGTCATGGCCGGAAGGGCCGAGGGGCCACTTAGGGCTTTGCCCTTAGTGGAGCCCTATCCACTGTGTGGACCATTACCGCACCATCCCCGAGGCTGCTCCATTTCATGTCGAACGCACCGGTGATCCCCGTCTACGCGGGGATGAATCCGCTTCCGCCTTCTACGCTGACGGCTACTTCGTGCGCTTGTAGTCGTCCTCGATGCGGATGATGTCGTCTTCGCCGGTGTATTCACCGACCTGGACTTCAACGATCACTAAATCCAACTTGCCCTGGTTTTCGAGACGATGAAGCTCGCCTGCGGGGATGTAGGTGGACTCGTTGGGACGCACATTGGAAACCTTGTCGCCCACGGTGACTGTGGCCATTCCGCTCAGCACCACCCAATGTTCGGAACGGTGCATGTGCTTCTGCAAAGAAAGGCGACCACCAGGCTTGACGATGATTTTTTTGAGCTTGGCTTTTTCTAGGTCCAACAACACGGTGTAGGCGCCCCAAGGGCGGGCAACAGTCTGGGGAGTGTGGATCAAGTCGGAGCCCATGGCCTTGAGCTGGTCCACCACCGCCTTGACCTTTTGGCTGCTGGAGCGCGGAGCTACGAGCAACGCATCGGGAGTGTCCACCACGATCATGTTTTCGAGATCAATCGTGGCCACCTGCCGGTGACGGCTAAGAATCAAGTTGTTGTGCGAATTGATGGCAATGTGCTTTTGCCCATCCGTATTGCCTTGGGCATCGTGGGGCAATTCGTGATACATGGAATCGAAGGAACCCAGGTCTGACCAAGCAATATCGGAAGGAACCACCTTGACCTTGGAAGACTTTTCCATGACGGCATAGTCGATGCTGTTTGATGGAATCAACTTCATGTCATCGAGACGTGGACGGACAGCAGTACCCTCGTGGTCGGCCTTGGCAAGGCAAGCCACGCAGGCTTGGTACATCTCGGAATTCAGGCGTTTGAGTTCCTCGAGGAACACCCCGGCCTGGAAGCAGAACATGCCCGAATTCCAGTAGAAGTTTCCGGAAGCCACATACTCTTGAGCACGCTCAAGGCTTGGCTTTTCAATGAAGCGGACCACATCTTCGCCCTTGGCTTCAATGTATCCAAAACCAATTTCAGGGGCATCGGGCTTGATGCCAAAGGTAACCAGAAAGCCTTGCTCGGCCAAGGCACGGGCGCGCTCCACCACGAGGGCGTAGGCTGCGGCATTTTTGACCAGGTGATCACTTGGGGTCACCAAAACCACCGTGTCCTGTGGAAGGGTCATGCAGGCAAGCGCAATGGCTGGGGCGGTATTGCGCCCCACGGGCTCGAGCATGAACTGGGCTTGACTTGCTCCCATGGAAAGCAACTGGTCCATAGCCAGAAAATACTGGTCGGAGTTGGAGACCACATATTGCCCCTTGCAGGTGGCAAGGTTGCGGGCAACCGTCTTCTGAAACAGGGACTCTCCTCCGAACAGGCGGACGAACTGTTTGGGCATCAGGGACCGGCTAACAGGCCAAAGGCGGGTACCGGCTCCGCCACAAAGAATAAGATTCAGCATGCAGGGGAATGTAGCAAATTGGCGACAATACGGATCATTGGCTATTCAAAAACTCCCCTTTCGAAACATTTAATCGCCTCGGCACTATCCAGAACAGGAATGGAGCTCTTTGTTCCAACTGGAATTGATCAAGATGACAAAATTATTGGTAAACATACCGTCATGGGCCTTATTGAGCAGCTCTAAGAGGCGATGCTTTGTATGTAACCGCCAGCACCCAACCACTTTAGGAGCTCCAATGGCCGAATTAAGCACCGGGCAGCGCGTCAGTGGCGAAAAACTCGCCGACCTTGACTAGCAAAGCTATATTTCCCATATGACCCCCGAACAAGAACCCCTCAAGCTACCCTATGCAGTGAGTAATTTCGAAAAGCTCCGTGAAGAGGGGTATTTTCTGGTCGACAAGACCGCATTTATTCGCGAACTCGAGCGCTACGAAGTTCCGGTGTTCTTGCGTCCGCGTCGCTTTGGTAAAACCTTGTGGTGCAGTACGATTGAGTGCTACTACGACATTCAACGCAAGCAGAAATTTGACTCCCTGTTCGGCGGTTTATCCATTGGAAAAAAGCCCACAGGTCGGCAGAATTCCTACATGGTGCTCCGCCTGAATTTTTCGGTGGTGCAGGTGAGCTTCAACATGGTCGAAATGGAGCGAAATTTCAAGTCCACTTGCGAGGGGGCTCTTGAATATTTTTTAACCACCTATCAGGCTTATTTTGATGCTGCCTTGACTCTCGATTCAGAACTGCCAATTGCAAAGAACTTGGAGCGTATTTTGCAATACGCCCGCGCAAAAGCTTTGCCACCCATATACCTGATCATCGACGAGTACGACAACTTCATCAACCAGTTCATCACCGCACAGCGTGACGACTTGTACAAAGATTTAACCACCGGCGATTCCTTTTTCCGCACCTTCTTTAAAGCCATCAAGGCAGGTACCGAAAGTAGCTCCATCGGCAAGGTGTTCATCACAGGTGTTCTGCCCATTACCATGGACGACCTCACCAGCGGTTTCAATATCGCCGAGATCGTGACGCTCGAACCGGCTTTGCACAATATGCTTGGGTTTACCCATGCGGAGATGGATGATTACTTAGGTCGAGTCATGGACGCCTATGTCATAGATCGTTCCCTGTTTGCAAGCACGCGTGAACTTGTGCGTAATTATTATAATGGATATCGCTTTTTACTCAATGCCCCCGATAGCCTATACAATGCAACGATTCTCACCTATTTTTTAAAGTATTTCGCTTTGCACCATGGCGAATACCCCGCTGACATGATCGACCCCAATGTGAAGACCGACGTGGGCTGGATCGAAAGGCTTGGTGGTGGCAGTGCCCAGGCATTGCAACTTACGGAAACCTTGCTGAACGACGGTGGGCTTCCTTTTGATGTGCGCGCCCTTTCGGACCGGTTCAATATGAATCGCTTTTTGGATCGTTCGCATTACGCGGTGAGCCTGTTCTTTTTGGGCATGCTGACGGTAAAAGACCGAAACACCCTGGGCTTCCCTAATCAGACCGTGGCCGAAGTCTTTACCAACTATTACAATGTTTTGGCTCGTATAGAGGTCTCGCAGGGCTACAATGAGATGTTCAGTGTCTTTGTGAAAGATTCAGATTTGGGCAAGCTGTTTGCTGAGTACTACCGAGTGTATCTGGGGCAAATTTCTGCGCAGGCCTTTGACAAAATCAACGAAAATTTTGTACGTACAACCTTTTTTGAACTGTGTTCCCGCTACCTTTCCTGGGCCTTTTCCTTCGCCATCGAGGTAAATTATCCCAGCGGTCGCAGCGATTGGGAAATGCTCGGCCGCCCCGAGAGTGCCTGGCACAATCAGAAGTGGGTGGTGGAATTCAAATACCAGCCCAAGAACTCTAAGCAAAAAATCACCGACCTCACCGCACCCGAACCTGCAGACATCGCGCAGGTAAAAGGTTACGCACAACACATTCTGGCCTCGTTTCCGGAATACCAAATCCACACAGCAGTTTGCGTGGTGCAAGGTAGCGCCGGGTTTAAGTGGTGGGATGTGTAAGGTTTAAACTGGCCTATTACCCTGTTGGTCCTTTGCCTAGGCTTTGATAAGGACGGCATTGTGAAAGTACGCGTAGACTTGCAAGTGCCATAGGAGGCACTCGGGCTTCTTAGTGGTGTTCCAGGTTCGGCGGAATAGGCGATT
>CAIRAY010000165.1 GCA_903876665.1 uncultured Fibrobacterota bacterium | reverse complement strand
CCCCTTGTCATCCCCCGCAGGGGGATCACCGGTGCGTGCAACAGGTATTCGATCGGGCAGGGTCCGGTGATGCTCGTGCCGGGCATGACAAGACAACCGGGCATGACAAAGCCGGAAGGCCCCCTTGTCATCCCCCGCAGGGGGATCACCGGTGCGTGCAACAGGTATTCGATCGGGCAGGGTCCGGTGATGCCCGTGCCGGGCATGACTGGGCCTAGTCCGTATTGTTGATTGTCGTTTTTGGCTATATTCCCATTATTCCTAAACCGGAGTGTGCGACTCATGTTCCTTTTTCGTATCGTCGTTGTCATTTTTGCCATACAAATTATGGCCCTGACGGCATTTGCCCAGGACCAGAACATGGCGGTGATCGATGTGCAGCTTCAGGGCGATGCAGAGAAGTACTTTAGCCCAGATGAGAAGAAGTTCCTCTCCCAGGCCATACGCGCGCAGGCTTCGCAGATTCTGGGTGGTTCGGTGAATATTTTGAGCCAGGCGAACTACAAGAAGCTAGTGCGCGCAAACTCCGAAGGGTGCAATGAAGCCGGCTGTTTTGCAGGATTTCTGGCCGAAATCGGTGTGGATCTTGGCGTGCAGCCCAATGTGAGCTTTGCCTTTGGATCTTTAAACTTGACTCTCGAAGTCGCCGATAAAAAGGCGACCATTTCGAGCCGGACGCTCACTGCCCCAGCCACCCCGGAGGGTAAGAACGAGTTGGGCAAGGAGGCCGTGGTGGCAGCCAAGGAGCTGTTTATCGAGGTAGCTTCGCGCATGGGTCTTTTGCAAGAAGCAACGGAGGAAAACCAGACAATTCCAACCCCCGACCAGGTGGGTACCAACCTGACCATCGAATTCACCGATGGGCCTGGCGCCGTCATGTTTGATCACAAACTCGCATGCTCCTACAAGGAACAATGTTCTAAGGAAGTCAGCAACGGCATCCGGATCATCACTGCTAGCCGCGATGGCTATCAGGACAGCACCTTTACCGTGGCCGTGCCCAATGGCAACAACCGCTATGCTCTGGCGCTCGTCAGCAAAGCAGGTGTGCTCACTATCCGCGCCACCGATTCTGAGGGCGGTGCAGTAACTGCACAAGTCATTGTCGATGGTCGCAACTTGGGCAACACCCCCTGGAGCGGTGCGGTGCCTCTAACTGCCCATAGCACAGTGGTGCGCGCTGAGGGCTACGCGGATGTGGAAGTGAGTGCCCGCCCCGAAGAGGGCAAGAAGAAATCGGTTAAGGTGACACTAGAAAAAAATAAACCATCGATCCGCAAAGGCATGGAGAGCATCCCCGGAGGGTGCATCCAAATGGGAAGCACCGATGGCCAAGGGGACGAAAAACCGGTGCACCGGGTGTGTCTGACCGCGTTCAAAATGGACAAGACCGAGGTGACACGCAGTGCCTTCAACGCCTCTCAAGGACCCAACCCCCACGAAAACGATGGAAGCTGTTATGTATGGGATGGCAAGGCTTGGAACCAAGGCATCCTTCCCGGCAATTTTTCGGGTAACTTCCAGCCCCAAGTATGTGTAGACTGGGACCAGGCCAAAGCCTATTGCGAGAGCCAGGGCAAGCGGTTGCCTACTGAGGCGGAATTCGAATATGCCAACCGGGCCGGCACCACCACAAAATGGCCATGTGGAAATGACGAGTCGTGTCTGACCCGCATCGCCTGGTACAACAACGGTCTCAACCAGACCCACCCCGTGGGCCAAAAACAGCCCAATGCTTGGGGCCTGTATGACATGACGGGCAATGCATGGGAATGGATCAGCGACTGGTATGGGGATTATGGTCAGGATTCGAGCCAGGACCCCCAAGGGACGGCCTCAGGGGCTCGCCGGGTGTCTCGCGGGGGCAGCTGGTACGATGGCGCTCAGGACTTGTCTTCCGCGAATCGTTATCGCTTCGAACCATTCTCCCGCATCAGCAATCTTGGCTTCCGGTGCGCTTTGTAGCGTCCTTGGGATAACATTCATTCATTCGCTCATGATCTATTTTCGTTGAGCAGAAGGCGCCCCATGGTCTTGCGGATGGAATCCTGGTGCAGGGTGAACACCACGCTCAGGATGTAGCTCAATTCCACATAGTTGATCCCCTTGGCCTGGGCATTCTCCTGGCCATTGTGCGGGGTGCAAAACTCATCGGAGCCCTCCGCCAAATGAACGCGACAAACCAGAGGTCTGACCGGCCAAATCTGGCAGCATTTTTCCTGGGGGTCCAGAAATATGCAGGACTGGTCCCCACGGGGCTGGTCGTTCCAGGTCGTTGCGCCGGAATGGTTGCCGGCGGAATCGAATACGACAGAATCCAATTGTCTTTGCAATTTTTCGTGATCAATCGGGATGCTTTTTAGCTGACAAAATTCCTGAATGCCTTTCGCTTCTGCGGAGGTGCAATACACCAGTTCATGACAACAATTGTCGCAACCTTTGTGGCAGAAGGGCGGCGGATAACCATAGCGCCGGTCCCTTTCCACTAGACGCTCGATGGTGGCATCGACTAGAGCGTGGAACATTTGGGTCCCCTGGTGGCCTGCAGTCAAGTATTCTTGGGCAATGCGCCGAAACTCTTTCCAAAAAGCATCCGCTCCAATTCCTTCGATTTCGCGGAGCAAATTTCCATAAAACTGAATGTCGCCATCGTGGAGAATGTGCGTCTCTACCCATTTGCGGTCTGCATTGGCCATCATGCGATGCAATTTAGTTTTCTCGGTGGAGAGTGGCAGAGCGAACGTATTACTAACATCGTCGTAAATTATGCGACATAATCAATTCATCCCCGGCAATCATGTCATCCCCCGAACCCCACAAAGTGGACATGTGTCCGTAACGGGCAAAGCCCGAACGGTCCCACCGAGGGATCACCGCACCGTGCCCGCAATGCATTCACACTGCACCGGCGATGGTCGTTCCGGCCATGACAGGATGGAGGCCATGACAGAAAGTAGGCCCCGACAGGAAACCGGACACATGGCAAGCATTCCCAATTGTATTGCCCTTAGAGCTTGGCTTTTTGGGATTGCTTTGATTTGTTGGAGCTGTTGAGGGCGATTGCTTGGCGAACCAACGCCTGAAAGGAGGACTCGTCAAGCTCCTCTCCCTCAAGAAGGTCAATGGCGCGGCGCGCTTTTCCATCGAGGCTTGAGTTGAAGAGGTGGCTCGGATCCTGCAAAGATGCACCCTTGATGAAGGTCAGCTTCACAAAATGCGGATAAGATTCGCCAGTACAGATGATGCCGTTACGCGACCAAACCGGAGTGCCCATCCACTTCCACTCTTCGACCACGCGCGAATCCGTGTCCATAATGAGCTTGCGTATTCTGCCGAGGGTTTCCCCGCGCCAGTCCCCAAGTTCGGCGATATGTGTTGAAATAAGCTCTGATGCTTGCTGGCCTTGCTTCGCGTCCGACTTGTTCATGTTCGCACTCTCCAGTTTAGCGACAATAATAGCATTTCAGGGTAGGGAACTCCCTGAAAAGTCAAACGCACCTCCATCCTTTGTAACAAGTTTCAAACTGCCGCTCTTTGAATCATACCGAAAGTGAGCCCCCTTACGAATCTTCGAGTTAGAAGATGACAATTTGATGCTTGAGGAATTTACTGGCTCCGCGCTAGAAGATGACAAATCAACGGTGGATGAACTTGGATGCTCCGCACTAGAAGATGACGCTTTGAAGCTAGATGAACTTGGAGGCTTCACGCTGGAGGACGACACCTTGACGCTTGAAGAACTTGGAGGCTTCACGCTGGAAGACGACACCTTGACGCTTGAAGAACTTGGATGCACTACGCTAGAGGACGACACTTTGACGCTTGAAGAGCTTGGAGGCTTCACGCTTGAAGACGACACCTTGACGCTTGAAGAACTTGGAGGCTTCACGCTGGAGGATGACACCTTGACGCTTGAAGAACTTGGAGGCTTCACGCTGGAGGATGACACCTTGACGCTTGAAGAACTTGGATGCACTACGCTAGAGGACGACACTTTGACGCTTGAAGAGCTTGGAGGCTTCACGCTGGAAGACGACACCTTGACGCTTGAAGAGCTTGAAGGCACTGCGCTAGAGGACAACACCATGACGCTGGAAGAACTTGAAGGTACTACGCTAGAAGACGACACTTTGATGCTAGATGAACTGGATGGCACTTGGCTTGAAGAGGATGCATTACTACTGGAGGACGAAAGTGGGGCACAAGTGTTTGGCATGGCGGCGGTTTCCGCTATAAATTCCTGCGTAGCGACCCACCAGTCTAAGTTTTCGCTCCATACTTCACGTCCTCCATTATTCCAACCGCCCCAAATAATAACGCCATCCGCACATGCATCGCGCAAGGTACGAAGCTGCTCCTTAAAGAATGCTTTCGGAATGACTTTGCCCTCATCCGCAGGAATAGCTCCACCATGAATGCGCATCCAAAGATATGGGAAAACGGGCTTTGTGCCACGGGAAATGCGCTTAGCCGTTGCCACAATAAGCTTGGCATCAGCGATCCAAAATGGAAGATCATCGATGTAGAATGTGTAAGCTTGAGGAGTGATTTCCTCTGATACATCAGCAAGGCGCTGGTGGAATTGATCATGGATGGCGTTATATTTTGCAATAGACTGTGCGCTCAAATGGGCATAGGGACTCTGTTCGGAGTTCCGGTTGTAAAAGCCAATTTTGACATTGGGGTTTGCCGCGTGCGCCCATTTGGCCATGGTTGTTAAGCGTTGCACGGTAACTTCCCTAGCGGAATCGTTGTCAGCGTATATCAAGCTATTTTCAGACTCAATATCAAATTCCATGCGGTTTTCATACTTCAAAGCAAAACTACCCATGGACACCTTTTCGACGCTTGCCTGTGAGGGCATATCCCTTATGCCGGTTGGCCAGTCCAGATCGGATTCATACACAATGCCAATCGCATTGAATCCGCGGGAGGCTAAGTTCGTCGGCTTTCCTGTGTATAAAGTTCCGTCAAGAACTTTGAAGTCCATTGCACTGGTGACCCCTGTTGTCAATAAGGCGATGCCTATTGCAAGTTTGAGGACTGGCTTGGCATGGACAAGGATGGATTGATTCATGATTTGTCTCCAAAATGATATCGTTCCAATCTATGGAAATTTCCCTGACAAATCATTTGATGGAAAGTTTTTCCGTTGCATGCCTATGTAACGAGACCACGAGAATACACCCAGGACCCAAGTAGCTTGTGCATTGCAAGTCATTGCGCCATTGCACGAGTTACATTATTCCAATGTAGTGGTTTAGCGCACACCGGGACCTTTTGGCGGTATAATCAGAGTATGGTTGATATATTTAATTACAGCAACTATCGCGAATATTTATGCGCCACTTACGAGTCCGAAAAAAAAAACAAGGACTTTTGGTCTTATCGATATATCTCGCAAAAAGTGGGCATCAACCAGGGCTATGTTCTTAAAGTTTTTCAAGGAAAAACCCACCTAGGGGTGAAAAATATTGGAGCTTTTGCTGATTTTTTAGGACTTGAAGGGCGACAACGGCAATACTGGGAAGAGCTCGTGCATTATGGGAGAGCCGAAGAAGAAAGTGAAGTATTTCTTCGCTTCAAGCGCCTGCAGGAAATAAAGGGCATTCATTTACAGACCTTAAAACAAAGTCAAATGGACTTTTTTAAGCATGTGCGTCACATTGCGGTCCGGTCCCTGTTGGGGATCACCAAAGTATTTGATGATTATCGTGCACTTGCCGAGATGTTGCATCCACAGGCTACCGTTCAAGATGTCGAAGAATCGATTGCGCTGTTAAATCGGCTTGGGTTCATTTTGCGAGGGGAAGATGGGTCTTGGCAAGTCGTCGATTTATTTGTTAGCACTGGAGAAGGCTGGAAATCAGACGCCATCCGTGGTTTTCAGGAAGAAACCATGCACATGGCTCTCCAATCATTTCTAAAAGATCCATTAGAACTCCGTGATATCAGTTCTGCAACGATCACTTTGGCGAGCACAAGTCTCCAAATGGTAAGGGACCGAATCAAAGACTTCCGAAAAGACATATTTCGTCTCAGTCAGGAAGGCGATAATGATAACATGGTTTTTCAGCTCAATGTGCAATTATTCCCCCTGGGTATCGATGGCGAAAATCCAGGGCAGAAGGTTGCTGGGGGTCCTGGAGTGGAAACCACCAATGGCTTCGATGCGACCCATCGGTTGGAATAGTTTCACTTCCGCGCGACTTTGTGTCACCCCCGGAACGGGGGCCACAGACCCGTGCGACCAGTGGCGGTGATGGTCCACACAGTGGATAGTGCTCGACTTGATATGCCGGTTTCGCCTCGGCGATTACCGGCACATATCCACTGTGTGGAAACAACCAAAGGTTGAAGTGGCCAAGCTTTGCATAGCTGCCAGTAACCGTAACTGGCAGCACATCGGCCCTTCCGGCCATGACAGGATGG
>CAIRAY010000164.1 GCA_903876665.1 uncultured Fibrobacterota bacterium | reverse complement strand
TGTCTTGTCATCCTGATTGTCTTGTCATCCTGATTGTCTTGTCATCCTGATTGTCTTGTCATCCTGATTGTCTTGTCATCCTGATTGTCTTGTCATGCCCGGCACGGGCATCACCGTACATTTACCGGAGTTCTGCGATGCCCGTGCCGGGCATGACATTTTGGCGCCTGCATGACATTCTGGCGCCTGCATGACATTTTGGCGCGAGGAGGGCATTCTGGCGCAAATTCCATATCCTTTTGAACTGGAGCGCGAATAACCTACTTTTCCGGCATGAAAAGTATCCGCTGGATTCAAAATGTGCTTATTGATGGCAATCGCGCCTCCCTGGAAATTATGATTGGGGTCCAAAATATTGCCGACCGCAGCTATGCCCGGGTGAACCAGGAACAGGAATATTGGTTCAATGCCCAAAGCTCCATCCGTGGTGACATCATTCAGCAAGGCCTTGACATCCTTAGAAACCAACTAGCCAACCATCAGGTCACCAAACTTGACGGACAGCCCTTTCCCTGGAGCGAAGTATGACCACCAAGCACCCTCTCTATTTTGCCATTCATGGTCACTTTTATCAGCCTCCCCGCGAAAATCCTTGGACAGGAAGCATCGAACACCAACCTAGCGCACATCCCTTCCATGACTGGAACCTGCGCATTGGCAAGGAATGCTACGGCCCCAATTCCGCCTCGCGCATTCTGGATCCATTTGGACGCATCAAGGAACTCGTAAACAATTACGAATACATGAGCTTCAACATCGGCCCAACGCTCATGTCCTGGATTCGTTTTCAGATGCCCGAAGTCTATGAGCGCATCAAAGAGGCGGACCGCAAAAGCGTCAAGCGCTTGGGTCACGGAAATGCGATTGCTCAAGTCTACAATCACATCATCATGCCGCTTGCAAGTCGCGAAGACCGCCTCACCCAAATCCGCTGGGGCATCCGGGATTTTGAATTCCATTTCGGCCGCAAACCCGAAGCCATGTGGCTTGCCGAAACCGCCATTAACATGGACACCGTGGTGGACCTCATTGGCGAGGGAATCCAGTTCACCGTTCTTTCTCCGACCCAAGCCCAGGCCTTCCGGCTTTTTGACGAAGACGAATGGACCGACAGTTCCAACACCGACATCGACACCACTCGCCCTTACCGCATATACCCCAAGGATGACCAAGGACGGCCACTGTGTCCTGGACACTTGGATGTATTCTTTTACCATCCCGGACTTTCCAGTGCCGTTGGTTTCGAACATTTGCTTCGCAATGCTGACACCTTTGGATCCAGCATCCGCAATGCCTGGGACGCAGAAAACCCCGCTCCGCAGCTGGTCTCCGTGGCAACGGATGGTGAATCCTACGGCCACCACGAGGCCTTCGGCGACATGTGCGCAGCCTGGCTTTTCAAATATTACGCGGCAGAACATGGAATGCAGCCCGTTAATTTCGGCTGGTTCCTGGAGCACTTTCCACCCAAACACGAAGCCTCCATCAAGAATGCCCACGGCGAAGGTTGCGCCTGGTCTTGCGCCCATGGCGTGGGTCGCTGGAACCGGGATTGTGGCTGCGCCACCGGTGGCGGTCCAGACTGGAATCAAAAGTGGCGCACCCCCCTGCGGGATGCACTCAATCATTTAAAGACTGCCGCTGACGAAATTTTTGTGGCAGAGTTTGCACGCATTTCGGACCGGGACCCTTGGGCAATCCGCAACGATTACATCCAAATTATTTTGGAACCCGGCAACACCCAAGGCCGCAAAAACTTCTTGGCACAGGTACTGCACCATCCGGAAAACCCCGAGGACTTGGCCAGTGCTCTGGCCCTTCTCGAAATCCAAAAATTCTGCCTGTTCAGCTTTACCAGCTGTGGCTGGTTCTTCAATGACATTGAGGGCATTGAGCCCATGCAGAATTTGCGCTACGCGCTCCGGGCCATGGAACTGATGCGCCGCTTCGAAACCTGGGGAAACCCCCTGGAGGCGGAATTCCTGGGCATCCTCGCTCGCGCAGTCAGCAACGAAACCAAAAAGAATGGCGCCGAATTATTTGTCGCCCATGTACGCCAACACATTCCCGCCTGGCTTCGTCTCATGGGCGAAGCCGCGGTGCGCCTGCACCTGCAACTAGACCATCCCGGCTCCTTTGAGCTGGATTCCTGCCGCATTTTGGTTACAGAACACTGCAAAGCCGACCGGCAATCCTTGTTCCAGTTCCATCTGGAGCAGCCCGAGACCATGGAGCATTTCGATGCAGCCGCGCTGGTCACACAGGATTCACTCGACCGCACCCATCTGTTCATCGTGGAGGGTTTCGACGCCCACGCTAAATTCATCTTCCCCTACGACTTGTCCAAGACCGTTGAACAGATTACCAAGAGCATTCCCAAAACCCTGCATCTGCGGGCCAAAGAATTGTTCACCGACTCCTTGCAGCGCATCAATCGTCACGCCGCCAACCGCAATCTGAACCGCCTGGCCGAAGACTTCCGGGATTTCGCGCGTCGCTATTCTCTTTCCCTGGATTGTCTTGCGGACTCCTCAGACGCGCTCCCCGGCACCATGCGGGAATGCCTTTCTGTTTCCCTGAATACCGAAATCTACCGCATTGCCTTGCGCTCTCTGGAGCTGGTCACACCTGACTTGCTTGCCCACGGCAAAGAGCTGCTGATTGAAGCAAAGACATTGGGAATTCACCCTTCGCGCGCAGGCCTTGGCGAACGGTTCCATGAACGCATCAAGAATTTGCTGACCCTAGCCATGGAGCAACAGGACGCGGAAACCGTTACCCAGATTACGGGACTCATCAGCCTTGCCGATTGGATGCAACTGGATATCGACAAAACGAGTCTGGAAAACTTAGCCTACCCCGCCTACTGCAAATTCCGCGATCATGTGGATCATTCTTGGAAGGTTCTCCAGCCCATGTTTGATTGGCTGAATTTTGGACACGCCATAAAATGAATTCGGCCCTTTCCACCACCCCATTAATCGGGCGGACTCAAATCCGAAGCCGGATTCGGGTATTGGCGCGCAAGATCGAAGCCCACTATGGCGATGATGACTTTTTGGTCATTGGCCTGATGAATGGAGCCTTTATTTTTCTGGCGGATTTGACCCGGGCGTTTTCCCGCTCCGTGGACATCGCTTTCCTCAAAGCATCCAGCTACGGAAAATCTTCGCGTTCGAGTGGCAAAGTACTTCTGGAGGGACTCGAAAAAATCGAGATCCATGGACGCCGGATATTATTGATTGACGATATCCTCGACACAGGAAAGACTCTTACTCATGTAACCGAGGCCCTGGAAAAAGCGGGAGCCACCGAAGTCACGTCCTGTGTGCTTTTGGATAAACCAGAGCGACATCAAGTCCCCTACTCCGCAAAATTCGTGGGCTTCGTAATCGAGGACTTATTCGTGGTCGGCTACGGCCTTGATTTTGCTGAAAAATACCGCAACCTCGCCGATATCTGGGTGATCAAGGAACTGGCTTAACTGGACATTACTGTCATGCCCGGCTATTCTTGTCATGCCCGGCACAGCCGAGTGGCCACTAAGGGCAAAGCCCTAAGTGGCCACTCGGCCCTTCCGGCCATGACAAGGCAACAAGCCATAACAACTGGGGTTGCCACACAGCATTTGGCTTAGCCCTTGGGCGCGAGTAGCTCCAGCAGACTGTTCAGGCCAGCGACTTCAACCGAATCGGCACCCAGCCATTGCGTATAAATGTCCCTAGCCATCTGGTAGTGCTTTTGGGCGCTTTCTTTATCGGCCAAGCCATGATTGTAATGGTAGCCCAGGGAAGAGTGAATTTTTGCGGTCAAAGGAACCCGAGGCCCAAACACTTTCGCATGGGTTTCTAGGCACGCCAACAGGTTTCCGATAACTTGCTGGGGTTCGCGCCCTTCGGTCCGAAGCAAAGCCAACTGAAACTGGTTGTGGGCAAAGAGTTCCTGGTCCGCCCCCTCACCCAGCCCCTGCAAAATTTCAGCAGTCCGCTCAAAGTGTTGCAAAGCAAGCTTGTCCTGGTCTCGATCCCGTTCCAGTGTTCCCAGGTAAAACTGGGTGAACCCCGAAAGAATGTGGTCGTTTGCCTGATCACGCTCCAGAACCGTGCGCACTTCTGCGTAATGGGCAAAAGCCTTGTCGTACTCTTCCATCGCCTGCGCGATGGTTCCCGCAAGGAGAACCAAAAAGGCATGCGATTCGATGTGCTTGCCCTGGTAACGGGTGACTGCCTGTTTGCAAATAGACATGGCAGGTTCGAATTGCTCTGCATCTCGAGCAATCTCGATGAGCTGGCGGATGCAGAAAAACATTTGTTCCGGAGGTGCCTGGGGATCTGCATTCAAGGTTTCAATTTGCAGATTTTTTATTTGAAAAGCCTCATGGTAGCGCTTCTGATAATTGAGCACCTGGGTCAGCAAATGCCCGATTTGCAAAGTCTGGGGATGAGTGTTCCCCAACTGCTCTCCGTAGCCAGCCAGGCATTCGCGCAACAAAGCTTCGCACTGCGTTGCAGGGCCATTTACAAAATGAAAATGGGATTGTTGAAACTTCTCTTTTAATTTCTCAAGCATGTGGGATAATATAGAAGGTTTAGTCCCGAAACCTGACAAACATTGCGGATCCAAAACCGACCAAACCCAGGGCCGTAAGCTTGGCCCACCCAAAGGGCTCCTGAAATACCACAATTCCCGCAATGGAAGGGATGAGCATTCCAATGGCAGAGGTCAGGGGAATCACAAAGAGGGCGCGACCAAAGGTCAAAGCGACTTGCAGGTACACAAACCCCAGCAAATAGGTGGCCACATAGCCCAAGGCGCGGGCCAGGGTCGGTAAATCCACCAGGGCATTTCCCAGTGAGCCTGCCGCCAAATAGTGGGTTTCCAAACTCTTCATCAACACAGCCGAAAGCCCAAAACCCACGCCCCCGATCAAAGACTTGCGCACTTCTTCACTATGGATAAAAAAGCGTACTGCGCCCACAAAAACCAGGCAAGACGCCGAAAAGACCCAAAGCATGGTTGCAGATTCCGATCCGCGGGCTTCGCCATGCAAAAAGCCAGCAAAACAAAGACCAATAACCACGAGGCCAATGGCGACCGCAGTCCGCCGGTCCAAGTGCTCCTTTAAGAACAACCAGCCCGCAAGTGCCGTCAATACAGGGTTCAAGGCCATCATGGGCTGGACCAGGCTAATGTTGTATTTGCCAATGGCAGCATAGTAGCCCACGGTGGCCACCGCCGCAATGCCGATCCCACCCCACCAAGGGTAATTCCGCACCACGGTTTTGATCCACTCCCACGGCCGATGGGTGTGCACTTTGTGTGCAACGGTGTCCAGGCCAATTTTTTGCAGGATATTGCTAATAGCGAGCAACATTGCGGGAATAAGTGTCCAGAGGAGAAAGGTCATAGGAAAGTGGCTCGAAAAATGAGTTATGAGTGATGAGTGAAACAACCACATATAAAGGGTTTCTAAGAGACTCGGGAGTGAATGTATAACACTCATCACTCATCACTTGCGAAACAGTATGGTTGCTGGCTGTTTACTCCCTACTCTCCTTTCCATAAATCGCCTGATAGGTCCAGTAGTTGCCCATGACTTTTTTGACATATTCACGGGTTTCCCAATAGGAAATGTCTTCGACGGCGAGGTCGAGCAGCTTGCCTTTGTTTCCCTCCTGCCAGCGCTTGGCCGGCTTGGGGCCTGCATTATAGTTCGCCAATGTGTACACCGGATCGCCACCGTATTCAAGCAAAAGATCGTTCAGGTAACGGCTTCCCAGACGGATGGCCATGACCGGATTGTATAGAAGATCCACATTATACCCTTTAATCCCCTCGGCCTTGGCGAGCGTACTTCCCGTCTGGGGCATAATCTGCATCAGTCCGCGCGCACCCACCGGCGAAGAAATGTCGGGTACAAAAATCGATTCCTGGCGCATGACTCCAAATAGCAGGAATGGATCCACCGGAGGTTTTACAAAGGCCCGGGCGGGCTCAATCCACGGGGAGGGCATTGGATACATCAGCTCCGCAACGGGTCTGGGCATATCGTTGAACCATTGCCGATTCGCCACCTCCAAAAAATCGCGCGCCATGCGGAAGGACTCTCCCGGCTCTCCGTTGCGCATCAGCATTTGCCCAGCCTCAAACAAAAAATCAGGCCGTCTTCCAAATGCATTAATCGATTTAGAAAGCACCACCCGGCCTTCCTTTTCAAAGCCGGTCTGCAACAAAAGCTCGATCATGTGAATGCGATCCGTTCCGGCATCTTCTAAACGTTTGTTGCGCGATATTTTCCGTCGAATCCATTCCAGGGTTTTGGCCTGGCTGGCTTCAAAAACCTTGACCCAGGGAACCTGGCTGGAATCCAGGAGCTTATTTTCAACAAGCCGTACCCGCGCACGGTGGCCATACCAGCTTAAAGGAAAAGTGCGGATTGTTGTCAGGTATTCACTACGGGCAGCGGAATCCTGCTTGAGCTTCAGAAAGCACTCGGCCCGGAAGAACATGGCGGCCGCTTGGGGCCACAGGAATTCGGCATTTTTGGTTGGAGCCACCAAAACATGGAGGGCTTCCTGGTACATTTCCTGTTTGTACCACAGAAGCCCCATTTTGAAAGGAGCCCACTGCCTGCGCTGGTTGCGCCCAAAGCGTGGATCCATAAGCTCCGAATATTCCAGGAAGGATTCCACATAGCGGCCCTCCTGTTCGAGCTCCAAAGCGGACACCCAGAGGTTATTTGCATTTTCAGGACTGTAGGGAAACTCTTTGCGGAAAAGGGAATCCAGGCGGTCTGCTTCTTTAGTGCGCTTGAGTTTGCGATGGATCCGCATCAAAGATTGCATCCAACCTGGACGGAGCTCCACCGAATCCAACAGCCATTTGAAACGGACTGCAGCACTGTCCAGCTTTTCTTGTCCTTGGAGTGCAGTTGCCTGTGCGGCAAGCAAAGAATTGCGCACTCCCCCCGAAAGATCCGGGCGCATAAACAAGGAGTCGGCCCAATCCACGCATTCCTGATTCTGTCCGGACTTGCAGAGCTTGAGAATCGTCTCAGAAAGCGCCCAGGTACTTTTGGGATAGCCAATCTTGGGCTTCAGCTCCATCAAGGCATCCAGAGCGCTTCCACGATAATCAGAATTCCCCAAAGCCGCCACGTAGGAATTCTGCGCTTCCAGAAGATTCCCTTGTTCTTGCAGTAGCATGCCCTGCTTGAGCCGAAGCCATGCCAAATAGGCATCTCCGGGTTTTGCCTTGATTCGGACAACTACCGAATCGAGACGCTGGGCCACCGTGAAATTTGAATCACGCAAAATGGATTCGGAGAGGATGCGGTCGGCCTGCTCCCACCAAGGTCGATTCTTGACCTGCGATGTCGTTGAAAGTAAAATGGCCCGCGCAGAATCACCAAGCCCAAGCTCCAGTGCGCACCGAGCCATGCGCATCAAAACATGACCCTCAATGTCTGGAATATCCTTTTGATGAGCCCGGTAGAGGACCAGCGCGGAATCATATTTCTCGTTCTGAAAGTACAGCGAAGCCTGGGTCAGAGTGCGCATTCCTACACTTAGGGTGCTGTCTGCCAAAGCGCGCTCCAACAAGGGCTTGCGAATGACCTGCTCCCGATAATCAGCATACTTCAGAAGGGAGACATCAACGGAATCCGCAGGCGTAGCAAGCACAACCATAGCAAACCCAAAGGCAAGAAAAAGAATCATTCTATGTAAAGTATTCATGGGATCTTTGTCACCCTCGCGAAGACGATGGTCTGTAAGGCTTGGGGAACGAAATGGGATATTGTTTTTTGAAATGCGCATCACGGCTACAAGATAGAATCTGGAAGGGGAAAATTCTTGAGGATGTAAAGTTACTCACTTCGCCGTATAACACGCGGCAAGAAGGTGGGCGGGATGGCGGGCCCCGCTGCAACAAGCATGTCATGGCCGGAAGGGCCGATGTGCTGCCAGTTACGGTTACTGGCAGCTATGCAAAGCTTGGCCACTTAGGGCTTTGCCCTTTCCACACAGTGGATATGTGCCGGTAATCGCCGAGGCGAAACCGGCATATCAAGTGGAGCACTATCCACTGTGTGGACCATCACCGC
>CAIRAY010000163.1 GCA_903876665.1 uncultured Fibrobacterota bacterium | reverse complement strand
TCAAGTACTTCGATGATCTTGGCTTACCAAGGCTAAGTAAGGTGAAGTAGCCTAATCTCTTCGAACCGCCGTATGCGGACCCGCTTGTACGGTGGTGTGGCAGGGGAACGCGGAATCTTCATTCCGCGCCCCTATGCCGATGTCAAAGGGTCGTTATTCGACCGTGATCAAAGTAATCGAATGTTTGGGGAACTCGACCTTCGTTCCTTCTTTCATGTCGAGGGGCTTGGATGTGGGGGCAGGCATCTTGATCACCTTGCCGGCATCCTTTCCGGAAGCTTCAAGAACCTCGATTTTGCCCTTGCCAGCGAAGCCAGGGATATTGATCGTGGACTTGAACGCCGTGGTGGGGCTCTTGTTGATTACGAGCATGCACTTGCGGTTGCCCTTGACGGCGAGGTAGGTGGTCAGATTGTCTTCGCCCGACTTGGATTCCACCAGCTGGCCACGGAGGCCGTCAGATGCCATCTGGAATGCCCAGTAGGATGGACGAGGAACGTTTCCACCGACCTGTTCGTCGTAGCTGCGGCTGAGGTAGCCATAGTCACCACCTTCGGGTGTGATGTCATTATGGATATCCCAGTATTGTGCGCTTCCTGCACCGACCTTGGTTAGCATACCGAGGTAGTCGGCAACGAAAAGACCGTTGACGAGAGAGATGGTCTGAGGACCGGGGTTGAAGTCCACGGAGTTCCATTCGGTAAGCCAGACTTCAAGGTTGCGAGTCTTGGAATACTTGCGGGCAGTCTCGTGGATGCGTTCGAAAATACCCTGGAGGGACTGGGGAGCCGCGAGGAGAGCGAAGTCATTTTCTTCGCCGAAGTGTTGTGGATAATGATGGATGATAATTCCATCGGCAACATCAGCTGTTTGTTCCATGACTTTGTCGTTCCATGGACCATCCAGAACGCCCAGAACGGCGATCTTGATCTTGGGATCGACTTTCTTCATGGCCAGGATGAATTCCTTGGCGCGCTTGCCATAAATGGTTCCGCCATCCTTACCGTATCTCTCGTACTGAGGATGCCAGTTACCGTAGATTTCGTTTCCGAGCTCCCAGTAAACCACATTGGCCTTCTTTTGGATGTTCACGTATTCAACCCATTTTGCAGCCTCTTCCACGGTACCTGTACCGAAGTTGATGGTAAACATTGGGGTTGTGCCGGTCTTCTTGCACCATTCCAGGAATTCGTCGGTGTCGACCATCCAGTCCTTGTTGCGTAGAATCTGTTCCCAATGATCATCGTCAGCGCGCAAACCACCTGGGTAACGAACCACACCATGATTGATGCGCTTGACCAGAGTTTCGGTTTCGGGCTTCAGCAAGTCGCCATCCCAGAGGGCTGCATTGATTCCGAAAATCGCATCGGCAATAGCTGGATTGACGATCTTTTTGAGGTCGCCGGCAATGGTGATGTCTTTAGATGCTGCGATTTCGGTCTTGGGCAGCTCGCGGAGGTTGGTCAGCTTGATATTGTCAATCTGGAAGGAACCCGCGGTGCCTTCACCGGAAGGTTTGATGTCGAGGACGCTAATGGAGTCCAGGTCCATAACGCCATTTTGGATGGCCTCGGGTGGCTGGTAGTAGGGGAACTTGGCGAAAGCACGCAGTGGAACCAGGATTGTGGTGCGTCCACGACCGGCACCGGTGTTCGCAACATAAATTTCGCGACCATTGTCACCAATTTGGAGGGTGATTCCTTGCCAGGCTTTGTCCGTATACATGTCGAACATAATTGCCCAGTGTTTGGACCAGTTGCGAAGCTTTGCGGGAGCCTTCTGCTTGTTGAAGTCGAACACATTGTCGACCCAGTCGTTCATCAGGTATTCTTCCACAATCAGGCCTTTGCCGTCAAGTTTGGATGGGCCTACGCTCATCTTCAGCTTGGACTTTGGACCGAGGGATGGCTCCCAGATGGGGTTGTTTTCAAAGTCATGTAGGACCAGGGTTGGCTCGGTGGATTTGAAGGAGTCCCATTTGAGATCGGGATCGACCCAGTCGATGTTTTCGGTGAAGGTAATTTGGTCCACATAAAGCGTGACTGCATCACCGGCTTCGCGCCTGTTGTCTGCTTTGCCAACGGAGAAACGCAGAGATTGAATCTTGTTCCACATGACATCTTTGGCCACTTCGGCCTGCTTGGTGGCATCCCAGGATTTGCCCTTGTCCTGGAACCGCTTGAAGGGGACCTTGACCAGCTGCCACTTGTCGGTGATTTGGGCGTAGTCTTTGATCGCCAGCTTGGTTTGGCTCTTGACATCTTTACCTTGGTTATCTAAAAGGCCCAGGAGTGCCACTTCGCCACCCTTGGAGCCCTTGATCCAGAAGTAAACGCCACCGGTGTTGCGTACCTTGGAGAGGTCAACAAAACTGTCGGCGCCTAGGGAGAGGGAAATGCCCGAATACTCGGCATCGTCGAGGTACATGGCCAGAACCTTGGAGTTGCCAGGGGTCTTGGAAGCCTGTTCGCGCACAGCGGTTTTTCCGCCATACATTTCGAAGCTCTTCAGGTCATTGCTGTAAAGAATCTTCATTGTCTTCGCCTTGCCGTCCAGTTTTTCCGGTGCGGCGGGGCCATCGACAATTTCGACCTTCTCGTCCCAATACACCTGAGGCGCCTTGGGTGCTGCTTTCTTCACGGATCCTTTGACAATTTCGACATTGTCGATCCATACTTTTGCGCCACCCTTGTTTACGCCTTTATCTGCGGAAATTCGGAATTCGGCAATTTTGGCTAAATCAATTTTGGAAGGAAGTTCGGTCTTTTTGGTCTGGTCCCAGTAGAGGCCACGTTCGGGGAAGTCCGCTAGAGGGATAACGACCTTTTGCCATTCGGTAGTTATTTGGACGTAGGGGTTCAAAGACACCACGACCTGGGTCTTTTTGCTATCGCTGACTTCTTCGTCGAGCAGGCCGAACTTGATTTGTTCGCCACCCGTTGCGCCCTTGATCATGAACTCAACAGCCCCATCGAGCTGAACCTTGGACAAGTCAAAAAATTCATTGTATAGACAGACTGCGGCACCCGAATAATCGCTGTTGTCCAACGAGATTTTGAGTGCGGAGGGGGAATTGAATCCGCCATCCTTGGTGATTTCGATTTTGGTCGTCGGGGGGTAGGTGTAGTCAAAACCACCCTGGCGATATTTGTCATCGAAGAATTTGGCGACCACGATACGTGGCGGTTTTGGTGCCGCGAACGTGGCGACCGACAGCGTCGAGGCGACGATGAGGGTTGTGCTCAGGAATCTTTGGAACATGGCGTTTCCCTTGGTTGATGTGAATCTCTGCTCTAAAAATCAAAAAAACAGCGGAAAAGTATTAACTCGTTTGCACCGGATACTAAAGAAGACCGCTCCAAATGCAAAAACGCAAAGTGAATATAAATAATTGGCCTATCAAAATGTGATTTCAATCACGCGATCTTCGGTTTCCCGTGTATCCAGATCGAAACGAAGTTGGCGACTGTCCAGGGGGTCGGGCCAGCGGAGGCCGAGTCCGAGCAGGCGGATGGGCTTGGGGCTTGTACCATACCTTTCGAAAAAGAGGTCCTGGAAATAGGTGAAATCGAGGGAAGGGAAGCTTCGTTCAATGGTGGTTTGCCGGAAATCGCCGTACTTAATTTTCACGAAAAGTTGGTTGCGGCCTCCAATTTGGACCGGATTATCCTCCTGACGGGCAAGGCGACGGAGGAATTCCTGGTAAATCTTCGAGAGCTCGGCCAGACATAACTCGGCCCCTTGGATGTCCTGGGCAAAGGTGTCTTCCACCGAAAGGGACTTCCGAATCCAATCCGTGACCACGGGCTCGTCGTCGATTCCGCGGCAAAGATCGAAAAGTCGAAAACCCATCCCTCCGAATTTTCGCACCAGGTTGTCCCGCCCGAAGCTTTGCAAATCTGCACAAGCTTTAAGCCCAATTGCGCTTAACCTGGATTCCATTACCTTTCCCACCCCGGGGATTTTCCCGACCGGCAGGTTTTTTACGAATTCAGGAATCATTTCGGGGGTTATGGCGAAGAACCCGTTGGGCTTTTTCCAGTCGCTGGCAATTTTGGCCAGAAATTTATTGGGAGCAACTCCCCCCGAGGCCGCTAGGTGCAATTCGTCCTGGATCAATTTGCGGATGGCTTGCACGGTAAGTGTCGCACTCCCCTGGAAGTGGGAAGAACCGGTCAAATCCAGGTAGGCCTCATCGAGGGAAAGGGGTTCCACGCGCTCCGTAAAGCGGTGGATGATCTCCGAGATTTTCATGGATTCGGCTTTGTAGCGGGGCATGTCCACCGGCATCAAAATCAGCTGGGGACAAAGCTTGAAGGCCTGGGAGGTGGGTAGGGCCGAGTGCACGCCAAATTTTCGCGCCTCGTAATTGCAGGTACAGAGGACTCCACGCCGGGAAGAATCTCCGCCAACGGCCACGGGTTTGCCCTGGAGACTTGGGTTGTCACGAATCTCGATGGCGGCATAGAAACAATCCATGTCGATATGGGCGATTTTTCGTTGTGGGATCATCGGGTAGTGTAAATTTAGCAGATGTTTTGTTTTCCGATAATGATCCAGCAATGCCCGATGAAATCGTCATGCCCGGCACGGGCATCACAGAATATTGCCGAATGGTCCGGTGATGCCCGTGCCGGGCATGACAAAAAAGCATTGCATGGCAAAACAGCATTGCATGACATGGCAAGCGGGCCTTGCTTGTCATCCCCCGAAGGGGGAACACCGGAGCTGGTTGCTGTATATGTTCGGGCAGGGTGCGGTGATGCCCGTGCCGGGCATGACAAAAAAGCATTGCAAGGCAAAACAGCATTGCATGG
>CAIRAY010000162.1 GCA_903876665.1 uncultured Fibrobacterota bacterium | reverse complement strand
CTTCCTTGTTACGAATAAGCCTGTTTCGTTGTAGTTCCTTGGATGAATGGCTCGCAAATCCATTCGTGCCACCACCAGAATATTCACCGAACCACCAGCAAAACCTTCATCTTTTCGGACAGCCGAATTTTGGGGGAGGGGTACTTTCTAACGGAAGGTGAAAATAAGCGAATTTAGGCAAAAAAGAAAACCTAGCCGGCTAAGCTAGGTTGTTTTGGACAGTAGTGTTGCCGAATCATTAACGGATAACGACATGGATTCAAATCAGGGCTATGATACTGGCGGACCAGATTGCGAGGATTTCATGGACAACGCGAATGCGTTTTTCGTCTTCGATCCCCAAGGAAAAGAATGGAATTACCGGCTGGGATCAGTCTGGTCCAACGGGTAGCCTTGCGGTAAAGTTCGGGAAATTTTAGTCTATTCATAATGGGCTCCGAGTCGTTGGTGAGTACCCACTCACCACATTCCCGGAAAGGGAGTCCTCATGGAGCTTTTCTGGATTACTTTGGATAAAGCACCCAAAGGAGATATGCCCATGCGGTTCCCATTATTCGTCTCGACCCTCTTGCTCAGCTTTGCGCTGTTGCAGGCCCAGACCATCACCCAAGAGGCCGAAAACGCCACCCTGGTTAGTGTCACCAAGGCTACCAGCCATACAGGATATTCCGGAACAGGATATGTGGATATGGCGGCAACGGGTAGCATTACTTTCACGGTGAATGTGGCGGCAAAAGGGTTCTATAGTTTGGTGATCCGGGCAAGCACTCCCATGGGAAACAAGAACCAGAAGCTCTATTTCAATGGGGCTTTTGTTTCCTCTCTCGCTTTTGGGTCGAACAGCGCCTGGTTTGACTTCAATGCCGGCAACCTGGCGATGTTGGCTGGCAACAATACCATTCAGATTCAGCCTGATTGGGGCTATATGAGTTTCGATAAAATCACTCTGACTGCTGTGCCTGCCCATGACTATAGCCAGGTTGTTGCCGCTCCGGTGGATCCTCTCGCCAATACAGCGACCAAAGCGGTGTATACCTACATGCGCTCCCAGTTTGGCAAGAACATCATTTCCGGGCAGACCGCTTATTGGACAGAGCTGGTTGCTCTTGCCGCTAAAACGCCCGTGCAGCGTGCCTTCGACATGCAGAATTATTCGCCCCACAATCCCTGGCACACCGACTGGAGCGCCTGGGACGATGGATCCGTTCAGGGTGCGATTGACTGGTACAACAGCACGGGAAAAAAGGGAATTGTGAGCTTCCAGTGGCACTGGCAATCCCCTACTGAGGGTTCCCTTTCTACGAGTAATTTTTACACTGCAAATACAACATTTGATGTCTCCAAAGCTGTGCAAACAGGTACCGTGGAAAACATTGCCACTTTGCGTGACATTGATGCCATTGCGGTTCAGCTGAAGCGCTTGCAGACCGCAGGGGTTCCGGTGTTGTGGCGTCCGTTGCATGAGGCTGGTGGCGCATGGTTCTGGTGGGGAGCCAAGGGTGCCGCACCTTGTTTAGCGCTTTACAATATCATGTATGATCGGCTCACCAATTATCACGGACTGCATAATCTGATTTGGGTGTGGTCCACGCCAGAGGCTTCCTGGTACCCAGGCAATAGCAAAGTGGATATTATTGGTTACGATTCTTATCCTGGTGCGTATGAATATGGAACACAGAAGTCCATGTTCGATCAGCTTTTTACTTTGGTGCAGGGCAAAAAGATGGTGGCCATGACCGAAAATGGGCCAATCCCCGACATTGATGCGTGTATTGCCGACGATGCCCCTTGGGCGTATTTCTCCTCCTGGGTCGATCTCGTTGCATCCCAAAATTCGACAGCTCACATCCAGTCTGTGTTTGCGCATTCCAAGGTGATCACCCTTGATGAGGTGAACATGTCCGTCCCAGTATCGTCGAGCAGTGTTGCAGTCTCTTCATCCAGCCGAGCCTCATCGAGCAGTGTAGCGGTTTCTTCGTCCAGCCGAGCCTCATCGAGCAGTGTAGCGGTTTCTTCGTCCAGCCGAGCCTCATCGAGCAGTGTAGCGGTCTCTTCGTCCAGCCGAACCTTGTCGAGCAGTGTAGCGGTCTCTTCGTCCAGCCGAGCCTCGTCGAGCAGTGTAGCGGTTTCTTCATCCAGCCGAGCCTCATCGAGCAGTGTTGTGGTTTCTTCGTCCAGTACGGGTCCCACGGTGTTGCATGGGCCATCTGCATTTGCCGGGCAGGTGCGCAGCTGGATTTCCCGGTTTGATCTTTTGGGTCGTCTCAGGTAGGCGAAAGCCCCCTTTGGGAGTATATTCACCGCTATGGAAGCGCTTTCAGATTATGACGATTACCGCAAGTTCTTGCGCGAATTTTACGAGGAGCGCCGCAAGACTCGTGGGTACCATTCTGTGCGCTACATGGCGGGGAAGATCGGGATCGACCCAGGGTTCCTGGTCAATATCTTCCAGGGTAAAAACCATTTAAGTCCGCGCTATCTGGATGCGGTCGAACAGTTCTGCGAATTGGATGAGCGGGAAGCCAAGTACTTTCGAAAATTATTTCAGTACAACAAAGCCCGCAGCCCGCGTGAAGTTGCCGACCGCTGGGAAGAATTGCAGAGCCTTCGTCAGGTGGAATCCAAGATGCTTGGGCATTTGCAAGCTCAGTTTTACGCCAAGTGGGAGCATAGTCTGGTGCGGGCTCTCATTGGGTTGCATGGCTTCAATGGAGACTGCGCAAGCCTTGCTGCACTGGCCTATCCGCCCATTAGTGTCTCCCAGGTCCAGGAGTCTGTGGATATTTTACAGCAATTAGAATTTTTGCAAAAGGATCCCCAGGGCTTTTGGAGGCTCAAAGTTGACCATGTGACCGCTCATGCGGGCGTGTCTCCGCAGACTGTCCGGGGCCTTCATCGCCAGTTCCTGGGTCTCGCCCTAGATGCGGTTGAAGGGGTAGTTCCAGACCAGCGGGACATTTCGGGGCTTACCCTCACCATCCCTTCCAAAGAATTGCCTCTGTTGCGTAACCGCATCGCCGAGTTCCGTGCAGAGCTTGTGCGGATGGTCGATGAGAGCCAGGGTCATGACCGTGTTTTTCAATTCAATGTGCAGCTGTTTCCCCTCTCCCGCGGACCGGAGGCGGCACTGTGAATAAATTGCGTGCAACATTCATTTTGGCGCTCCTGGGACTACTCGGTTGCGGGTCTCAAAAACACGCCGGAGGCAATACTTCAGAATTGCCCAACGCCATCGCCCAGGTCATGCTAGAAGACGGCGCCCCTGCCCGTAATGCCCGGGTGTTCCTGCGTTCCCGGAGCTACCAGCCCCCCCTTTCCTTGGAAAGGGTTGAAGCTGCCCGCCTGCAGCCGGATCATATTCTTTCTCAAAATGGAGACCTCAGTATTTCGGTGCCGGATACGGGTTGGTGGACCCTGGAGATCGATGCGGATTCTCAGGGTGTCGTGGTCTCTTTTCATGCGGATTCCTTGGAAATTTTAATGGGGACAGTAAAACTCTCTAAATGGGGCGTATTGCAGGGGTTTGTGGATACCTCGGGATTTTCTTCAGGTGCTTGGGTGGTTTTTCCCGGTCAGGAGCGTTTGGTTCTGCTTTCGGGGGATGGTCAGTTCCTCTCTGCCAATATTCCCATGGGCACAGGTTCCCTGGAGGTGCGCAAGGACGCCCCATCTTCTTCCTCGGTGGTTTGGAATCAGGATTTTTCTCTTCGCTCTGACGATACTTTGAATTTAGGGGTCATTCGGATTCCCGCTCTGGATTCAATAGCTTCTGCGGGCCTGACTCAAAGCCTGGTGGATAATTTTGAGGATGGCGATGCCATTTCCTGGTTGCCCTGGGTTTCCGGAGATTCGGGGCAATTTGAGGCCTGGCACACCAGCTCGGACGAGAGCCTGGGAGGGACGAGCTTGGTCACTAGTTTGAATGTAACCGGCAATCGTGGCCTGGGTATTCAATTGGATACTTTGGCGAAAGGCCATATTGCCTATTTGGGATGTCTATTCGGAGATACCCTGTCAACGGGGTTGCTTGGGTTCTGCAACATGGGCCTGGACTTTGCTCCCGAGGGCGAGGGTCGGGATTTACGCGATCTCAAGGCAATCCATTTTCGCTATCGGTCCAGTCATTATGTTCGTGCCCATTGGGTGTTTTTGGATACTGCAAATCCTCTTCAATGGTATGGAAAATTGTATGCAAGCCTGCCTTCCACATCAGAATGGAAATGGGCCCGGATCAATATGGTCGACCTTTTGCCCGAAAAGGATACTCCAGTGGAGACCGATGGGTTGCTGTGGCCGGACCTTGCTTCCCGGGCCAGAGTATTCAATCTGGAAATGGGTGGGGTGCAGGGAGAATCCTTGGATTTATGGATTGATGATGTGACCCTAGAATGGAATCCTAACTAGCCTTGCGCCTAAACATGATTACGCTGGTCGTAAATAGGATTAGGGCAATGACAACGAGCTTCAAGTATTCCGGGAGCAAGGTATGGGGCGGAGCTCCTCTTAAAATAAGGGCCCGTACCATGTAGAGGAAGTGTCTTACTGCATTGAATTCGGTGAGGTTTTGCATCCAATTCGGCATGCTTTCAAAGGGTAGCATGAATCCACTGGTCAGAATAAAGAATATCAGGAAGAACCAGATGAGGAAGAGTGCCTGCTGCTGGCTAGAGACGATAGTGCTGACCAGAATTCCCAGGGAGACGCTGGTCAGGGCGTAAAAGGCAATGCCGATATAGAGTCCCAGGAAGTCCGTTCGCCCAAAGGGGATGTTGTACCACCAGCCCACAATGCCCAGGGACAGGAAAAAGGTGACCTGGCTCAAGATCCAATAAGGCAGTGCTTTGCCCAGCAATATTTGGATTGGGTTAACGGGGGTCACGAGCAATTGCTCCAAGGTCCCGTTTTCGCGCTCCCGCACCAGGCTGAAGCTGGTGAGCAAGGCTCCGGTCATGGTGACCAGAATAATCAGCATTCCCGGCACCATGAACCAGGAATACTCAAGTTCCGGGTTATTGAGAATTCGGTCGCGTAGGTCCAGTGGCGAAAGGGAGGCCATGTCCATTCCTTGGGCCAGCAATTCGTGACGTAATGTTTCCAAACTCCATTGCCCAATGATTGCTCCGGCGTAGCCTGCTGCTGTTCCAGCGCTTGCTGCATCCTGTCCATCGACCAGCAAGGTGATGTTTGCGGGGGATTCCGATTCCATCGTTACGGCATCTGGGGTTGCCCCTTCAATTTGTAGGGCGAATTCACGGGGAATCACCACTCCAAGGATTATGGTTCCCGCAAGCAAGGCTTGGCGCATTTCTTCCATACTTTGGAAGTGACCCTGATTCACAAAACGGTCGTTTTGAATCAGGCGCTCCGACAAAGAGGAGCTTGCGGGACTGCGGTCCAAATCCAAAATTCCCATGGAAATATTACGGACATCGCGTGTCATTGCATATCCAAGAATCATGGTTTGCAAAATGGGTAAGACAAACAACATCATTGTGGATTGTTTGTCGCGACGAATCTGTAGAAACTCCTTGCGGATCATTGCGAGAAGGCGCCTGAGCATGGTTTATTTCTCCTTGGCAAATCGTCTTGACGCCAGGATAAGCAAAACAAATCCCATTCCAGAAAGAACAAGGATGGGTGTTGAAAGAGTTGAAGATTCGGCTGCTTTGAGAATCACACCCCGCACGATTTTCAAGTACCAGGTTGCGGGAACAATTTCCGAAAGGTATTGCAGAATTTTGGGAAGGCTCGCGATGGGAAATACAAATCCAGAAAGCATAATGGTGGGCATCATGGTAATGCCGAGTGCTCCAAGCATGGCGTGTTGTTGCTTTTCTACCACGGTGCTGATCAGGAGGCCAATGGCCAAGTTGGTTACAATGTAAATGGCGGTGGCCGTCGCCAAAAAGCCGACGCTTCCATTGATGGGGACATTGAATGCAATGCGTCCTATGGCCAAAATGAATATGCCTGTTACACTGCCGATGACAAAGTAGGGCAATAGTTTTCCGATGATGATTTCCTTGGAGTGCAGTCGGGAAATTCGAAGGTTGGCCAGGGTCCCGCTCTCCTTTTCCTTGGTGACGGTTACGCTGGTGAGCAATGCGCAAATCATGGCTAAAATGCTGGCCATAAGGCCTGGAACAAAAAAGAGTGCACTCTTTTGCTCGGGATTAAAAAGAAACCGGACGTTTACACTCACCAATTCAGGAGTTTTATTTCCAGTAATCGCGGATAGATGCTTGCGCAAAAAGGCTGGAAGGGAATTGCGTAGAGTCGTTGCCGTGGCCGGGTCGCTCCCATCAAACCATGCCCCGATTTGAACGGGAGGATCTTGCAAGTTGTTTGCGTACCCTGGTTCCACTTGAAGAATGGCGCTGGCGCGGTATTCCACAAGAAGTTCTTGCGGGTTGCCCCCAGGAACCACGCCCACCAAGGAAAATAGCCTGCTGGCATCTAGCGCCTCTGCCAATCGCTCTGAGGCTGGACTTGGGTTGGGGTCGATGAGCACAATGCGGGCGTTGTCAATTTCGCTCTTGAGAGCATAGCCAAAAAGAAACATCATGATTACGGGCAAGCTGAGGATGATCGTCAAGGTTTGACCGTCACGCAAAATGTGGCGAAATTCCTTGGAGGCCATGGCGATGATGAAGCGCAGATTCATGAGCGCCTCGCGAGCTGGGCCACGGTAAGGAATACCTCTTGCAGGGTGGAAACCTGGTGGCGAGTTTTTAGTTCATGGGGAGTTCCAATATCAGCAATTTTCCCATCCACCAGGAAGCATGCCCGGTGGCAATATTCCGCTTCGTCCATGTAATGGGTGGTGACAAAAATCGTAGTGCCCCGTTCCGCTTCGGCCCGGATCAGGTCCCAGAATACACGTCGGCTTAGTGGATCCACCGACCCGGTAGGTTCGTCCAAAAATAGAATTTCGGGATGGTGGGCTGTTGCGCAGGCCATGCTGAGGCGTTGTTGCCAGCCCCAGGGGAGTTCCCCGGTGCGTCGAGGAAGCAAGTCCTGGATTCCGCTCCGCTCGGCGGCTTCGGCAATGCGCTCCTTGACCAGGGCACGGGGAATGGCATACAAATCCGCCACCAGGCTCAGGTTTTCCTTAACAGTTAGGTCGGGGTACAAGGCAAATTTTTGACTCATGTAGCCAATGCGGGTGCGGATTTTGGAGGTCTCGCGCAAAATGTCAAACCCCGCAACGGTCCCCGTTCCGCTCGATGGCTGCAGGAGTCCACAGAGCATGCGCATGGCCGTAGTTTTGCCCGCGCCATTGGCGCCCAGGAACCCATAGATTTCTCCTTTGCCGACTTCCACATCAATGGCGTCTACTGCGGTAAACGGGCCAAAGCTTTTGGTGAGTCCCTTCGTTTGGATGCTAAAGGTGAGGCTCATGTTTGCCTCCACCATTGCGCAAGGCGAATAACAAAACATCCTCGACTCGAGCCGTTGCCTCTAAAATGTGTTGGGCTCTCGGACAAACTCGCTGAACCTCCGCAAGGATCTGCGGTCCCTCCATTCCCTTAGGGGCCAGGGCGTGCAAGTCACCTCCCATGGTGTAAAGGGAAATGAGGGGAAAGGGTGGTTCGGTGTGAGCGAATACATGGAGAGATTCAGAGCCGTGAATATTCCAAAGGGAACCGGGGAGGGTCTGACAAAGAGTTTGCGGGGTTCCTTGGCCTACTACGCGACCTTGATGGAGGAGCAAAACTTCATCGCAGAGCTCGGCCTCGTCCATATAGGGGGTGCTGACCAACGTGGTGGTTCCTTGTCCTCGTAACTGCGCCAGCATATCCCAGAAGTCCTTGCGGGTTACTGGGTCAACCCCGACGGTGGGCTCATCGAGCAATAGTATTTTTGGCTTGCGCACCATGGCGCAGCATAGCGCAAGTTTTTGCTTCATGCCACCGGAAAGTCGTCCCGTCCGCCGATCCTTGGCGGGACTTAGTCGAGAAAATGCCAATAGTTCATTCAGGATCTGAAACTTTTCTCTTTTATGGATGTCCATAATGTCGGCAGCAAAATTCAGGTTTTCCCACACCGTTAAGTCCTGGTACAAAGAAAACCGTTGTGGCATATAGCCAATGGTCGCCCGGATGGGATGGTACTCGTTTTCCACATTCCATTGCAGCACCTGGGCTCGACCTTTCTGGGGCTTGAGCAGGGTGGCCAGGATGCGAAACAGGGTAGACTTTCCCGCTCCGTCGGCTCCGATGATTCCAAATAGACTCCCAGAAGGTACGGAAAAGGAAACCCCTCTCAGGGCGTTTTCGCCGGCGTGGTCATGGGCGATGCCTTCAATGGAGATCGCTTTTTGCATTTATTCCCACACCTCCACAGGCATGCCTCGCTTCAGTTGCCCTTGGTGATTGGGAGCCAAGGCCCGGGCCCGGAATATCAGCTCATTGCGAGCTTCGCGGGTTTGCACTCCCTTGGGGGTGAATTCCGCTTCGGAGGCGATCCAGGAAAGCTTTCCGGGAACCCAGGTGGGTTCCTTTTCTGCATCTAAACGAATCTTGAGGGATTGACCGAGATGGAATTTTGCCAACTGGTTCTGAGGGATGAAAAATTCTGCCCAGAGCGTGTCGGTTCTTCCAATCTCCACCAGAGGTCTTCCGGGGATGGAGGCTTCTCCATTGTTTCTGTAACGCGTCATAATTCTTCCGGAGGCGGGTGATTTTACCTGGCACCTTTGAATTTGGTCCCGTAGGGATTTTTCTTGGGCAAACAGCAGGGCGTTCCTGCTGCGCAAGGCTTCGATGGCGGATCTTGCAGCGGCAATGCGGGAGATTGATGTTGATTTTTGCGTCTCTAGGTCATCTTTGCGTTGAACGGTGGCCGCTCCATCCGCAACAAGTTTTGTGGCCCGGGCAAATTCGCGCTCGATCCCTTCGTGGGCGGTTTGCAAGGTGGCGACTTCCGCTTCACGGGCGCGGATATTGGCGAATAGTTCTCCGTAGCCAGCCTGTAATTCTCCCAGCTTTAGCACCAAGGGAATAGAGTCAATCCAGGCGATGGCTTGGCCCTGATGGACGCTGTCTCCTTCGCGAACGCTTACCTCAAGCAAGGTCCCCGCAACGCTGGGAGATACTTTCCATAGATCGCTCTCAAGAGTTGCGGATGAAATGAATCCCAATTTCTCTTCCTTCTGGCAAGAGGAAAAGATCATGGAAAGCGCAAGGATGAAGGCGAGGACAAGAGGGGAGGATTGGATGGGATATCTCATGGCTGGGTCTCCGAAAATGTAATGGTTTGGCCCGATTGCCACCGGGTACGAAGGTCTAAAATGGCGTTGCGGATGTTCCACTGAGCCAGCCGTGATTCCAGTTCAACCACCCGAATTTGTGCATCTAACATGTCGTCTGCAGTAGCGCTGCCATTTTTTAGGGCTGCCCCGTAGGCGTCCTGGGCGGAGCGGGCGGCCTCGAGTCCCGAGGCCAGGGCATCGCCTTCGGCAGTCGATGCCCGGCGTTCGGCGCTCAGGGTTGTCAGGGCGGTAGTCTGCACCGAACGCAACCGCTCCGCCTCTGCGCGCAGTGTCCGCGAATCGGCCTGGGTTCGTGCCATGCTAGCCTTGCGCTCCCTCCCGTCAAAGAGGTTCCACTGGACCTGGACCCCCAGAAGGGCGTATCCCATCCATTCATTGGCGGTTTGGTTGAGGCCAGGATTGCCATAGCGGTAACCGGCAAATGTGGATACCCAGGGGTAGCGGGTGCTGGTGGCCGCTTCTCCCGCTTTGTCGACGGCGAGGGCTTGGGTTTCTATGCCTTCTGCCTGAAGGGATTTTGTGGGGGTTTGGTTGTCGGGAAGATTGAATTTGTGTGTATAAACATCGGGGTAGGGGACTCCCGTCAGGCCCTCGAATTCTGCTGTAAGGCTATCCAGGGTTCGGCGGGTTGCGGAGGTGTCCGCTACGGAGCGGGCAAAATCAGCTTTGGCGGAGAGGACTTGGGCTAGGGTAGCGACTCCGGCCTTTGCCTGCACCTCCAGAGTGTTCACATGGCTACGCCTTGCCTCCAGTCTGGATAGGCGGAGCCTGGATTCTTCCTGAGCGACCTGGATGGAAAAATGCAAAAGGCCAAACTGGAGGCCAAGGTTATTTCGTAATTGTTCTTGTTCCATGCCGGTGGCTTGAAGAATCAAAGTTTGGGATTGAATTTGATTCGTTTGTGCGAAACCGGTAAAAATGGCGTAGCTTGCCGTGAGGCCCAGCTCCGCCCGGTCATGGTCCCCTAATGATTTATCCAGGGTTATGGGGGTTGCGCCGGGAACCAATGCGGGCATTTGCAGTTGGATGCGAGAGGTTTCGCTGGTTACTTGGTAAGTGGCCGTGGCATCTAGGCGGGGAAGGCGCGTGGCCTTGACTGCGTCAATGCTTGCCATGCGTGATTGCTGCTTGGCTTGGGAGGCCTTGAGGGCCGGATTGGTGTCCAAGAGGTGTTGCCAGGCCTGGGCCAGGTTTCCGCCCGCATAGGCGGAGGATCCAAGCAAAAGAGCCCACAACCATGAAATACATTTTCGACTCATTGTTCCCCCCCTTTCTGGATACCAATACTCTGGATCACCATCGCAGAAATGCACTTGACCCGGTCTTCATAGAAGGCCTCATTCAGAATTATATCAAATCCTGCGGCAGGAAGGATTTTGGTGTACATAGGTTGGAAGACAAAGGTTCCCCAGATCATAAACATCATGTTCATCATCAAGTGGGCGGGTGGAACTCCCTTGGGAGATTTTTTTTGGCCGAATACTCCTCGTGCGATTTGTTGCATCCAGGGAGCGACGGTAGCGAGCAGGGGGGCCAAATGTTTGCCTCCATCGGACAGCTCGCGGAGGACCATTCCTACCAGGTGGGGGTTTTGTCGCAGAATGGTGATTAGTTCCCTCACCAATTCCCGAATCGATTCCTCGGCAGAACGGGGCTTCTCCTTATCCAAAAATGGCCGGGCAATGTTTTTCACCACCTCTTCGATCACAGACTGGATCGTGGCCTGGTAGAGGCCTTCTTTGTCCCGGAAATGGTAGTGGAGGAGGGCTTTGTTGATGCCGGCCCGGTCCGCGATTTCCTGCATTCTGGCGCCTCGCAGACCATTCTCGGTAAATTCCCAGCGAGCCGCCGTGAGGATGGCATTTCGAGTAGCGTTTTCGGGTTGACTAATTGGTTTAACCATATAGTCAAATTATATAAATTTTTGGTTCAGGAGCAAAAAAAAAGAGAAGGCCGACTCAGCCTTCCCTATCCCATTCTAACATCGTCACTGGTATTGCGATATGCAAAGCGTTTATGGATTGTCATGTCCAGGGCAAACGCATTAAAAAGACCTTTTATCAACTGCACCGCTTTTTCAGGGTTTTGTCACCCTCGCGCAGGCGACCGATGTGTTGCCAGTAGGCCTAAAGAGCGACTGGCAACACATCGGCCGTGCCGGGCATGACAAAAACAACGGGCATAATCGATTTGTGTCGCATAATTTGCGAGCATGCTGGTAACGATTGTCTTTAATGGACAACCGGAGTGAAGCTTAATTCCTTGAGGTTCAGGCGATCTTGGTAGTCCATTCGCCAAATTCCGTCTGGCCCGATCAGGGTCAGGATTCCCTGGTCTGCAAGCACATCTTCAGGATAGACATCGCTTGTCCGTCCAATTTCTGTAGGGTTCAAAGGATCCTTAATGTCAATGACGGCTAGGCCAAACTCGCCCTCGCAAATGAATACTGTGGAATCCTCCACCGCAAGCCCGGCAGGGTTCTTCATGGGTAGAGCGGAAAGCAATTTGGGCTCATAGAGATTTTCTACATCTAAAATATTCAGCTCGTTCTTTCCGTTGGCGCAGCGGTTGCCCGAGCGCAGGGTCACGTAGGCGATGCCCTCCTGAACCACCACGGGGTCGCAGCTGGTAATGTGGGAGTACGTGCTGGCCTTAACGGGTACGCCACCCTTGGAGTGGTCATAGATGTGCATTCCGGTCATGGACCCAAGGAACAGCCCGTCACCATCCCGGAAAATGGTTTCTAGATCCCAGGCACCTGTTTCCACAATGGCGTCTTTTTTGGGGGACTGGTCCACCCGGATATCAAAGAGGCGCAGGGCCGAGGCATCCACGGTGTAGAGCCAATCTGCGCTGATAGCAAAACGGGACATGGAGGCATTCTGCCCAAGCACTGGGGAGGAGTCTGCCTTGGGAGTTATGGCATTGGTGCCCACGGTGGTGGATACGCCTTCTGCATACATAATCTCGTAGCGGTTGCAAGCAAAAACCGTATCGGCACGCCAAGCTACGGCTACATTACCTAAGGAATCCATAATGGGTCCGCCGATGGAATACACAGGGGGGAATGCCGTGGGAATCATCTCGACCGCTTTGGCGTTCAGTGGGTCCGTAATGTCGATGGCGATCAAGGCGCTATAGGCGTTCGCGTAAAGGGTTTTGTTCTTGAGGGCGATGTCCAGCACTCCAGGCACATTGAGGAACGCCACCTTTTGAGGATTTGCGGGGTCCGAATCGTTGTAAATGTGGATTCCGCGGTTCACATCGGTTACGAATTTCCAAGAACCCGAGACCATCAGTTTGCCGGGGTTCAAAAGCTCCACCTCATCGGCAACGGATTGAATCCGCGTCAAAAAGACTTCGCGATCCTGGTAAAGTGGAGCATAGGTGACGTATGGGTACCAATTGCCCGAGTCCTTGCAATATTCCTCATTGCCCAAAACGCCGGTGCTATCCCATTTTACCCCACCCGGAATAATCGAATCCATTTGGGGATCCTTATAGGTCTGGCCCCAAACCATTGGCTCGGTCAGGCGAGAAAGTCGGAGCTCCGTCATGGCGTTTGCGTTGAAGGTGTTGCCATTGGGAATGGGTTGCATACTGGCATCGCCAACCTGGGAGCAGGATGGAAACAGCAGGGCACCTAAAAGCAGCGGTAGAAATTTGAATGTAGTCTTCATACTCATAGAATAGATTTTCCTGGGGGCCTGGGAGCGGGAGTCTGTTTGAAACTGTGCACCTTTGGAGCACGAGAATTTTTTGCGAAAATTGGGGAAGCCTAAGGCTCGTCGGTGTGGCGAGGGGTGTCCGTGGGGAACGACCAAGCGGCCTGGGGAGCCACTGCCAGGAATTGAAAATGAATTCTGTCCTGGGGAACTTGGAGATATTGGGTAATGCTTTCTCCCAAGTGAACGCATAGTGTCCGGATTTCCTCGGTGCCGATCTGGGTTACGCTCCGGATGTCAAGATAAGCGACAGGTTCTTCGCTCATGCCTAGGGACATTTGAGAGCTATTCAAAGAAATCAGCACGGCATCCTTGGGACGGCCAAAAGCATCGGCAAGAAGCTCCGTCATATCTTGGAACATGCGTGAAACCGTTAAATAATCGGTAGGGTTATTGGAATGGATGATAGCAACGGGCATAGAGTCAATCTATTCTATCCCAAAGCAAATGCACAGGTACCCCGAAAAAAATCTTGCCGACCCGGGTACTAAAGCATGCCGGCCATCACCGTTGGCTGGTGATGATTGGTTACAACGAAAGTCAGGTTCTGCTCGATGAAAAATCCCGCGGGCGCGATGCGGTGATCCCTCGGTGGGACCGTTCGGGCTTTGCCCGTTACGGACACATGTCCACTTTGTGGAGTTCGGGGGATGACATGAAAAAGCCTTTTGCCAATTATTTTGGACAGTAGTGAGGTCACCATTTGATTCCTGGTGACCAGGTCAGGGAGGTCTCGGCTGTCCTTTGGGACCAGGAGTAGCCGGGGCGGTTGGACTTGGTTTCTTCACCTGCTGACTTCCATTTTAATTTCCAGTCCCCCATGGCCACGGTGGCGCGCATTCCTAGTTGCCAGCTCCAATTTTGCTTGGCATTGGCGTAGTCCTTCCAGCCACCCTTGGCGACCCCTGTGACCGTCCAATGGGAGGCAGAGGTAAATCGCAACTCGGTGGAAAATAGGTGCTCGTTGTAGGTATACCCTGGCGAAAATGCCTGGCGATCTTCTAGGCTGTAGCCTAGGCCTGCAAAAATTTGTTTACGGATTTTCCATCCGGCATTTGCCAATAGCCAGCGAGTATTTCCGTCCTGGGCGTGGTCCCCATAATTTTCCCAGTCGCCTCGAAAATCCAGGTTGAAGGCTAGGGGGCCTGGAGACCATTCTCCCCCGGCGAAAAGGCGATAAAGGTATTTGACTGGTTCGTATTTGCTGTCGACCGTGCGGGCCCACCGAGCTCCGCTCTCGGCTTTTAAATCCCCTTTGAATTCATGGGAGTAGCGGAGGGTATATTGGTCAATGGGGGCATTCAGAGTTGCGCTGCGTTCCTGGACCGAATTCTCTGCCTGCAGTACCACAGAAAAATCCATGCCTTGTCTTTTATTCCATTGATACTGGTAGGATGTTTCCAAGGACGGAACGAACCAATGTTCCGAAACATGTGTGCTATTGTCTGCAATATTATTGTCGACGTTTGCAGAAATCCCTACGGTGGCATCTAAACTATTGTGTCGAAATGCTTTTTTTTCTGCTCGGGCGAGCCCGCAGGTCCCCAGAGCCACCATGAGCATTATCCTTGGGACTGCATGCGAAATCATGGGCAGGACCATCCAAGGATTTCCGCTTGGGCGGACACGCGTTTGTCGGTAAAGGGATAGTTGCTCAGCATCAGTTGCATTAGGCTTTTTGCCTCGCAGTCTTTGCCTGCGGTGCCAAGGGATTTGGCTGCCCAATACATGGCACCGTCAGCGAGGGCGGACTCAGGAAAATCGGTTGCGTAGGTCTTTAGTGTGTCGGCTGCATTGAGCCAGGAACCCTTCTGGTAAAGAACCCAGCCGATGCGGTACGCAGCATCGGAAAAACGGACATGATTTGGATATTGAGTCCGCAGTTCCCCATAGGCCACCAGAGCGCTGTCATAAAAGAAGCCCCGGGTGGTGGCGCCGGTGCTCACCATTTTATAGAAGGCCGCCCCCAAGGAATACCAGGCTTCCCCCACAACGGCAGCGTCTCCATTCCAGCGAATCGCCTTCCTCAAAGCAGATGGCGCACTATCGCTGGGCCAGAACTGCATGTCTTCCACCATGTATTGGCCTTGCCGTAGCAGGGATTCCCCATAGTAAGAGCTCCCCGTGGGCATTTTGCGTAGAGCGTAAACAGCGCTATCTCGATGACCCAACGCGCGAAGGCATTCCGCGAGTCCAAGAACGGCATTGTCGTAGCGCATGGATGACGGATATTCGGAGATGATTTCTCGATATAATTCCGTCGCCTCGGTGAATTGAGCTCCGGATTGGGCTACGCCTGCCTGCCCATATAATTTCTCGTCATTGGGATTGGGCGCCAAGGGCTCTCGCACACAGGCAACCACCACAAAGAGGAACACCATTACTAGGGAAATCTTGGCCATTTTTGTTTTCATCAGGTATTCGCCTTTTTTAATTTCTTCTTTTTCTTCGCGGGTTTTTTCGAATCCTTGTTTTTGCCTTTTTGCTTGGGGGCCACCTGGATCCCCAGCCGCTGGGCAAGAACCCGGGCTTCAGCGTGGTCATTGTCGTACAACAATGCCTTCTGAACCGTGGCGCGAGCTGTGGTTGAATCCTTGCGTAGCCAATACGCATTAGCTTGGTGATAATACCCATTGGCGTAGTCTGGCTTCGCTTGTACCGAGAGCTCGAATTCGTGCATAGCCTGCGCAAAATCACCCTTTTCTTCCAACAGGATTCCCAAATTCAAATGCGCCTTGTGTTGTGAAGCATCCCAGGCCAGACTCTGGCGATAGGTTTCTGTGGCTTCGGTATTCTTTCCTGCTTTGCGTAGTTGCAAGGCGAGAGAAAAGGCTGATTGGGCCAATTTCTTGGGTATTTGTTCGGAATCGGGAATCCGCTTTTTTGCTTCGGAAAGGATGTCCATGGCCTTGGCGGGGAATTTCATTTTCATCCAAGGCTCTGCTGACAAAAGCCATTCGGGCTCCGTATTGGGCATTTTGGCCATCCAATTGACCATTGTGGTTTTTGCCGCAGTGGAATCTTTCTTAGCGAAGTAGATGAGTGCCTCAAAATTCAAGCCATGAATGGGATCGTGGGTGGACAAGCTTTTAGCCACTTCCAGGGCCCGGGCCAAATTTGCCCGTTCCAGGTTTTGTTCCACCTGACGAATCTGGATTTGGGTCAAAGCGGCATTGTTTTTGCCCCACCGGAGAGCAAGGCTATCGAGCTTGGCTAGAGAAGCTTGTTCCAAAACTCCTTGCAATGCGATCCAGTCCGCCCCCGTGCCACCCTGCCCACTGGAATTGACCCAGCTTAAGGCTCGGAGGACTGAGGGGTTTTCAGGTTCCAATGCCAGCGCCTTTTGCAAAGCAAACTGGGACTGTTCGGGTTTGCCTTCCTGGCTAAATAGCTTTGCATTGGCGATCCATCCGTCGACATTCTTTGGTTGCATTTTGAGGACTTGCTCAATAAGTTTTCGCGCCTGAGGGCCTTGCTTGCGACCCATCGCGAGGCTTGCCATTTGTAGTCTGAGTTCGGGCCAATCCGGGTTGATTTGCATTTGTTCTGTGTAGAATTGGGAAGCTTCGTTGGTTTTGCCTCCTTTAGCCAGACAGTCCCCCAGTGCAAGGATCACTTTTCGTTCATCGGAATCTTCTTCCAATAGCTTGCGCAGAACCACTTCCGCCTCTGGGTAGCGATCGAGTTTCATGAATAGAATGGACAAATTGTATGCTGCGTCTCCATAATCCCCCTGGGCGCTGATGGCCTTCTGGTAGGCCTCAATGGCTTTGGGGGCTTGATTCAAGCGGTTGTATGCCATTGCCAGATTAAACCAGGCTTGTGCGTATTGGGGTCGTAGTTGTAATGCCTTCCGGTATGAAGCCAAGGCTAGGTCTTCCGCTCCGGATTTAAATTGCAGGACTCCCATGTTCAAATAGGCTTCGGCATATTGGGGATCCTGGGCAATTGCTTTTTGGTATTCTGCAATGGCAGAGGTCTCTTCCCCTGATTTTGCCTTGAGGCGAGCCAGATTAAAGTGAGCTTCGGGGTAGATCTCGCGGATTTGCAATGCCTTCTGGTAACTGGCCTCGGCTTCGCGTTCTTTGCCCTGCAAACCGTACATGCGGCCCATGCTGAACCAGCTTTGCGCGTGGGTGGAGTCCAGAGCGAGGGCTTTGCGGAACATCTCCTGGGCCATGGTGAGATCGCGCTTTTGCAGGCCCACTGCGCCTAGGTTGAAAATGGCACCAATATGCCGAGGACGATCCTGGAGGACCCGACGGAATTCGGTTTCGGCTTCAATGCTCTTTCCACCCTTCAGGTAAGAGAGGCCCAGATTGTAGCGGGCTTCCCAAAAATCGGGACGCTTTTCCAAGGCACGCAAGAAGCATTCCTCGCCTTCGGCTGCCTTTTCGTTTTTGAGATAAAGGATACCCAGGGTCTGGAGACCTTCCACATAATTGGGATCGATGCGTAGAGCGTCTTCGATGTTTTGTACGGATTTATCCCACTGTCCCATGGCTGCATAGGCCTGGGCCATAATGGAGCGGGCCACGGTGGACTTGGGGTCTTTCAAAAGCATTTCTTGAGCCTGCCGCAGGGCGTCGCGAGGTTTTCCCTTGCGCAGTTCCACTTGGGCCATGGTCAGGTAGGCCTTGGAATAGCTAGGGTCAATCTCCACGCACTTTTGGAGAAATACCCCAGCCGAGTCTGCCTGGCCGCGTTTTTGAGTTTGCATGGCTAGCTGGTAATACGCCTTTACTTGTCGAGAATCCAATCGGAGCACTTGTTTGTATAAAAGAGTTGCAGAATCGTCCTGTTCCCTTTTGCCCAGGGCATTTGCCCAGGCTAGCCAAGCGTTGACGTGGTCCGGCTTGAGCTTGATGGTTTTTTGGAAAAAGGCGCAGGCCATGGTCAGGCTATCCTGGCGATGAGCGATCAGTCCCAGATTGTACCAGGCTCCTGCGAAACGCTGGCTCCGATTGGTTTCAACCACCTGATGCAAAAGGGATTTGGCGGTGTCCAGCTCGCCTCGGCGCATCAATTGCACAGCGAGATTGTAACGGGCCTCCACGTTTCCAGTTTGCAGACGTAGGACCTCGCGGTACCCCTGGATCGCACTGGCGGTGTCTCCCTGCTGAGAACGCAATAGAGCCCAATTGAATCGTGCCCGTATCATCAATGGATCAATTCGAAGTGCTTCCAAAAATGATTTGTCAGCTTCTGCTGTATTCCCCATTCTAACCTGAGCGACTCCCAGGCCATTCCATGAGGCTGCATCCTGGCTGTTGGTTTTAGTCGCAAGAGAAAATATTCGTGCGGCATCGGCAAAGCGAGACTCCTGCATCGCCTTTAGGGCTATAGGGTCCAGCTCTGTGGTGTCAAAACTTTTGTCATCTTCCGCATCGCCACCGAGGTCGAATTTTTCTGCGGCCTGGTTTTCAGGAGCGAGGACGGTCACTTCCAATTCACCCACTTTGAACCAGTGAGAGAAAAGCCCGATTTCTGTGAAGAAATTGCTGAAAAGAATCCCTAATAAGATTCCTGCAGGGAGGAGATAGGACCGAAGGGCCCGCCAGAGTTCAGAATGACTACGCATGTTGCCCCACGGTGCCTTCCAGGATGCTGCGCAAGCCTTGGCGGTTGGCGTTTTGAATTTCGAGCCCGGGACGGGCGTTGAGCTCCAGAAGTCGGGGAATGTGCCCAATATCCAGAACCCAATCCAGCCCCATGTATCCCAGAGGGAATATTTGCGAAACCTTGATGGAAAGCTCTACCAAAAGTTTCCATTGGGGGATTTCCACTCCAATCAGATTAGTCCCAGTATCCGGGTGATTTAGAACGGGCCCTTTGCGGGATACGGTGTGAGTGGTGAGACCTGTCTTTAAATCGATGCCTACTCCCACGCCACCTTGATGCAGATTGGCTTTGCCATCGGACTGCTCGGTAGGCAGGCGAAGCATGGCCATGGCGAGCTGCTGGCGGCACATGATTACGCGAATGTCGGGGACTCCGGGGCCACTCAGGTGTTCCATAAATTCGTTGCGACCAATTTTTTCTTCGATAATCACACGGTCACCCATGGAGCTGTCGATGGAGTAAACTCCATATAAAATCTCGGTTGCCCGTTCAATCAACTTTTCCAGAGAGACGCGCTTTCCGGTGACGGTGATGAAATCGGCACCATCGCGATGATCCACCACAATAATGCCACCCCCGCCATAACCCTGGGCAGGCTTCATGGCAAAGGAATGCAGGCTGTTCAATACTTCGGGCAGGCGATCCAAATCCAAGAAGGATTCGAATACGGCGATCAGAGGAACATGGGAAATCCCATGCTCGGCCAAGACCTTTTTGGTCAGGATTTTATCGTCCACGAGGGGAAAATCTTCACGGCGATTCATCTGGTACACATATTCAATGTTGCGTCGGTTCATTCCCAAAATGGAGTTCAGGGCGTCCCAGTTGATTTTCATACTGCACCTTCCCGCGCAAAAATCATACGGCGGAAGCGCCAGAGTTCCATGACCCGCAATCCTGTCCAGCCACCCAGGTAAACGGCTGTGGCAATGACCAGCAACATCACTTCTGGGAAAGCCAGGACCATGGTTTGCAAAAATACAGACAACATTCCCAAGTAACAAAAGGTGACGACTACAAGAGTATTGACAAAAATCCAGAAGGTGGATTGAAAGCCTTTTTCCTCCATGGTCACGGAAAATCGTTCGATGGTGATGGCCATAATGGCAATGGGGAACAGGGATGCATGGGTCAGTCCACTTTGTTTGGAATATATGCCCAGCAAGGTCAGGCCGAGCATTTCCAACACCACCAATACCAATATGATTGTCAAACGGGGCGTGTGCAGAAGCTTGAGTCGGTTCAAAAGCGGGCGCATGGCCGCACCGGACAAGATGATGAGCATGAAGCTGGCATGACCCCAGAGAACGCCGGTGTCCCGGTATGCGGTGGCGATTAGGACGGGAAGGAAGGTTCCAAATGTCGTGATTCCTCCCATGTTGCGGAAGAGAACCGTGATCAGGGCACCAAAGGGGATCATTAGGAGTACACGCAAAACATCCATGGAAATTCCGGCTTCCTGGAAAAGCGCCCAAAGCGCTAAGAATTTATGGCGCTTCCATGAGGCATCGTCGCCGTTTCCGCGTGGTACGAGAACCGAAGTTGTTTGCCATGAATATTTGAAATGGATGTTGCTGGTCCGACGAAATAAAGTCTCATCGTCCCGGTAAAGTTCCAGATAGTTAGCAGGGAGAGTGAATAAATGTGCGTTCAATGCATCTAAACTCACCCATTCGGTTCCAAGGAAAACCTCCACCCATTGGTGGACTACCCGTTTTTCTCCTTCCTCCAGAATCATGCCACCGACTAGGCGACTGGGAATCTTTTCATGACGTAGGAGTGCAACCACCAGGCGACTTTTTCCGTTGCAACTAGCCTCTCCCAGCTGCAGGGTGGTGAGGGCAGACGTTTCTCCGCTGAATTTCGCGGGGCGGATTTGGTTTTGCACATAATCGTAAACTCTTCGGACCACTAGGCGCATGTCGCTTAGGCTATCGAGACCCAGGAGCTGGCTTTGGGCGATGATGGAGGAATCATTGGTTTGCACCAGCTCCGTTGAGTTCAACCAATAGGAAAGGGAATCCGGGATGTTTTGGATGCGGGGAATCGGCTCAGGCAAGTTGTACTTGATTTCACGAGGCGAAACAAAAAAGGAATAGCTGAATTCTTGAAATCCATCCACCGGATCGCCATGCCAGACCCCAAGGCGGTTGCCTCGTTCATCTTGTTCAACGGTTTGAGCGAAAACCCCATTGACCTGAACTTCCTGGGTAATGCTCTGATGGCGGTTGGAATTGGGGAGATAAGTGCGCACATTGATGGGCAACCCATGGCCTTTTACGGACATGAGCAAGTCGACTTTGTAGCCCTTCACGGGAACAACTACTGCGGGGCTGAACCCGAGGATCAGTACCTTGTACCCCATTATGGCCAGGGCGGTTACAACCAGGCCGAAAATTGTCCATTTGCGCGCAGTCATCCATCACTCCTTAAATACAGCCCGAGGCGTTGATCTCTGCAAGGCCAAGGTAGGGGCTTTGGGGAGTGGAGCTTTTCATTTGGGCAAGGGTTGAGTTTGCCTGGGTGCAAAGGCTTTGGGCAACCTGGGCCTTGATCTTCCACAGATAGGCATTGTCTAGCAAATCCGAAGAGGAATAGTTTGCAATGACCAGTGCCATGGTCGCTTCGCTTTGAGTGAGGTTGCCTTGTCCAAATTCAATGCGACCCATATAATACATGGCATTGTCGATGTAAGTGGACAGGGGGTACAGCGTGGCTAGGTTGCCAAAATTGGCGTAGGCCGCAGTGGTGTCCCCAGTCTCAAGCATGCAACGACCCTTGTAGTAATGGGCATTGTCTGCATAAATACCGGAGGCGAAGCTATTTTCAAGTTTAGTAAACAAGGGCATTGCATCCGTGAAACGCGTTACAAGAGTCGTGTCCATATAGGTGCTTTGTGCGTAATAGTAGAGTGCACCCTCGCCAGTAACTCCTTGCGAATCTACAGCAAGCACTGCGCTCAAATTGGTCCGGGCCTGGGCGTACTGGGCCAATTGGTATTGGGATCTTCCCTGATAGTATTGGGCTTCTTCCACAAATCCGGAATTCGGGTAGTCGTTCCGCATGGCAACGAGGGTGGTAACCGCTGCGGCATAACTGCCGAGAGAGTACTGGCTTTTGCCTGCATAGAGGGCTGCGCCGTCTGCAACAAGTGAGGTTGAATGCTGTGTGAGCACGTTTTGAAAACAAACCAAGGCCGAGTCAAAAGTCTGCTGATTGTAGAATGAGCGTCCCAAATAGTATTCCGCATCAATGGCGCTGGTGCTGTCCGGGAAATCCTTTAGAACCTGATGGAAATAAGTGATCGCGCTGGTCAGGCTATCCACTTTGAAGTATGTGCGTCCAATGAAATAGGTCGCATAGTCCACATGGCTGTTTGCGGGCCAAAGATCGAGCAGCCGCAAAAATTCCATACGGGCAAGGTCAAAGCTATCGAGCTGAAAATGACATTTCCCAAGGTAGTATTGAGCATCGCCGGAAATTGCCGAATCCGGATTCAGCCAGGCGATGGCTTTGAACCCTAGGGCGGCAGCTGCATAATCGGATGCATCGTATTGGGCTTTGTATACTTGGAAGGCTGAATCTGTGCTGGCGTTTTTGGGAAGGACACTCCCCAGGCCCGTGGTGTCGATAGGGGTGATCGAGGAGCCTGAGGAGCTAGAGGAAAGTTCATTGGTGGGCCCGGAGGAGGATCCGCCGGAACAGCTGGAGAGGATTAAGAGCATAGCTACCGCTAGGCTCCCGAGGATTCGGTGCTTCATGTGAACTCCGGGTATGGATTTTGGTTATTCGGTTGCTAGGTCTTCGTTACTGTCAGGCTCTTCAATTTCAACATCGAGGTCGGTCTCTACAACTTGGTCGGAATCGTCATCGGTTTCTTGGATTTCGCCCAGTTCCTGCTCGTCGTCTTCAAGCAGTTCAAGTGCGATTAGCCGGCCAGCAACGGTGCCTACAGTCCCATCGGCAAAACGGAGAATCAGATTTCCGGGGGGCAGGTCGTCAAATTCAAATGTGCCGTCGGCCGTATCGATTTCAATCAAACGGTCCAAGCCGAGAACTTGTGCGTAACGATAGCCCTGGGTCAGCATGCTGTCGGGGAGTTTGCCGCGCACAATTGCGGTCAGGCGCAGAGTGTCTGCAGAGAATAGGGAGTCGGCCTGGGTGGTTAAATCGGCGGCACGGATGAGCGCCGTTTTGCTCTGCAGCAGGGAATCATAGAAGGAGCCTTCAACCACGTACTTGCCTGCGGGAAGGGAGTCAATATGGTAGATTCCGTTTGCGTTGGTTCGGGTATCAATCAAGGGAAGGCTGGTAGGGCTGGTAGCCAGTGCTAGTCCTTTCTTCATTAGGGCAACGGCGCTTCCCGTGGGGACGGAGGTGACGTAGCCGTTCGGGCGTAACCGAACCAAGGCACCGGCAACCGGGGCTCCTTTGGAGTCCACAATCAGTCCGGCAATGGCTCCGGTGTTTCCACCCTCAGTGACCCCGGTGGTTTTGTGTCCGCTGTCGCAGGAGACCAGAATAAGCAAAAGAATGGAGATCGCAGAAAGGAATTTCATTTGTGGCCTCCGCGTGTCAATAGTTCCTTGGTGATGGGGAACAATTGCAGGTTTACCTGATAAACGCGATTGGAACAGGTTTCGTCTACCGCTATTTTAGCAAGTCTTTTGCGAAAATACTGTAGTTCATGCTTAACGAGACGAAATGTGTCTGGCGAGAGGCCCATGGTGAGGACAGAAATGTCGCGTTCTTCGGGCGGAACTCCCATAAGTGCCTGTTTGGCAAGGTCAAGCGTGGTCATCTGAAAATGGGCAAGGTGCCGGGAGAATAGTTCATCGCCCGTGCTGATGGCGGGGTCACAGGGCACTGCGCGGCCTGTTTCCTCCCTGCGGACCAGTCCCAGCTGGGTGAGAACTTCGATGGCTTCGTGGGCTTCAGAGGGCTTGATTTCGGGTTGTAGCGCCTTGGCGAGGGCGTTGTCATCGCCTCTCCAGTCAATGATCCCCAGGACTTCGCGGATGGCCACGTAGTACCACTTGGAGAACAAGGTCAGGGAATGTTCTTCCAGTTGTTTTAAACGTGCGGATTGCATGGTCATGAGGCGGTTAAAAAATTCGTTCTTCTCTTCTACCGTCCGGGCCTGGGTGAACAGCACCAGGTTTTCAAAGTAGGCCGACTCGACCCGGTCCAAATTCAGGAGACGGGAAAGCCGTGCGGACTGATTGGGCATCAAATTCTTGCGGCCGGCCAGAACATTGGAAAGAAAGCCCGAGGAGGCGGCCCCGATTTCGATCTGGATTCTCTTTTGGGAAAAGCCCGGATCGTTGGCCTTTTGCCACTCGAAGGAGTCCCGGAGGTATTCCCTGAAGTTCAGGTAGTCGGTTACTTTTGTGCCTTGCATACCCTAAGTCTAGATCGTAATGGCAAGGAATGCAATCAGAAAATCCTTCCTGCCGGGAAGCTTTGGAATCCATAAAGTCCCAAAAAACGTTCAAAAAGGATAAATAAATGGAAAAAACGTGTTTTAGTCTGAGGAGGTTGGGAAGATTTTTTGCATGCCCGTTCTGGAGCTGAATCCAAAATAAACAACACTGTATGCCGCAATTTCCTTGGCGAAGTTCGTACTTGCATTTCTGAGACACCCTTGCTGTGCCAAATTTATAGTACAGCCCCCTATTCCATCTCGGACTAGATTCTTGGCAGGATTGTTCATTGGTTTGGTTTTTGGGGTATGGTATGAATATTTTTCGATCCGCTAGTTGGCTGGTTCTTGGCTTAGGCTTTGCTCAAATGGCGAGTTCTGCGCCCCTTAACCGCGCTGGGAGTTGGAAGCATGTCATTGTGACGTCCACCGCTCTGCGTGACGCCACTGCAGACTATACTTGGCAATCTTTGCGAAATCACCGAATTTCCCGTGGGATGACTTCAACCATAGTCACTGTAGAAGAAATCTCGACCAGCTATTCCGGGCGGGATTTGCAAGAAAAAATCCGCAATTTTGCCATTGATGCCAAGGCCAACTGGGGTACGTCTTATCTGCTCCTTGGCGGAGATGTCAACACGATTCCTTGTCGGCAAATGTATGCCTGGAGCGACGAAGTTAATTCGGTGTGCAGCGATCAATATTTTGGGGCTTTGAATGGTTCTTGGGATGGGGATGGCGACAACCGCTTTGGTGAATGGGATCAGGACACTCCCGATGGAATCATGGATATTGCCGTTGGGCGTGTTCCTGCAGAGACGGTGGCCGAAATGGCCAACTATGTATACAAGGCCATCAAATACGAAACCAGTCCTACCAATGCCAGTTATTTGACCAAAGGAGTGGCGTGGACCTCCAATGAGGGCGGAGTGGGTCAGCTGGTTGATTTTCGGCAAGGGTCCTATTTTGGCCCAGCGGGAATAGAGACAGACCATACCGATAATTCGGTTTTCTTGTGGCAGAACCAACCCAAGGAGGTAATTGACCGGGTTGCCAATTCGCGCAATTACGGACTGAATTGGAGTGGCAGTCACGGCTATGGTGGCGGAATCGCCTACTACGACAACGCATGGGCGCAAGGGCTTGATAATGGAGATGCCTTTTTCGTCCAGGCAACCCTGGCCTGTTATGCAGGCTACATGGAAGACAACGATGCATTTGCAGAGAACTTGGTTATTGCCAATCGACATGGCGCGATCGGAGCATTCTTCAATTCCAATCTCGGATATATTGGAACACTAATCGATTTTTTGATTGGCAAATACTATGGCGATGGGATTCCCGAACTCGGAAACATGCTTCTGGCCACAAAGAACACCTTCCTTGCCAGCTCGCGGGCACCTTACGAAATTTGGAATACCTACGAGTTCAATCTTTTTGGTGATCCAGCCCTGAAGTATCGCAATCACTTCGCTACAAGCCTCGCGGCCAATTATTCTTTGGATGAGGGTACGGGCACAACCAGTGAAGATGCCAGCGGAAATCTGGGAAATCTTGTGATCAATGGGGCTACCTGGGAAACCGGGAAGGCTGGTCTGGGGAAGGCCTTGCATTTTGACGGAGTAAACGACTATGCCGAGGCACCCCACACCTGGTGGGCTCCCATGGGCCGTCAGGGCGAGTTTTCTGTAGCTGCCTGGATTAAACCCAGCGCCTACAAGGCGTATGCCGGTATTGTCTCCAAAGGAAAGACCCAGAGTACTTTTGGCCTTCAGCTCATGGGCGACGGTCGTTTGCGGGTCGATGTCAACAATGGTAATCCGGAGTGGGCTACGGGCACGGGGAGCTGGCAGTCCAATGGCACGGTGGCATTGAATCAATGGCACCATGTGGCTGCTACCTACGAAATGGATAGCCGTAAACTTCGCTTCTACATCGATGGTGTTTTGGATGCAGAACATGTGCTTGGCTCGGAATTGTTTCTCGGCGATGTCCAGGAGCCTCTGGTGATCGGTTGCGACTTTTTTGGTGGCGACGAATATTTTACTGGATCCATCGACGAGGTGCAGGTATTCGGGTATAGCCTTTCATTGGCTGAAGTTTTACTGGCCAAGCAAGGGGGGCGGATCGGTGTTTGGAATCCAGCATCATTTGCGGGCACCGGCGTAGTCCAGCCCACTGCATCCACAGTTGATGTTCGGCATCGAGTTTCAGTTTCGGCATGGGTGAATCCAAGTGCAACGGGGGTTCCCATTATTACCCGTGGCAATTTGAATCGCGCCTATGGATTTGGAATTAACACGGACGGAACACTTCGCTTCGAAGCCAATGCGGGTACCCTGGCATACGCCATTGGCGGGGGTATTTGGAATTCATCGCTCAAGGTGGGAACTGGCTCCTGGCATCATGTGGCCACAACCTATGATGGTCGCGAGGTTCGCTTCTGGGTGGACGGGGTACTGGACAGCAAAAAGAATTATGCGGATCTGGTATTTGGGCGGAATGAGGGCGATATTCGAATTGGAGTGTCCTCCGCGGGGCGCTTTGCTGGCGAAATGGATAGCGTAGAATTGTATGGGCGGGAGCTGACCCATGCGGAAGTGCAACGCAAGGCTTCTGGCCGTTGCTCGGGTCTTCGAAGCCCATGGCCATCCGTGGTTCAAGCGATTCCCGGTGTCGTGCAGATTGAAAATTTTGACGAAGGGTGTCCAGAATACACCTATCACGATGCGGATGGGTTGAACAATGGCGGTCAATACCGAGTTACGGGAGTCGATATTGAAAACACTCCCGGCGGGGGAGTCAATGTAGGTTGGGTAGAATCCGGAGAATGGCTTGAATACTCCATCAATGTGGCTCAATCCGGGCAATACATCCTTGGACTCCGGGCATCCTCCTCCAATGGAGCCGACTCGGTTCGCTTCCAGGTGGACGGAGCTGCGGTTGGCTCGGTCATTGCCTTTGCCTCCACAGGGGGCTTGCATAAATATGTTACCAAAGAATCAGGCCTGACCCTGTCTGCAGGGGCCCATATTCTTCGTCTTTACATCCAACATTCATCGGGCGGGTTCAATCTGGATCAGCTGGAGATCCGCGCCGATGTTCCCGTCAATATGCGGATAGCTAGCGTCTCATCTATTGGGATGGGAGAGATGGTGGCTATATTCGATATTGAGGGGGATCGGGTGGCGGTAGTGCCCTATGCGGGAAGCGATTCCCAACTAGGGCGCTCCGCCTTACTTTCCCCGGGTTTGTACTGGGTAAAGGCAATAAACTCTCAGGGGATGAGACGTTTGTTGGTCCAATAAGTTTGTTCAAGTAAGGGGTTTGGGAATGAAAATGGGAACCAATACGGGCTGTTCAACAGTCTGTAAAATGCTGGTGATTTTGGGTGTGGCTCCTGGTATAATTGCCGCAGCTGTTTCACCTTCTGTTCGGGTCAATGATCTGGGTACCGGCGCAAAAGAGGCCTTGGTGATTCCTGCATTGGAATTGCGGGAATCCATCCGGGAGTTTTTTCAAGGTGGCAACACCCAGATGGGCGTAGAAAATGAGCAAGGCACCTTGCTCTATAATCTGACCGATCAACCCCAAGCGGGTATGTCGGCCTTGAAGGTTGGCACCACGGTGGTCTACGACCAGCAGCCCTATTTTGTGGTGAATACCCCGACAGGCGTCAAGTGGACCAACAAAGGCCAAGGTCGGATCTATGGGCGCAACAACACCTCTTCGGGATATTATCGCGACTTCTATTTTCGCCCTTTTCGTTTCGACGCCTATAGCAATGTAATTGGGGAGTTTCAGTATCATGTGTTTTCCGATAAAATGCACGAGGAAAGTCGGATTTCAAGCACCAATATGGGCGATGTGAGCGATGCCTGGGTCGAATACCCGATACAATACAGTAGTTATCAGCTCTATGAAGGAGCTTCGCTCACTCCGGTCAGCAAAACAGAAGTCCAAAGTGGAGCCTTACTGGTAAAACGCCCAAATGGGTCTTTGCTGGGTTTTGTTTTTCCTTCCAGTACCCGTAATTCAAAGGTAGAAGTTATAATCGAAGGCGGGCAATTAAAGGTCAGGCACCATGCGAATATGTCGGTCACCGAATTAAGCAGCCGGCCAGGTAGCACCATGAGAAAGACCGTGGTCACCTGGGGCCGGCGGATTTTGCTTGCGGCAAGCTATGATCAGGAAAAGACCACCATTCTTGAAAATGCAAGGCAAGAGTTGAATCCTCTAGCTTCCAGTGCCTTTTCCGTGTCGCGGGTAAACCAAGATGGGAACCAATATTCTTCCTGGGTTGATCCCGTCGCTTATGATGAGCTTACCGGGGCCTATGTATTTGAAACCGAGGGGATGAATTGGGGTGATGCAGTCAAGGTCGGTGGCTGGCCCAATAAATACGCCGGTGCCCGGGTTACTGTCAATAATCCCACGGATAACCGACTGATCTATATGAGGCATAACACCGGTGGTCCGAGTACCGCCGTGGTATTGCAAGACGGCAACGGATATCCCTTGCCGATCCCGTTAGCGGTCACTCGCTCCCTGGGCGGAAATATTGCGGATTGGACGGGTGCATTTGCCAACGAATGTCCATTTACCACGGAGACCGAGCTCCAAGGTTATGGTCGTAGCGAGTTCCCTGTGCGTCTGCAAACCGGCAAATCCATGACCTTTATCCCCTTGTTGATTACACACAAATGGGGGAACATGCAGGTTCCAGCCACGGGCTCGGTGATTAGCGAAACACCTCTTTTCACCTCAAATGTGGGAGTGTGGTGTTCGGTCGATTTAAAACCATGGGAAGCCTCCACGGGGGATTTCCGTGGCTTTTCCAGCCAGGCAACCCAATGGGCCTGGGGGGTCCAGACTCCCGAAAATGTGGAACAATGGGGAGGGGGTCTTCATTTCTACTATGGTGATGTCGGTGATCGACAAAAGGAGTTTCAGAAGTCCCGGAGTCTGGTTCCAAGTCTTTCGCACTTCCGTCAGGAAAATACCTACAATGTGGATGGAGGAAAATTTGCCATGACCCAAACCTGGTCGGCGCTCCCGGACAAAGAAGAAAACCGCGTGTTGGGCGATCTAGACATCGTGGTGAAGCAAGATGTAAATCTTGCTGCGGGTGAGCGAATCAAGTTGGTTCACTTTATGTCAGACTACATTTTCTTCTACAATGCGTTTTTCAGTTCCACGGCGCAAAACGCTCTTTCGCCACAATACATAGGCGTTCCCAATGATTACAATGTAGCCAGTAGCACCGTGCAAACGGTAAACCTAAACGGGAGCAAACCCGCCTTTGCGCTTACCGACAAGCGTTGGTCCTTTGATCCAAATACGGCAACCCCCTCGGACCCGACCTTCGCCAACATGCAGGCCAACATGTACGTTCAAGTGTTCCAAAAAAGTCTGACATTGCAGGGTCAAGATGGAAATTCCATTCCTCTTGCACTTCGCATAGGCAAAAAAAAGCCGGCGGGTGGCTACTACGACAATGGTGGCGTATATCAGGAGCACAAAAATTATGTGACCTACGAATTGGTGCTTGAAAAGGAAGGACTTACCCTCAAAGCCGGAGATCATCTTCGCTTTAGCTTCATGGTCATGTCCTATGGCGGAAAAATCATTAACAATGAAATCACCAGTGCCGAAAATACCCATACCAATTACGCGCTACCTGATGTCTCTGCCACAACCGGAGGCACACAGGAAGTTGCATCGGACTACCCCTGGGTTCCAGTGGTCCGTAGCCCCAACGGCAGTACAGCAGAGTTTCAGGTTACTGGGGGCGAAAGTGTCATGAGCTTTTCGGTAGAAGGATTGTATTCTTGGAAGCCACTAAAGCTCTACCGCATGAACGGAGCCACTCGTCAGGAGGTTACATACAAAGTCAACGGGAATGACGGATACCGCTCCTATGTGGATTCGAATGGATTGATCGGAATATCGATCCCCGTGACCATGAGTGATGGCGCTGGAGTCTCGTTCCAGGTGGAACAGGATAACAGCGGAGTCCCGGCCCCGGATCTTTCCAGTAGCTCCAGCTCCTCTGCGCCACCCAACCACTGGGATTTTACCAGTACCCTGGAAAATTGGAGCCTCGCCAATTCTCTTTCTGGGCAGGCCTCTGCAAGTGTTGCCAGTTTAACCCTCACCGGGGCAGACCCTCAAATGCTCTCTCCCCTCAACCTCAAATACGCCACGGCGGACTACCCCTTTGTGATTGTGGGAATGAAAAATCAAACCACGGACAATACTGCCGAGCTCTTCTGGATTCGCAATACCGGACTTTCCTATAATACCAACAAACATGCTACCTTTGCGATTCAGCCCAACGATGCTGTGCAACGGGATTATGTCCTGAATTTATCCGCAAATACCTATTGGATTGACACGCTGGAGCAATTGCGCCTCGATGTTGCCGTCTCAGCAGCTACAGGTTCCATTGGCCTAGACTATGTCAAACTTGCGGGAGCTTATCCGCTGGCCTCCGTTCCCCATACATTTCCAGATACCATTGAGGTTGAAAATTTCAACCGAGGCGGAGAAGGCAATGCCTATCATGATTTGTCTGTCACCAATGAGGGTGGGGCCTACCGAACCGGGGAGTCTGTAGACATCCAAAGTATCCCCAGCGGTGGATTTAGTGTGGGTTGGTTGGCTTCGGGTGAGTGGCTTGAATATTTGGTAAATGTTCCTTCTTCCATGTTGGCTGAAATCTCATTGACTGCAGCCTCTGTGAACGGAAACGACACTGCTCGCCTATTGCTGGATGGGCAACCTCTGGGTCAAACCTTCGCCTTTGGTCCTACGGGTGGGATTCATACCTACGCAACCAAGACAATTACCGCGCAAATTCCTAGTGGAGTACATGTGCTGTGTGTTCGCATTGAACAGACAGGCGGTGGCTTCAATCTGGATCGGATTGTGGTCAAGAATCAGGATATTCCCACAAAATTCCCCCAAGACCCAGGCAGTCGCCAATCCCCATCGCCAAAGAGAAACATATATTCATTGGATGGGACCCTGATGGGGGCCTTTCCCATGGGCAGTAAAATGCCTCAGGGAGTCTACATCGTTCGCATTCCTGGTTCGGCAAATTCTTCGCAGATTTTCGTAAATATGGAGTAACTATGTCGATGAAACGAATCCTAGTCCCCTGTGTATTGCTTTTGGCCTTGATATTTGGTTCTGCATCTGGGCAAAATACTCCGGCGCTACCGTTCTGGAATAGTGATTGGGTAGCTACGGATGGTGTGGGCCGTTCTTTGCCACTTCCCGCCGAGGTGGGGACATCCAAGCAACGTTGGGTGGGTGTGTTTTATTGGCTATGGCATGGGTCCGTGCGCACCAACCCCATCCACGATGTGAGCAAAGAAATGGCTTTGCGCCCCACCAATCCGCAGTGGATTTGGGCAGATTGGTGGTGGGGACAGCCCGAAAATGGGTATTACCATAGTGGAGATCCCTGGGTCGCTCGCAAGAACTTGACCATGCTTGCCAATGCCGGTGTGGATTTCATTTTTCTCGACTATACCAATGGCGCCATCGGGCACAACTATCTGAATGGATTTTTGGATGTAGCTACAGACCTAAAAGCGAAAGGTGTCCCTGTGCCCAAGGTGGTGTTCTTCCTGAACGCCAATGCCAAGGCGACCATGACAACAGTATTTAATGACATATACAAACCCCAGAAATACAAAGATCTCTGGTTCCTTTGGGAAGGGAAGCCATTAATGCTGGAGACGGCGGATTCGGCTACAACCCAGGAGATGCGTGACTTCTTTACCTTCCGTGACACATGGGCATTTCAAGGAAGCCAGGATGATCAGTGGCGTTTTATTGACGATTATCCGCAGAGGGCAAGTTATCACAATGGTGTAGTGGAGCAAATGGTGGTCAACAAGTCCATGGGAGCGCCCTTGTGGCCCAAGGGAAGCCCAGACAACAAAGGTTCCAGCTGGACCAAGCACAATGCAGACAAGGGCGTCCTTCCGGTGATCGATCAATATTGGATTGCCGACAGTACGCCTTATGGTCTATACTTTCAGGAACAGTGGAACCGGGCCGACTCCGTGGATGCTCCCATGCTGTTCGTGACCGGCTGGAATGAATGGACTGCAGGAGCGTGGAATGCGGATGCGGGAATGGCTAGCGCGTTCAATTTCCTCGGCAAGGCCTTGGATCAAACGCCAGGCAGTTGGTTTTTTGTAGATGAATTCAATTCCGAGTACAACCGAGATATTGAGCCCATGAAGGGTGGCTACGGAGACAACTATTATTATCAGTTGATGGCAAATATCCGCAAATATAAAGGCATGCCGGTGGCAACCGTCTCGAGCACCACCAAAACCATCGCCGTGGATGGGGTCTTCGCCGATTGGACCGGAGTACTCCCCTTGTACAAGGATCCTGCGGGGGACACTCAGGCCCGCAATTACCAAAATTGCGACAATAGTGCCACGCTGACCAATACCACCGGTCGCAACGATATTATTCAAAGTCAGGTGACACACGATGTCACTAACGTGTACTTCCATGTAAAGACCGCAGCCAATTTAACGGTGAGTACGGGATCTCAATGGATGGAGCTCTTTTTGAATTCGGACAAGAATCAGGGCACGGGGTGGCAAGGCTACGATTATCGAGTTCGTGGAGCCATTGTATCTACTAAACGTGAGGTGGCAAAATGGAATGGTTCAGCCTGGGTTGTGGCGGGGCAAGCCTTTGCCTCCGTTGGGGGTGCCGACATGGAACTCTCTATTTCGAAAAGCCTTGTTGGCTTAGGTGCGACCCCTATGTTTGATTTCAAATGGGCGGACAACGCCGCCACCAGTGGGGGAATGGATATCTTTGTGGACAATGGCGATGCAGCTCCCGACCGTCGCTTCAATTATCGCTACACCGCCTCCGTCGCAGCCAACGAGCCCCGGGCTCCTTATTTTGCTTCGGCCCTGGCTCTTCCCGATACCATTCAAGTAGAAGATTTTGACAAGGGCGGGGAAGCCATTGCCTACCATGACTTGGATCTTGTGAACAGCGGGGGACAATACCGGACAACAGGTGTAGATATTGAAGCGACACCGGGTGGTGGCTACAATGTGGGTTGGGTTTCTACGGGTGAGTGGATGGAGTATTCTGTTTCCGTGGCCCAGGCGGGCTCCTATGTTCTGGGGTTACGGGCGTCCTCCGGTGGACCGGGGAACGATTCGGTCCTGTTTGCTTGGGATGGAGTGGCGCTTGGAAGTGTCGGATTTGTGACCACAGGAGGTCTGCATACCTACGCCATCCGGGAAATCCCAGTGAATTTGACAGCCGGTGCCCATGTGTTGCGCTTGAACATCAAACATTCCGGTGGTGGATTCAACCTGGACCGAATTGAAGTTCGTGCCAGCGCTCCGGTGGCGGTGAATTCTCCCTGGAGTAGCAAGGCTCCTTCCTTGTCTGCTTTTGACCGGTTCTACGATTTGCTTGGGCGACTATATTGATTCTTAAACCATTCGGATTTGGAGAGCTGTATGAATTTATTGCTTCGAATAATGCTTGTTCTGGCTTTGGTTCTTCCTGTTTGGGCTCAAACCACTTTTACCAATCCCATTAAAACGGGTGATGCTCCAGACCCCCATGTATACTACAGCAATGGTTTCTACTATGGCTGTTATACGACAGGCGGAGACATTCGCATTTGGAAAAATGCGAACCTTCATCAAATTTTCCAGGGACCCTCCGCCAGTGTCTATAGTGGTCGCGACCTGTGGGCACCCGAGATTCATTTTTTGAATGGCAAATGGTATATCTACTCCACGACCCATCCCGGTAATTACTGGTTCAATACCATTGTCCTCGAAGCCAACACCGCCGATCCCCTAGGGAGCTATTCGCTCAAGGCAACCTTTTCTGGACTCAGCAATACCATTGATGCGAGTCCTTGGCAGGATCCTGCAACGGGTCAACTTTACCTGACCTATTCAAAGATGGATGGGGCGGCCGGTCAGGAAATTTGGCTCACCAAAATGAGTAACCCCTATACCCTGGAGGGTAGTCCAGTGCGCTTGTCTTGGCCTGATTATGCATGGGAAAAAGAAAACGGAAATGTCAACGAAGGGCCTCAGTTCCTAGCCAAAGGAGACAAGGTACACATTGTGTATTCTGCTAGCCAATGTCATTATGAAGGTTACAAACTGGGCATGCTCACCATCACGGCAGGGGGCAATTTGATGGATCCAGGTGCGTGGTCCAAGAGTGCAGTCTCGGTTTTTCAAAAAAATCCAGCCAACAATGCCTACGCCGTGGGGCACCACTCAACGGTGCAGACTCCCAATGGCGAGTGGTGGCTGGTGTACCATGGCAAGTACGACAGCAATAAAAACACAGTCAATTCACCCCGTGATGCGCGCATGCAGTCGTTTACCTGGAACGGAAATGTTCCCAATTTTGGTGTCCCCGTTGCCACCGGGACAGCCCTCGCCATTCCAGGATCAGGCACCCCTGTGCTCATTGAACCGGCAACCCACTGGGAATTTGATAGTGGCCTAGAGGGCTGGAATGGCCCAAACAACATGACAGCAACGGCTTCCGGAGGAGTTCTGAGTATGTCCATTTCGGGGGGCGACCCCTTCATCTATTCTCCCGATAATCTTGCATTGGATATGTCCAAATTCAATCAGGTGATCGTGCGCATGAAAAACCAGACCACATCCACCAGTGCTCAATTGTATTGGGCCACCACCGCCGCGACAGGATTTGATAATGCAAAGTCTACCGGTTTCACCATTGTCGCAAACGACAATGCGTTGCGGGATTATGTGGTGAATCTTTCCGGAAAAAACGCATGGACTGGCACTCTTAAACAAATCCGGCTTGATCCGGAAGCTGGGGCAACTACGGGATCCTCTCAGGTTGACTTTGTACGTATTTCGGGCAATTTCAGCGGTTCTCCGATTTCCATTCCCGGAGTGTTGGAATTTGAAGATTACAACCTGGGTGGCGAAGGCAATGCTTATCACGAAACCGAGTCCGCCAATTTGGGCGGAGCCTACAGAACCAGCGAAGGTGTGGATATCCAAGGAACCAGCGATGCCGGGGGTGGAAACAATATTGGCTGGCTGGATGCGGGAGAATGGCTTGATTACACCATAAACGTCGCTCAGGATGGTCTCTATGATCTGGACATCCGCTCTGCGGCCTCCACAACGGGAAACGTCATCCACATTGAATCCAATGGGGTGAATGTTTCGGGCGCCATTTCGGTTTCCAATACAGGTGGCATTCAGACCTGGGCTACCGTGAAGACCAGCTGTACCCTCAAAGCGGGTTTGCAACGCCTTCGACTGGTTGTCGATCAAAGCAGTGGCGGATTCAACCTGAACAAAATAACCTTTTCCAAGCAGGCCCCAACTTGGGTTTCCCCAAGCCGTCCTCCTTTGAATGCCACTTCCCAGCCCAAGCTTTATAACCTTTTGGGAAGATGGCTTGGGCGCTGATTCCCTGAGGCGTTAGAATTCGCGGGCTGTAAACCGGCTGGGGTCTCGGCGAATCCAAGAATAGAAGTCCGCCGCCAGCCTTTCCCGGTCTACTGAATTTGGGAATAGTATGGTGTCAATTTCTTGTTGAGACAGCCATTTCAGATAATCCTTTTGGATGATCTGGAATGCGTGTTTGTCTCCGTCGATTAGGGCCAATTGAATCAGATAACGTTCCATCATCGTCTCCTTGCGTTTGTATCCCCACGAAGAATATATTGTGTGGATTCGAAAGGGGGCTGTGCATAAATTAGAGTACACTCAAAAATCACCCCATCCTGAAAGTAGATTCAATCCATGAGTAAGCAGAAATTCCTATTCGTGTGTATGGTTGTGCTTTTTGGGGTGGGGTCCTCAATGGCGGAGCCTTTGCCTCCTCGGGATGACTTTCGGAATTTGGTCCCGGTTCGTTCCGAGCGGCTTGCAAAGCAAACCGTATCTGCGGCCACCAATACCTATACTTTCAAAACCTTCAAAATTGTGGACAACGGTTCATCCGGGAACCGGGTCAATGTCGCGTATGCGAGCGAAGCGTATACAGTCTCCCAGCTTGCTCAGTTTCCTGCGGTGGTCGATAGTGCCATCAAATACCGGCGGCAATTCTCATTGCTGGCTAGGCCCCTTCCCCGATACTACAAATTCTGCAATTTCTATCGTATTGATCTTGAAAGTCCACAATCCGGCCTGAATGTGGTTAGCGCTTGGGGTGGACCGATCATTACTTCGGTGAATAATGCCCTGGGAGGGACCCGGGATCAGGACCGCTTAGGTTGGGTGGACTTTGCCAAAGCGGCGGATTTCTTTTCCCAGGCCGCAACCCGAGCAGGGACCACCTTTCACTGGAAGAATGTAGTTCTGAACGATCCGGGCTATTACAATTCAGGGTCCGAGTATGTGGTTTTTGCAAAAAATTATTGGGGCGAAATTGCTTTGCACGAGGGGGGCCATGGCTTTCACCAATTGGCCGATGAATACTACGGACCCGGGAGCGACTATGCGGAATACGGAGAAATAAATTCTACCGCAGATCCTCAATCCCCAAAATGGGCCCACTGGGCGGGTTATCTGGATGACGATTACCGCCTAGGTACCATGGGGTACTACGAAGGTTCTCGTTATGTGACCAGCGGGCAGTATCGTCCAAGCCTGAATAGCAAGATGGGGTGGGTGCCTGCGTCCTACAATGCTATTTCCCGTGAAAAGATTATTCATGATATTTATGCCATTGTTCATCCCATTGATTCCATGCTGGACACCGCAGTCACACTTAAAGATCCAATCCGTCTTTGGGTTTCCGTGATCGATACTTCAGTGCTTAAGGTGGATTGGTTTGTAGATGGGACGTTGGTTAAAAAGAATGGCGGCACGTCATTTCCCAAAGCCTCCATTTCGGTTTCTCCCGGTCTTCATCAGGTCCGTGCCCATGTTTATGACGAGATTATTCGGCACTCGAAATCAAATAATAATGACCCGGATTCTCTGGATCTAGTTCGTTTGGATACGACTCGCCTGGTTCAGGATGTCCAATGGAAGGTTGAGCTTTCCCCTGGAACCGTTGCGTTCCAGCCATGGGTAGACAAGGTGGCGTCCCTTCCAGCTCTGGAATCCTATCGGGGACCGGTCCGGGTACGCCAACTTTCTGGTGCTGTGATGGGTAATCGTGAGTGGCTAGGATTGCGTCATTTTAGCCACAGCTCCGGATTGCCTCCCGGGCTCTATTTCCTTTCTGTGCCCGGGAAGGCTACGCAGGTGTATCAAATTTTGGTTCGTTAACGCCTGCATTGTCGGTGTTGAATGTCAATTTACTGGCACTTCGGGGAATCGTGTGGGTAAATTCCCGGGGTGCTGAACCCGCCATGGGCGAAAAGCTTCACCTCATGGCTCTTCTGCCTCCACTATGAAGCTCGACTCCATGGAAAGCTCATTCCCCGCCTTCCAGTCGGGCGCTTTCCACGGAGATTCGCTTCTTCTGCTACGCAGACCGTTGTGGCAGAAGAACCACAAGCCTGCGGCTTGCAAGCTCGGCTCCCGCTGTCGCCCCCGTCATGTGCACCCCCCCGGGAGTGGCTTGGACCCCAAAGCACCAAAAGGGGGTGTAAGAGGGGGAAGGGCTTCCGGAAGGATTTACCCACACAATAGCCGGAAGCCCCAATTTCCTAGGGTAGACTCTTTGTCTTTCGACCCAGCAGATCAAAAGATGGAGTCAAGGGCGCGGGATTATCTGTCTGCGCTCCAAAGGCCAAGGGCTTTGCCAGGGGAGGTGCCGCTACGCCACAGCCGGAACCATTCTGCCAGTTTTGAAAATCCACATACACGCTCGTAGCCCCTGTGTTGGGAATCACCTTGAGCCAAGAAAATCCGCTTGCGTCTTTACCCGCTACGAAGTTGTTTAACTGTGCTCCATTGCCCGAGAGCGTGGCGCTACTGAGTTTGCAGCTCGTGGTGTTCTGATCGTTGTTGCCATACCATTCCAGCCGCTCGGTGCTTGTTGTAGTATTGCGAACGCTCAGCATGGCGCCAAATTTGTAAGCGCTGGTGTTTACCTTGAAACAGGCTCCCAGTGAGGGAATGTTGTAGGTGCCGGATCCCTGCAATAGGATTGGATTTGCACATAAAGTTGCAGTTGTGGTGGAGGAGCTGGAGTTTGCTGTACTCGTGGGTCCGGCAACACTTGAGCTCGAGTTTGCCATGCTGGATTGCGCGACGCTGGAACTGGATCGTGCGATGCTGGAACTGGATCGTGCGATGCTAGAACTGGATTGTGCGATGCTAGAACTGGATCGTGCGATGCTGGAACTGGATTGTGCAATGCTGGACTGCCTAAGGCTGGATGAGCTGGAGGCGACACTCGATGATCCGTTCACTATGCGCTCGTAGGCACCCAGATCCAATGCGCTCCCTGCGGGACGCTTGTTGCCATCGAGGTCCGAGGTGATTTCGGCGATGGTAAGGCCACGGTCCAGTGCTGGTGAGGTGGCTTGCAGGTGGAAGTCAAATGCGGCTGCATTCACAAACTTGGGATCAGCGACGATGTCGGTAGGGCCAATCACCGATTTGGAGCTTTTCGAGCCAAAGTGCAGGTTGTTTTCAACCACCAATCCTGGGCCAGCTGCCGTTACGGCAACCTGTGACTCGTCGTTGTTTGCTGCGATATTGTTTCGTATGATCACACGGCTGGCTTCTTTGTTGGCAACCATGAATCCGCCGCCCCAGCCGTTTCCAATCGAAGTGTTGTTGACAATGGTGATGTCTTCCATAATATGGTGATCCGCTTGGCCAGATACCCAATCGCTGATCAGGAACCCCGGGCCCTCATTGCTATAGATGAGGTTGTTGGAATACTTGATCCGCTTGAGGGTGCCTCCAACTTCGGCAGAAAGTATGAATCCTCCATTGCGATTGTGGTGCACCTTATTGGAGGAGATCTCGATATCGGATTCGTTCCCTGCATAAGCATCGGTATAGATGCCCAGCTTGGTATTCATGACCTCGTTGTGGTGTACTTTACCGAAAGAGGCATTTCCCTTGGTGTCGATACCCTCGGACCAGCCTCCGTCCAAAACATTGTAGGCGACTTCGAACTGGTCCGTTTCTGTTATGGACAGGGCTTCGTGGGCATTTTTGCAGGGGTTGGAATAGGCAAGGCAGTTCGGGTTATTGCTTGACCCTTCGTTGGCTCTTTCAATTTTGCTGTTAAGTATTTTAATGTTGGAGCTTTCTTCACCCAAAAAACCACCAAACTGGGTGATATATGTACTGCAACTATCAATAATCACATTCTGGCTACCCTTGACTTGGATTCCCACGGAGAGAACATTCGTCACGCGGATGCCACTGACCTTGATGTTCTGGCGATCTTGGATGAGGATCCCGACTTTGTTCAGCACGGGTTTTTCTCCGGGTGCCGCTTTGAAAAGGATGGGTGTGCTAGTCGTGCCATTTTTTGTCGGTGTAAGCCAGGTGGAGTACGTGCCTCCATGGATCAGCACCGTGTCGCCCGCGACTGCCGACGATACGGCTTTGGCTAGGGACCAAGGCTGAGTCGCGGTTCCTGAGTTTGTGTTGTTTCCGGTGGTGGTTACATGCAAAGTGCGCGCGTGAAGGGCCATGGCGCCTGCGAGAAGGAGTGGGATTGTTTTCATGGTTCTCTCTTGAATGGAGGGTGATTCCTATTTGGCAATTTAATTCCCAAACGCTTCGTTTTTGAACTCCAATCGCTTTCAAGAGGTAAACAGAAAAGCCCAAAAACCGATCAAAACATGGAAAAAATGGGGGTTAATCCAGATTATGAATGAAACATGGGTAAACAATAAATGATTGCAAGCGGGTAATTGCCAATCGCCCGCTTTACATTCACTCTGTGTTTTTGTGTGTACTATGAATTAAAGTACACGAGTCAATTTGGATCAACACAAAGTTTAAAACTGTTGTTGAATTCGTGAAAAGAGATATACTATAATCAGATTCATTGTGGGTATGCCTTGAACATTTCGTGGCTACATAGGGTTTTGCTTGTCATGCTTTTGACTTTCTGGAGTCAGAATGCTTTTGCCGTTACCAAAACGGCCAATACGACCGGCAACTGGAATAGCACGGCAACCTGGAGCGGGGCGGCGGTACCTACAGCTACGGATTCCATCGTGATTAACACGGGAATCACGGTAACCATGACGGGAAATTTTACTACCTCGGCTGGTCTTACTCTGAGTGGAACCGGTACCATTCAAATGGCAGGCAACAGCCTTACTGTGGGTAGTTTGGCCGCATCCGGTAGCGCCGTGATCAATAATGCTGGCGCAGCAAAGGCCTTAACGGTGGGTAGCTCGAATATTAGCAAAACCTATACAGGCGCACTCACCAACAATATCCAGTTTGTGAAAGAGGGATCTGGAACAACAACCCTCTCCACCGGGACATCCTCCCTACTCTACATAGACGTTCAAGCCGGAACGCTTGTGAATACCAATGCATCCATTACGCTGACATCCACTATGGGAAATGGTCAGGCCATGCAAGTTGCGGGAACTTCTGCGATCTTCAATATGTCCGGTGGAAGCCTTGATTGTGGTTTTAATCGTTTGGTTTTTGGATTTGGAACTTCCCTAGGTTCGGGAACAATTTCCGGTGGAACGGTCCACGCGGGAGACCTGATTATTGGTTGGAACACTGGTGGGGCAACCCTAACGATTTCTGGGGGAACCCATACGTTTGAATATCAAATTCGTCATATGGATGCCGGAGACGGTGTCTTGACCTTATCGGGAGGAACGGTTACCGCTCCTTGGGTGGGGAATACTTCAGACGGCGTCTCTACCGATGATCTTACCATCAATTTGAATAGCGGGGCTTCGCTCATTACCACGGCGGTGGGCATGCTCTCAACAAAAACTGCTGCGACCGGAAATACGGGCGACCATTCCACAATACTGAATCTGAATGGAGGTACGATTACCGCAAGCGCTACGGGGAATCTTTTTGAAGCCACATCGGGAGGAGGTGACCGGCAGTTCTTCACGATCAACCTGAATTCCGGTGGAGTCACCATCAATACCAATGGATTTACCTCTACCCAGGTTTCAAAAATCCTGGCAGGAACCGCTGGAGGGGTTTTAACCAAATCAGGTTCCGGAACATTGATTTTAAATGGTGCAAATACCTACACGGGGGCAACAGCCATCAATGCCGGTACTCTCACCGCAGGAAATGCCGCGGCTCTGGGTACGGCTGCAACAGGGACTACCGTGAGTGCGGGAGCAATCTTTAATATCAATGGCATTAATCTGGGCCAGGAGGCTTTTACCCTTGCTGGTGGAACCATCATAAACAATGGGGCAACACAAGCCAACGCAATGCAAAAGCTTACCGTGACAGCCAATAGCGCCATAGGTGGACTTAATCGGTGGGATATCCGCTATACCGACCTAGCGACCAAGGGGCTCACCATCAATAGTGGCGTGACGTTGACCAAACAGGATGACAACGAAATCTGTTTTGTGGGCATACCCGTTGTCGCCAATGGATCTATAGCGATAAGTAATGGCGACATCAATATGCATGCAGGTACAACGACCTCTGGTACGGGCTCCTTTACGGTAAATTCAGGAGCCTCTTTGTTCCTGACGGCCTATGGGACTCCGGTAAACCTCACCAACCCCTTGATCCTGAACGGGGGAATCCTTAGCTCCACCCAAAATGTAGGAGGGTCGTCCACGGTTTCTGGAACAGTCAGTTTAGCCGCAAATAGCACGATCAACGCCACTGTGGATTTTTCTGTGTCCGGAATCATCAGTGGCACAGGCAATCTCACCAAGACAGGCTCAGCCATTTTATCGCTTTCAGGTGCAAATTCTTACACGGGTACAACCTCAATAAGTGCCGGAACTCTTGAGATTGGATTGGCCTCGGCCATTCCTAGTGGTAGTGCCGTCACGGTTACTGGAACGCTGGATTTGAATGGGTTTAGTCAGACCATCGGTTCTTTGGCAGGGGCTGGAACCGTTGATAATGGTTCCGGTGTAGGTACCTATACTCTGACAACGGGAGGCAATAATTCCAATACCACATTCTCAGGGCTTATCAAAAATACGACAGGAACGGTGGCGCTTACTAAAGCCGGCACAGGCGTTCTTACCCTTTCAGGAGCGAATACCTATACCGGCGTAACTACGGTCAATGCAGGCACTCTCGAGCTAGGAGTGGGCTCCAATGTTGCTGCCAGTGGTCCTTTAGGAACAAGTGCGGGGGGCGTGACTGTCGCTTCTGGTGCGGTACTCGATTTGAATGGCTTTACCATCGGCGCGACAAATGCCGAAGCGTTAACCCTCCGAGGAACGGGCTTAACGGCCCTGCCTGCAGGTGCCCTGACTAATACGGGAGTCGCCGCATCTTATTTAGGGACAATTACTCTGGGAAGTGCGAGTACCATAACTGCAACAAGCTCTGGAACATTGAGTGTCGCGGCGGTGACCAATGGAACGTATATATTAACGCTCGCCGGTGCAGGTACTGGAACGGTTTCGGGCGTCATTGGTGCATCCACCGGGTCCGTACTAAAAAATGATGCGGGAACATGGACTCTCTCTGGCGCCAATACCTACACCGGGGGAACAACCATCTTTGATGGTGTCCTGAGTGTGGATGCCGAAAATAGCTTAGGAGCACCCGCAGGTTCTACCCTGGCGATTTTCACCGGTGATGGCACTTTAAAGGTAACCGAAACCTTTACTTCCGCGAAAGAACTTTATGCTTCAGGGGCTTCACGCAGTATTACCGTGGAAGTTGCCTCAGGAAAAACCCTTACCTTGAATGGAAATCCATCGACCTACGGTGGGTTTCGATCAACCGGTGGTGCCGGATCCCCTCATAAAACGGGCCTAGGGAGCTTGGTTCTTTCCAGTTGGAATGGACAATTGGACGGGGATATGTACTTGGATGCTGGAACATTGGATTTACGAAATGCGGGTGCAGCAGGTAATTTGGAAGCGACGGATTATGTTTATTGCGCAGCCTCTACGACTCTGCGGTTGGTGAGCGATGTCGCGACCGCTTTTACCTCGTCCTTGCAAGTCAATGGTGCCGGGGTGAATGTGGTCGTAGACCGTGAGACTGCGGGTGTTGGGGTCACGCACTCCCTTTATAACCTAGTGCAAAATGGTGCCTATACCACCACAATCTCTGCTGGCTCCAATGTTACGAGTGGTACTGCTGGGCTTTCCTTTCGCAATGCCACCACCCTAAACGGGGCCACCATTTTCACTGTAACAGACCCCGCCGCCGCGTCCATTGTGTTTACTCTGAGTGGAAATGTCACAGGGACCAATACCAATCTTACCATTGGTGGGGGTGGGGGTAACTCGGCCATTGATGGAATCATTGGCACAGGCACAGGAACTCTCACCAAGGCGGGCGCAGGAACATTAACGATTTCCGGGGCCAATACCTACACCGGCGCAACCGCCATTACTGGGGGCACACTCAGGCTCGGCAGTTCCAGCGCCCTGCCAGGGGGTGCTCTAAGCATGTCGGCTTCCACGGTGTTGAATTTAAATGGATACAATGCAGATGTTTCGGATATTTCCAGTAGCGTGAATACGGCCACAATTACGGACAATGCGGCAGGAACAGGGGTTTCTACGCTGAATGTGACGGCAATGGCAACAATGATTTCGGCCTTGGTTTTGGATGGAGCCACTCGGGATGTTGCGGTCCGCGTTGCCAATGTCAATACATCTTCCCAGGTGTTTCCAGGAACCAATGCAAATACCTTCTCGGGTGGATTGACTTTAGCAAATAGCACGGTGGGAACGCGTTTGCGTATTACGGCTGCAATCACTACGGTTGGGTCGGCTGGGGCCATTACCAGCAGCCCCTATGGCACGGGGACAATCTACATCGGAGAGGCTGCAACCGATAAGGCGAGTATTCTATTTGATTCTTATGCCAATAACACCCTTGCCAATGCGATTGTATTCAATACTTCCTTGGGTGATGGAACCTATCGCGGAATTCGTTTCGATAATGCCGGTCACACCCTCTCTGGAAAATTAACCGCGAACCTTGCGGATGTGACATTCTGCACAGGCCTGACTGGCCCTGGAGAGGTTACGCTGACCGGTCAAATCACGGGTACTCAGGGTTTCTATTTAGATAATAGCACAGGAACGGCCCTCACAGTCACTCTCAATAACGCAGGCACCGCGAACGATTACCAGGGAACGACCACCATAGAGGGTTCCAAAGATGAATTGGTGCTGGGCCGGGCCAACCAAATCCCGAACGGTACAGGTGTGGGCGATGTGGTCAATGGGGGTACTTGGAACCTGAATGGTTTCAGTGAATCGATCAACGGATTAAGCGGTGCGGGAACCATTGATGGGGTCAGTGGTACGCCGGCCATAACCCTCGGAAACGGAAATGCAGCGGGAACCTTCTCCGGGGTGATCAAGAATACTGCTGGAACTTTGGCTTTGCTAAAAGTAGGGATCGGAACCCAAGTATTATCCGGTACAAACACCTATACGGGATTAACGACAATTTCTGCAGGAACTCTTCAACTGGGAAGCACAACCGCTCTTGGTAATGTTTCGGGAGGTACCACTGTCGCTTCCGGGGCTGTTCTGGATTTAAATGGGATTACCTATGCAAATGCAGAACCATTGACGCTCAATGGAACGGGCATTTCGAGCGGTGGGGCCTTAATCAATAGCGACGCTGTCGCAGCGACTTTTGGGGGACTGATAACCTTGGGGAATGCCAGTAGTATCATCGGGGGAACAGGGACAATTGCTATCACCAATACCGGTACGATCACCGGTGCCGGTTTGGGCTTGACTTTAGGGGGTGGCCTGGGTGGCTCTCTCGCAAGCATCATTGGTACAGGCACGGGAACGATTACCAAGCAGGGGGTGGGAACATGGGTTTTGTCCGCTGACAATACCACTACTGGAACCACAACCATTGGGAGTGGTGGAATCTTGACCCTGGGTGGAACCCAAGGAAATTTGGCTGGGAATATTATCAATAATGGTACGCTGAATTTAGTCCAGAGTAATTCCACCACAGTAGATGTTGCGAGCGTAATCTCAGGCACCGGAGCAATTACCGCTAACGCAGGTAATGTTTTGTTGTCAGGCAACAATACCTATTCTGGCCTGACCACGATCACCGGAGGAAAGCTCTGTGTCGGACATAATAACGCATTAGGTGGCACCAGCAACGGGACTGTTGTCAATAATGCGGGAGCAGTGATTGTTTATGGCGGTCCATTTACCATTCCCGCGGAATCTGTAACTCTAAACGGTACCGCTCAATTAAGAACAGGTTCGAATGTTATGGCGGATTATGCCACCTGGACGGGACCCGTTTCCCTGGGGAGTAGTACGACCTATCTGGGATCATACGAAGTAGGTGATACCCTGATCGTTAGCGGAGCGATTTCTGGCTCTTATAATCTTTCAACTGCAGGAGTAGGGACGGTGGTTTTTTCCGGTGCCAATACGTATACAGGCACCACCACCGTGAGTGCGGGTACCTTGAAACTTGGGGCGGCTGGCGTAATTCCCGATGCCAGCGCCTTGACGCTAACCGGTAAACTGGAAATGAACGGCTTAAGCGAAACCGTTGGTTCCCTCGCGGGTGCAGGTACCATTGATAATTCCAAAGTCGGGACCTCGATTTTGACAAGTGGGGGTGATCATTCGAACACCACATTTTCCGGGGCAATTTCCAATACCGCCCTGTCTATTGGGCTTACTAAGGTGGGCACGGGTTCGTTAACCCTTTCAGGTGCCAATTCCTATTCTGGAGTCACAACGGTTTCTGAGGGTACTTTAGTTGTAGGCCATAATACCGCACTGGGAAATACCACGGGTGGGACCGTGCTGGCTGCAGGTTCCACCTTGACTCTGTCACCTAGCGTTTCTGTGGCTGGCGAAGCCTTGACCATGAATTCCAATGCGACAGGGGATTTGCGATCCTTATTAACGGATGTATCGGGTACCACCTCTTGGAATGGAGCGATTACGGTGGCAGGAGGCCACGCCTGTCAATTGATGCCTCAAGGGACAATGACTTTGGCTGGGACTATCGGAGGTACTGGTGGGAGCTTATATTTACGGGGTACGGGTACGGGGTATTTGAATTCCACGGTTACGGCAAGTACGACAAACTTGGCGAAGACCGATCCGGGAACCTGGATTGTGGGTTCAACTGGAAATACCTGGACGACCACAAGTGTGGTTGATGGGACCCTAAAACTGGGTGTTTCGAATGCATTGCCCGCGACCACGATTGTCACCGTTGGGCAAGGTGGTGCCTACAGTTCTTCCCTAGATCTGAATGGATTTTCACAAACAGTTGCCGGCTTGTCTACCGGTGCCACCGGAACTCTGACACGTCAAATCACCAATTCCGGGTCTGCCGCCTCAACTCTCACCATCAATAATTCAGGAGCGTATACCTTTGACTACCCCATTACCAATGGGGCCAATGCATTGAATGTTGTGAAATCTGGTGCTGGGGTTCTTTCCCTAGGGGGTGCGAACACCTACACAGGTACCACCACGGTCAGCGCGGGTACTTTGAATGTAACCGGTTCTCTGGCAAGTGGCAGTGCGGTTTCGGTGACGAGTGGGGCAACGCTTGCCGGTAACGGGACCGTCGCAGGTACAGCGTCCATTCCCAATGGGGCCATTCTCGCGCCGGGTAACGCGGGTGCGGGAACCCTGAATTCAGGTGCCTTGACTCTGGGAGCAACCTCGGTTCTCAATATGGATCTGGGGACAACGAGCGATCGGGTGGCTGTTACGGGCGCCTTGACTCTGAATGGAACCTTGAATGTTACGGCTGGTACTGGATTCACCTATGGCACCTATAATTTGTTGAATTATACCGGAGCACTTACAAACAACACATTGGTGACAGGAACCATGCCCGGCGGATATAATTACAACATTTATGCGGCATCCAGTCCGATTACTTTGCGGGTCAGTACAAGCCCAGTGATTTCTTCAGACGGGGCGGCAGCTACCGCTTCTAAGAGTGTAACGGAAAACCAGAGCGCAGTGACAACGGTGACCTCAACGGATGCCGATGGGGAGACGCCCAGCTTTAGTATTACAGGTGGTGCGGACCAGACCAAATTCAATATTGTGGCAGGTACAGGCGTATTGACCTTTGCCAGCTCTCCAAACTTTGAGAGTCCTACCGATGCCGATGGCAATAATGCCTATGTCGTGGCGGTAACGGTGAGCGATGGCTATGGTGGCACCGATGTCCAGACGATTACCGTGACGGTTACGAGTGTGAATGAGGCTCCAAGTGTCACAAGCTCCGCGACCTTCAATGCCGCTGAGAACCAGACCGCAGTAGGAACGGTGGTGGGTGCGGATGTGGATGCGGGCACGTCCTTTGTCTACAGCATCACGGGCGGTGCGGATGCAGCCAAGTTCAGCATTGGGGCTGGTACCGGCGTCCTGACTTTTGTTGCGACCCCCGATTTTGAATTGCCAACGGATGGGGGAACGAACAACGTGTACGATGTAACGGTCCAGGTTTCCGATGGCACCCTGACGGCTTCACAGAACATCGCCGTAACCGTGACGAATGTGGCGAACGAGACGTTTACCTGGACGGGGGCCACCAGTAATGACTGGGGCACCAATACCAACTGGTCGCCAACGGGCGTCCCGACCAATGATGCCAGCATTATCGTGAACAAGGCCGGTGGGGCTACCATTGCCCTGAATGGAAACAGGAGCGTCACCAACATCACCTTGGGAAATACCGGCACCAATGTCATGACCATTCAAACCGGCACCAGTGGTACTCTCACCATCACCAGCGGTGGCGGAATCAGCTCTCCCAGCGGTTCCACGGGTACACATGTGATCTCTTGCCCCGTTGCCCTTTCTGCGACGACCACGGTCACCCATAATGATGCGAGTGGGACCATAAGTATTTCTGGGATCATTAGCGGTGGTTTTGGCCTTACCAAGGCCGGTGCGGGAACTTTGGCTCTGAGCGGTGCGAATACCTATACCGGAACGACAAGTCTCAACCAAGGCACCATTTCTTTGTCCGGTGGCAATGATCGTTTGCCCACGGGCACGACCTTGGCGTTCAATGCAGCGGCTACGAACAACCCGACGATGGTCCTCGCCTTGGGAACCACAAACCAAACCGTTGCGAAAATCACCGCCCCCGACCTTGCAAACACGAGCGCTTCCATTACTGGAACCGGAACTCTGACCGTCAATGGCGCCAATGACTTTGAAT
>CAIRAY010000161.1 GCA_903876665.1 uncultured Fibrobacterota bacterium | reverse complement strand
GTAGAGTACTTGGATGGGGTCCAAGTGGTCGGTGGTTCGAATCCACTCGTCCCGATATGAAAACGAAAAGGTCATCCGCAAGGATGGCCTTTTTCGTTGTAAGCAACGAGAGTGGGTTCGAACCACCGAAGGTGGTTTGACCATGAAGGCAGGGATGCCGGAATGGCACTCACCGTAGGTGAGCCCGAAGGGCGGGCCACACGAAGTGGCCCGTGAATCCACTCGTCCCGATATGAAAACGAAAAGGTCATCCGCAAGGATGGCCTTTTTCGTTGTAAGCAACGAGAGTGGGTTCGAACCACCGAAGGTGGTTTGACCATGTCGCGAGCCCATGCGTAGAGTCCGAATGCGAAGAAGCGAGACTCGCAGCTTCTGAGGGCGAGCAGGACACATCTCGTTTCGAGATTACAGGGATGCCGGAGCTCATGATTATAGCTGTTTTTTATCGCCTTTTACTCATCATTTTCACCTCAGCCACAATCAGAGCGTGACATTCCTGATACACATAAACTTCAGGTGGCAAGACATTCATAAACAAGGTGCGAATATCCTCATACTTCCAGCTTACATCTAAAACACCCAAAGCAGAAAACACTCTTCGGGTATAGGCGTCCACAACAAAGGTGAGCTTTCCATAGGCATAAAGTAAAATGGAGTCTGCGGTCTCGGGTCCAACTCCAATGCATGCGAGCAAGTTTGTGCGTAACATATTTCCCTCCATTACCGGAGCCAATGAGTCGTTTTCCAAAAACCACTTGGCCATAGCCACCAAATACCGTGACTTTTGCACAAAAAATCCAGCGGGCCTAATCATGACTTGCAAAGTCGAATTTTCAAGGGCCAAAATAGCCTCGGGGTCAAGGATTCCAGCCACCAACAAGTTATTCAGTGCTTTCTCCACATTGGTCCATGCGGTATTTTGGGTCAAAATAGCCCCCACACAAATTTCAAATCGGCCCGCCCGGGTCGATGGAATTTGGTAGTCCCCTGGATGGTACCTCTGCTCCTTCACCTCCAAAGAAACCGGCCACCACCCCTGGGGCCCATGCTTAGCAAACATGGAGCCATACCATTTAAGAATGGATTTTCGTTTCCGGGAGGGACTGGGCTTGGGTGAATGGGCGTCCATGCAAAAAATATAGGAGAGAGTGTACATCCAATATTTTCCCAAAAATTTTTGAAAAAAGTGATCTTCTTTTAAATCAACGACTTAGGGGAATTTGCCTTTTTTTTGCCAAACAAAAAAACTAAAATATTCGAAAATTTGCCCAATATACTGTATATTTCCGCCTAAATCTTCGGGTATTGTGTGCTTTGCATCACACAGGAACCCGTTTGGGCTTTCCATTTAAGGGAGTACATAGCTTATGATTCGTCCGAACACTACGGCCAAGGCACTATTTAGCGGATTGCTTCTTGCGGCACTCATGCCCCAGGCATTTGCGCAGGATGCACCCGCTTCCTCGACAGCACAAAACAACCCTCCAACGCTCGGGGGCATTCCTCCGGAGACGATTGACGAAGGCAAGCAGTTTTCCCCCATCAAGCTCGATCAATTCGTGAGCGATCCGGAAGACAAACCCGAAACGATGACTTGGTCCGCTTCCGGCAACACAAACCTGATAGTTAACATCGCCAATCGCGTGGTGACGATCAAGACGCCCAATGCGGATTGGAACGGCTCTGAAGCGATCACCTTCACCGTTAAGGACCCTAAAGGTGCAACCGGCGCCGAGACGGTGACCTTCACCGTGGTATCCATAAACGACGCTCCCGTCATCAAAAAAATTGCCGATCAAAACATCGACGAAGGAAAGAGCTTCTCTCCGATCAAACTCGACGATTTCATTACGGATGTGGACCATCCTGCAAACCAGATTCAATGGGCCACAAGCGTTGAAACCGTTGGCAAGGATCGAGCCCCTCAAGGCGGTGAACTCTCCGTCAACATTGATGCAAACCGCGTAGCCACAGTCGTGATTCCCGATACCAATTGGTTCGGTGCCGCCAAGGTAACCTTTACGGGAACCGATGGCGAAGGCTCATCAGTCTCGACTTCAGCCGTATTCACGATTCGCTCGGTCAATGATTTGCCAATTCTTCAGACCATCCCCGATCAGGCCATTGAAGAAGGCGCCGAATTCGAAGTGATTAACCTGACATCCTATGTCTCCGATGCAGACCACGAAGCCTCTACAATCAAATGGACCGTCGCCGGCGGCAACCAGCTGAAGGCATCCATCGACAAGTACAATGTCCTTTCCATCAAAATCCCGAACAAGGATTGGAACGGCCCCGTAGAAACCTTCCTCATCACCGCCAAGGACCCTGCCAACGGCCAGTCCTCGCTCAACGTCAAGTTCACGGTCAAATCCGTAAACGACATTCCTGAAATCAAATCCATTCCTTCACAGACCATCGACGAGGGCAAGGTATTTGCACCCATTAATTTGCAAACCTTTGTCACCGACATCGACCATCGCTTTGACCAATTGAAGTGGGCATTCACCGGCGCAAAGAATTTGCGCGTTCAGCAAGCTGGCGCAAACGTGAACATCACTCCCATCGACACCAACTGGTTTGGCGATGAAACCATCACCTTTACTGTCACGGACCCAGAAAATGGCAAGGCCGAGACCCAGACCACCTTCACGGTCCGCTCGGTAAACGACTTGGTCTCCATGACCCAGATCCCAGACCAGACCATCGATGAAGGCAAGAATTTTGTGGCCATCAAGCTCGATGACTTTGTCTATGATGGTGACCACAAGGACAGCGAACTCCAATGGGAGTATTCCGCCAAAGTCACCAAGTCCTCTGCCCTTGGCGAGCTCGCAGTGAACATTGATGCAAACCGGGTAGCAAAAATCAGCATTCCTGATTCGAATTACAATGGTTCTGCCGCGATCACTTTTACCGTATCCGATCCTGAAGGCTCCAAGGCGACCAAAACCGCAAACTTTATCGTCAAATCCATCAACGACCTTCCTGTCGCAAAAAAGATTGCCGACCAGACCGTCGAAGAAGGCAATGAGTTCAACTCGGTTAATTTGGACGAGCTGGTCACGGATTCGGACCACGAACCCGTGCAACTCAAGTGGCAGGTTTCCGGTGCACAAAAGCTGATCGCCAAAATCGATGGCAATCGCGTATTCACCATCATGGCTCCCGACATGGAGTATGGTGGCCCTACCGAAGAGCTGACCTTTACGGTCACCGACCCCGAGGGCGGAACAGCGACGACCAGGGCTAAATTCACGGTCAAACCTGTCAACGATGCTCCCATTATGAAGGAAATTGCCTCCCAGGAAATCAAGGAAGGCATGGTATTCAAGCCCATTGACCTAGATGCCATGATTTCTGATGTGGACAACACACCTCAGCAAATTAAATGGACATTCTCAGGCAACAAAGCCCTGAAGGTCCAGATGGAGGGACGTATTGCCAAGGTGGTCGCTCCCGACACCAACTGGAACGGTCAGGAGACTATTACCTTTACGGCGGTTGATCCTGAAGGCGCCAAGATCGAGCGCAGTGCAAACTTCAATATTATTTCTGTGAACGACATTCCTGCCATCAAGCCCCTGGCCGACCAGACCATTGCCGAAGGCAAGGTTTTCCAGGCCATCAAGCTCGATGACCTTGTTGAAGACTCCGACCACAAGGACGACCAGCTTACTTGGGAAACCTCGGTTGCCAAGGCTGGTGGCGCCAAAGGGACTCCGCAACTTTCCGTGCAGATCGACGCCGCCCGCGTGGCCCGCATGATCATTCCGGACACCAACTGGTTTGGCTCCGAAGTGGTGACCTTTACTGTGACGGACCCTGAGGGTGGCCGTAAGGCTGTCTCTGCGACCTTCACCGTAACCTCTGTCAACGACATTCCTGCCATCACAAAAATCCCGGACCAGACCATTGATGAAGGCGCGGACTTTGCTACCATCACCTTGGATCAATTTGTTTCGGACTCCGATCACTCCAAGGAACAGCTGAAATGGACCCTAGAGGGCGGATCACAGCTCACCGTGAGCATGGACAAGAACCGCAACGCCATTGTGCGCATTCCTAACAAGGAATGGTCCGGTGGTCCAGAAACGATCCGTTTCACCGTCACGGACCCAGAAGGCGGAACCGTCAACACCTCTGGAAAATTCCAGGTCAAGGCCATCAACGATGCCCCTGTTCTGAAGGAAATCCCAGGTCAGTCCATCAAGGAAGGTGAAACCTTCAAGCCGGTTGCCCTTGACCAATTTATCACCGACGTCGATAATGCACCGAACCAGCTGAAGTGGACCCTCACAGGCAACAAAGCATTGAAGGTGGTCATGGATGGTCAACGCAATGTATCCATCACCGCTCCCGACACCAACTGGTGGGGCGAAGAGTCCCTTACCTTCAGTGCCAACGACGGCTTGACCACTGTGGAACGCACTGCGGCATTCGCAGTGAAGTCCGTGAATGATTTGCCTTTCCTCAAGCCAATCAACGGCCAAACGATTGACGAAGGCAAGAAATTCCAGAGCGTCAACCTAAACGACCTAGTCTCTGATGCCGACCATAAGGACGACGAAATCAACTGGTCCATTTCTAGCGCCCCTGTTGGCGGAAAGAAGGGTGCCGTTGGAGCACTCTCGGTTACCATCGAAAAGGGGATCGCTACTATCGAAATTCCAGACACCAATTGGAATGGCTCCGAAGTCCTCACCTTCACGGGTACGGATCCTGAAGGTGGCAAGGCTGTTGGCTCGGCAACCTATACAGTGAACTCCATCAACGATGCACCTGCTTTGCAAAAGATTGCCGATCAAAGCATCGAAGAAAAGAACACCTTCCAATCCATCTCCTTGGGTGACCTCATCTCCGACTCCGACCATTCCAAGGACAAGCTGAAAATAGCTTTCGAAGGCAACAAGGACCTGAAGATCGCCATTGACAAAGCACTAGTCGCAACCATTGTCCCTCCAAATAAATTCTGGAATGGTTCCGAAAAAGTAAGCATCTCCGTAACCGACCCGGATGGCGCAAAGGCCTCCCAGACCGTTGCCTTTATTGTCAAGTCCGTCAACGACCTCCCCGAGATTTCGGGAATCAAGGGCCAAAGCATTGACGAAGGCAAGGAGTTCGCTCCCATCGCTCTCGATGGCATGGTTAAAGACGACGACCACGCCAAAGACCAGTTGAAGTGGGCAGTTACTGGCAATAAGGATTTGAAGGTGGCTATTGATGCAGCTCGCATTCTCACCATCAAGGCTCCAAGCGCAGACTGGTTTGGCGTTGAAAACCTGACCATCAAGGCGACCGACCCCGCCGCCGGTTCCGCTCAAAGCGACGTCACTTTTGAGATCCGTTCCGTCAACGACGCTCCAACCTTCAAGGAAGTCCCTAGCCAGATGATTGACGAAGGCAAGAAGTTTACCGCCATCAAGCTTTCCGACTTGGTTTCCGATGTGGACAACAAGAAGGAAGAATTGGTTTGGAATGCTACCGTTGAATCCGTCACAGCCGCCGCGGCCAAAGGCAAGGCAGCTCCCGTAGCTTCGGGTCCAAACCTGATTGTAGACATCCAAAATGGCGTGGCTACTATTGCAGTTCCCGACACCAATTGGAATGGCGAACGCAAGATCACCTTCACCGTTTCCGATCCTTCGGGTGCTAAGGCCACTGCGTCTGCACTATTCACCGTCCGCTCCATCAATGACTTGCCCATCGTCTCCAAGGAAATCGCGAATAAAGTGATGTCCGTGGAAGAAGGACAAGGATTCCAGGCTCTTCCTCTGGCCTCCCAGATTACCGATGCGGACCACGCCCCCACCCTGTTGAAATGGGATATTGCCGGCGCCAAAGATCTAAAGATCACATTGGATAAGGACAAAAATCTGACCGTCGCCGCTCCAAATCCCGAATGGTCTGGCAAGGAGCTGTTAACCCTCACCGTTACCGACCCAGAAGGTGGCAAGACTGAAACCAAGCTGACCTATGAAGTCAAAGCCGTAAACGATGCTCCGGTCATTTCCAAATTTGAAAGCCAAACCATCAAAGAAGGTGAAAGTTTCAAGCCAATCAACTTGGACAACCTCCTTACGGATTCAGACAATAAGGTTGCCGAAATTACTTGGACTGCAACCGGTGCCAAGTCCATCAAAGTTGAAGTCGCCAAGGACCGCACTCTGAAGATCGCAACTCCTGATGAAAATTGGGCTGGCGAACCAGAGACCATCACCCTGACTGCGAAGGATCCTGCTGGAGCGTCCGCCACGGCCACGGCCACCTTTACCGTCACCTCCGTCAATGATGCTCCCATCCTTGCCGATATTCCATCCCAGTCGATCCAGGAAGGCCAAGCCTTCAAGGTTGTCAACTTGGACGAATTCGTATCCGATGTGGACAACAAAAAGGATGAATTGACCTGGATCGCAGTCGTTTCCTCTCCTGCTGGAGCAGCTCCTGCCAAGAAGGGTGCCGCGGCCGTGGTCGCTCCTAACCTTTCCGTGAGCATCGGCGCAGATCGCAAAGCCACAGTCTCCATCCCTGATGCGGAATGGTCTGGTGACCGTACCATCACCTTTACCGTAAACGATCCTGCTGGCGCCAAGATTTCCAAGGTTGTTCCCTTCAATGTCCAATCCGTGAACGATGTCCCTGTGCTGAACAAAATTCCGGACCAATCCGTTGAAGAAGGCGCAAGCTTCACTACTGTGGACCTGAACGGAATGGTCTCCGATGTGGACAACATTAAGGAATCGCTCATTTGGACCATCGAAGGCAACAAGGAATTGAAGCCAACCATCACCAAGGGCATCCTGACCGTTGCTATTCCTGACAAGGACTGGGCCGGCTCTGAAGCCTTCAATATTCAAGTCAAAGATCCTGCGGGCGCCAAGGCCGAACAGAAGGTTCTCTTTGCCGTCAAGCCGGTGAACGATGCACCAGTCCTGGGTGAATTAAAGGGCCAGATTATCGATGAAGGCAAAAACTTTGAGCTGATCGATGTGACCAAGGCTGCCTCCGATGCCGATAACAAGCCAGAAGAACTCGCTTGGACCCACAGCGAAAAGGTGTTGAAGATTGAATTCAACAAGGCCAAGCAATTGTTCCGCATCATGGCTCCGGACTCCAACTGGTTTGGCACCGATACGGTAACCTTTACTGTCACCGACCCCGCCAAAGCCCTGGCGTCCAAGCAAGTCGTATTCACCGTTAAGCCCGTGAACGATCTTCCCGCCCTCGGAAAAATTGCTGAACTCGCTGCCAAGGAAGGTGAAAAACTGAAGCCTATCGATCTCATGAAACTGGTAAGCGACGTGGACAACAAAACCACCGAACTTAAATTCTCCATTGACGATAGCGAACCAGCGTTCCTCGATGCCAAGGGTAAGCCAGGCAAGTCCAAGATGGCAACAGTCAAACATCAAATGCGCTTCTCCATTGATGACAACGGTGTTCTGAACATGTTCACACCGGATGCGGACTGGTTCGGTTCCGAGATTGTCAAGGTGAATGTTTTTGATCCTTCCCTGGGCAAAGCCTCTACAGACTTCAAGGTCACCGTGGCACCAGTCAATGACGAACCCGTGATCGTTGGAAAGATCGATGATGCAACCATTGACGAAGGCAAATCTTTTGCTCCAATCAAACTGGACGCACTGGTTACCGATGTGGACAACAAACCCCATGAATTGATCTGGTCCGCTGACGGAAACCGTAGTTTGGATGTAGTCATTAATTCCGGGCGCGAAGCCCTCGTCAAGCCTAAGCGTCCTGACTTCTTTGGCCAAGAGCGCATCACCTTTACCGTAAAGGATCCTGCTGGGGCCAAGGCCTCCGTATCTGCGATCTTTACTGTAAAACATGTAAATGCGGCTCCAGTCCTGATGAAAATCCCAGACCAGACGGTCAATGAGGATGAGACCTTCAAGTCCATCAGCATGGACGCGGTCGCAAGCGACAAGGACAATTCCAAATCCGAATTGCGCTGGGAAGTGACCGGAAACAAAGAGCTCGTGGTGGATATGGACAAGGCCAAGGGAACCATCCAAATCAAGGCGCCTCGCCAGGATTGGAGCGGCAAGCCCGAAGTCATTACCTTTAAGCTCCGTGACCCCGAAGGCGCCGAAGCGGTTACTTCCGCAACCTATACCGTGCTGCCCGTCAACGATGCTCCAGTGGCGTTAGGTCACTCCTATAGCACCAAGGAAGGCGAAGTCCTGTCCGTTTCGAAGGAAGAAGGACTGTTGCAAGGTGCAACCGACCCGGATGGCGAAAAGCCTTCCGAGGCCATGGTCGTGGACCGTCCTAGCAATGGCGCCATTAACGCCGGGGCCGATGGTTCATTCTCCTACACGCCTAAGGCTGGATTCTCCGGTGTGGATGAATTCACCTTCAAGATCCGTGACAAGCAAGGGGCCCAATCCAAGGTGGAACGCGTAGAAATCAACGTCCAGTTCAAGATGGGCGAGCTCCGTGCCACTCCAGCTGCAGCTCCTGCCAAACCAGCCACCCCCGATCCCAAGAAGAAAAAGTAACGCGGAATTTATTCAAAAAAAAGACCTGGTCCATGACCAGGTCTTTTTTTTTGTGAGGGGCGTACAAAATTCCTGTCCAATTCGTCTAACTCTACATGAACGCCCTCGAAGTCACTATTTCCGCCTCCCTTTGTCCTTCAGATTCGCCCAAATTCCTTGGTGCCGATATTAAGGAAACCCTCGGAGAACCTTGGACCATGGAGGCCTGGTTTTTAACCGGCCCTACCCCACCGCAAGGTGGAATTGACAGCCACGCCTGCTGGGAGAATGGAACAGGCAGAAAATGGACCGGCTTTGTCCACCAGGTGGAATGGCGTCCTCTGGATCAAGCCTCCGGGTTCCTGAAGATCAAGGCTCAAGCGGTGGCCCAGGAGAGACTTTACTCCCACCGGCGCCACGTCATTCCCCAAAACCAAGGAATCGCGGGCCTTCTGCGCGCCTGTTTTGGAACGGAAACCATATTCTCCTGGCCCGAGGATCAAATCCAGCTGGATCCACGGCGACAATGGATTCAGGCGGAGGAATCCGACCTGGACTTTCTGCAACGGATTCTGGCCACTTATGGCTTGAGGCCGGGGTGGTTTGGGGAGCCGAATTGCAAGTGGGGGACCCTGTGGAAAATCCTTCCCCAGGGTTCCGAGTGGCCCGAACTTCGCATCGTCAAACCCTCCGTGGCGACCTGGCATGTCCAGAAAAACGGACACCCGGTTTTTCGCTTCACGACAGGGGAAAGCGGACTCCAGGCAGGAAGAAAAATCATCATTCACGACTTTCCAGATCAACGTTGGGTCATCAGCAAAATCCAACATTCCCTTGACCTCACCGGCTCCATTCTGGGGCATGGAAACGTGCGGCCATACCAGGCGATCATCGATTTAGAACTCATTGACAACCTCACTCATCCACAATTGAAATCTCCTCCACGAGGGATATTTTTGGGAACCATCGCCTCCCTTCAAAACGCTTCTGCAGAAATGTCACCCTTCCATCCTGACGGCAGTTACCCTTTCCGCTTTGACTTCGAGCCCCAGTCGGCCCCCGTTTGGGGAAATGTGAAAATGATTCAAGCCTTTTCTTCACCGCACGGCGGGGTGTTTTGGCCACTCCTCCCGGGGACCCGGGTTATGGTTGGTTTTGAATCGGACGACCCGGATCAGCCCATTATTCTTGGTGCATTGCCCGCGACCCTACCCGAAACTTTTGCATCCAATACCAGCCCAGCCCGCTCCTTTTTGAGATCGGAAGATGGCGCACACATTTGGCTCCAAGATCATGGATGTGATGCCTCATCTATTGTGGTGGAGACGGGAAAAGGAATTCGCATCCATTTAGATGACCAGGCAGACCGATTGCAAATACAATGCGGAACCATCTCTCTCTCTCTGAATAACGCCAAGGGCACGGCTCAGCTAGGTTTACAGGATGGCCCCACGGTACAGTTCGAAGAGACTTCCCAGGGAATCCGCTTTGCGATCCCCAAGGGCCCCACTTTGGAGCTGCAAGGGAATCCACCTCGCATCCGAGTTTCCCTTGACCAGGACAAGGCGCAACTCGAACTGGATGAATCGGGTACAATTTTGCTCGAAGCAAACCGAATCACCCTCAAAGCCAAGGAATCCCTGGAGTTTTTTTGCGCAGGAAAAGTTTGTCTGCAAGCCGATGGCGACTTTATCGCCAAAGCAAATCTCATTCACCTGAATTAAGGAATGGCGCATGAAACGATCCAATATCCACGAAAACCCCTTTGCCCCGCTCTCCATTTTGGACGCAACCTGTCGGCCAGTCCTGGGCAAAGATGGCGAAAACCGTAAGGTCTTTTCGGTGCTTTCCAAATACATTTATCCACTATTTTCTCCCACCCCCATTCCTGCTCTGAATGGCCAGGCCATTGGCTTGCTTTCTCCGGACATGTGCGCCTGGAAACCCGGCAGCCAGATCACCCTGGCCGGAACGGCTTATGCGCCCTTTGGCAACATGATCCGCGAGTTTCAAATTGAAATCGCTGCCGGAAAATCCCGTCATTGCATCCAAGTGTCCGGACCTCGCAAAATCCAGCGCAAGGGTTTCGGATTTTCCTTCACCGACCCCACCCCCATCTCCTCCTTGATTCTGGGAATCGGCTACTCCTTCGGAGGAGAAAGTTTGGGGTTCAACTACCCTCCCAATCCCATTGGACAGGGATTCCACTTGCACAGAAATCCCCTGGATATTCATGGCAAGCCACTGCCTTGCCTGGAGCATCCGAGTCAGCTTCTTCGGCCCGAACACATTGGAATTCGCGACTGCAAGCAATGGGCCACACTCCCCACTCCAGCCCACTGTGGCTTCCTTCCCGCCCAGTTCCACCCGCGCTCCCTGTGGAGTACCCAGGCCCGGCCTGATCCCCGCTGGCACTACACCGCCCCTCAGGAACTTTGCTTTTCTAAATGCCTACCCCCCGGAACGGTAATCTCGATTCGCAATTGCCACCCAACCCTGCCTCTCCTCCAGACTCAGCTACCCACTCATCCGCCCCTGGTCTGGTTTCAGCTGGAGGGGAGCGCCCAAGCGCGGGTGATGGAAATTCAGGATGTGCATATCGATCTGACCATTTCCCGCATTACTGTCCTTTGGAGGGCTTCCTTTTTGGTTCCCCTCAATGTGGATACCACGGATTCGGAACAGCTGCAGTTTGGGGTGATTCCCCCGGAGCACGCCTAATGTCCGGATTAGGGGCACTGCGAACCGGAGACTCCTCCTGCCATGGAGGTGTATTCCAAGGAATACCTAGGCGCGTACTTGTTGATGGTTTAGATCCAGTTTGTGCCGGAGATTCCCACGTCTGTCCCATGATCCTTCCGGGAGGCTCACCCCATCCAGCTCTCCCCACCGGACCTGGAAGTTCCTCCGTTCTGGTGAGCGGTTTAGTTTGGATGCGAAACACGGACCCTACCCCTTGTGCGGGCAGTCCTTGTCAAATCAGTTCAGGCTCTACCAGTGTACTCCTAGGTCCCGCAAGCCATCCACCCGAGTCTTCCGAGAACGCTCCTGCCTATGGATACCCCCACTCGCTCTGAGGCGCTTTGTGTGCACCCGTTGACCGGAAAACCATGGCAAGGTGAAATGCCTGGTCCCAAGGACGGTGAATTGGGAGGGTTCCCCCGCGGACTGGGCGGAACGCATTGCGGAATCCACCTACGCCCCATTCGCCAAGGAGTTCAGGAAATTTTTGCCGTTGCGGATGGAGTCCTTGTCGCTGCACGCCTCGTGGGGGAGCGTTGCTTTATCCTTTGCGAACACACTCTTCCTTGGCCGGGAGTCCAACCCACATACTGGAGTCTGCTGGTAAATATGTTGCCAGGGGAAACGCGCAAGCATCCTATTCCCGTCGCTCCCGGAATATGGACTGGACGGGTCAATATAAAAAAAGGACAAGGGATCGCATGGATCAACAAAACCGTTCATTGGGAAATATTCCTCCCTCCTTCAGGATTGCAGAATTTTCCTTGTCCACTCAGTCCCATATATAGCCCGCAAAACTGGAACTGGGACGCCTGGGAGCGGGCCGAGACTCCCGATTTCACATCCCTTCAGGGGCGGGGAGAATGGGACGGGTGGAAGGACTTTATGGAAAAGGATCTTCGGGATTGGTGCCAGCGCAACCAATTGGATTTTCAGAAATCCCTACAAGCCGTGCGTAAATCGGTGGAGGAACAGGCCTGGTGGAAGGATGTCCGGGCGCTTGGGGTGAAGTTGCCGGAGGCTCGCGAGGTATGTCATGTCCATCCATGGCGCTTCCTGGAAAACCTCCGCACTTTGAATGAAATCATTTCTCCAAAGGACTGGGAAGCCTTTCGCTGCCTGTGTGTTTTGGTAAAAACCAGTCTCGAAAATGAGGTCCCCTCCCAGGAATTGTGCCGGGCCTTGGCTCAAGCCTTCCTGGACCGCCAAAGTCTGAGCGACTGGAGCCATTGCAAAAATATTCCCGATTTGGCCGAGGACCTTCTGGGCCATGCCCCTACCCTGCCCGCCTGGAATAAGCTCCTACAGGGAGCCTATTTGCCCAGCCCATCCATGCAAAGAATGGTTTTCGAATTTCTGCGTCCACGAAATCACGACATCCGATGGCCATTATTTCACCTCCGCTCCCGGGATCGGGCAGACATGCCTTGGAACCAGGTGTCATTTCTGGATTCGGTGCGCCCCTCCCCAGTCGGTCCCATGGTGTTCTATCCCATCCAACCCGGATCGCCCATCCCCACAATTCATCCCGGACTTTACATTTCCTATCAGCCATTTCCCTGTCGCCCAGGCGATAAAATCCAATGTCGCCTGGTATTCACCGCAATCGCACCGGAGCAATGCAATCAGCTCTCCCCGGATTGTACATGGGTGGTGTCGGACCACCAGGGGATTTTGTGCAAAGAGAATGCCCTACGCGCTACGCCCTTTTCCTACACGCTGAAGAAATCCGGCCAGGCAGAATTCCTTCTCGTTGATGTCTCCATTCGCCACGGGCTGGGGCGCCTGCATGCGAGCGTTCAAATTCCCACCCTTTATCCTCCATGGATCTATTGCGATTTTCTTCATTTGTGTCTCCGGGTGAAAAAGCAATCCTTTCCCATTGATTTCCCGCCTTCGCCCCACGTCTTTGACCGAAAACACCTCTTGAACATTCAGAAATCAAGGCATGCGGAATGCCTGGTTTTTGGACAAATGCGATCCATTACAATCCATCCGAATCAACCCGTGATCCAGGGGCAGTCCATGCTCGCCCCGCAGAACCCCGACCAGCTCCACTGCTGGCTTCGCGACAGCAACCAATGGTCCAGCCTGATTGAAGCCATTGAAGCCAATGGGGTCCAGGACATGGAGACGATTCCAAAAACGGGGAACCACTCCCCGAATCCTTCTCCCTTTTTAGTTCAGACACCTGCCGCAGACGACCTTCCCCGCATTCGCGCCCTTTTGCTCGGACTTGGATACTGGTGCGACCATCCCTTGCATACGGATGAGCGCCCGCTGCGCCATCCCCTCTCCACGTTTCAGGCCGAATGGGGATTAAAAATATCCGGGATCCCCACCCCGGCAACCCTCCATTGCCTGGTGCAGGCAAAATCCAGGCCAGGTATCGGCAACTTCCACCAGCTAAGGTCACCACCAAGGAGCGAATATATCCGCTATGGGGAAATCATCGCCATACCCCAGGGGAACGACCAACGCCTGCAGGGAATTGCCCATAACGAGCTCTGGGGAGTCAAAGCCATGGTGGACGCCTTGCAAACCTTATTGCTCCAATGGCATCGGGACACGCAGGATCCAATCCACGTTGGCGACCTTTCCCTATATTGCGGAGGCACCCTTTCGCCCCATCGTTCCCATAAAACGGGTACCAGCGTGGATTGCCGTTCCCCGTCTGTCGGCGCGTATCAGATCCAGGGAGCGAGTAACCCTAGGTATAGCGTCGAGCTGACGGAAAGGTTCTGCCTCCGGGCGAGAGCCCTGGGTTTTGGGACCATTTATACCCTGTGTCCGGTTTTGTTGAGTCGCATCGGGCCGGGTACTGCAAACCCTTGCGTTAAAGAAATGGAGGGTCACCAGCACCATTTGCATTTGGAATACACGGGGTAATTTCTTTCTACTTTTCAACGTAGATTTTCGATTTTTAACAAGGATCTTTTATGGCTCCCTACCATCACATCCAAGTTCCCGTACACGGCAATCCGATCACCATGAATTCCGATCGGTCTTTAAATGTTCCAAACCAGCCCATCATCCCCTTTATTGAAGGGGATGGAACCGGTCCCGATATTTGGCGCGCGAGCGTAAAAGTGCTGGATGCCGCCGTCGCCAAGGCCTACGCAGGCAAACGGAAAATCGCCTGGATGGAGGTGTTCGCCGGCGAAAAAGCCACCAAAATTTATGGTGAACATTCCTGGCTCCCCCAAGAAACCGTGGAGGCCTTCCGTACCTTTCTGGTGGGTATTAAAGGACCCCTGACAACCCCAATCGGGGGAGGCATCCGGTCCCTTAATGTGGCGCTCCGCCAGGACCTGGATCTCTATGTGTGCCTGCGCCCTGTCAAGTACTATAGGGGAACACCCTCTCCGGTCAAGCGCCCCGAAGCGGTTGACATGGTTATTTTCCGTGAAAATACCGAAGACATTTACGCCGGGATTGAATGGGCCGCCGGCAGCCAGGATGCCAGTCGCATCATGGAATACCTCCATAACGAATTTCCAACCTTGTTTGCCAAGATCCGCTTTGGCACACAACACGCCACCAAAGATTGGGCCCATGCTGCCAAGCTTCCGGAATCTACTCCTTGGGATAACGTGGGAATCGGCTTCAAGCCCGTTTCCAAGCTGGGTACCGAACGCCTGATGCGGGCTGCCATTGAGTACGCCATCACAAACAAGCGCAAATCGGTGACTATTGTCCATAAAGGCAATATAATGAAGTTCACGGAGGGTGCGTTCCGTGACTGGAGCTACGCCATTGCCGAAACCGAATTTTCTCACCAATGCTACACTTGGTCCCAATGGGAGCGCACCAAAAAACTCGCTGGGGAGCAACAGGCGAACACAGAACAGGCCGAAGCCCTCAAAGCCGGCAAAATCCTGGTGAAGGACGCCATTGCGGACATTGCCCTGCAACAAGTTCTTACCCGGCCCACCGAGTTTGATGTGATTGCCACCCTGAACCTCAACGGAGACTACATCTCCGACGCCCTCGCCGCCCAGGTGGGCGGAATTGGCATCGCCCCCGGTGGAAACATCAACTATGTGAGCGGTCACGCCATTTTCGAAGCCACCCACGGCACGGCCCCCAAATACGCCAATCTCGACAAAGTCAATCCCGGATCCGTGATCCTTTCCGGTGAAATGATGCTCCGGCACCTGGGTTGGAACGAAGCGGCCGACCTGGTCAATAAAGGCTTGGCGGGCGCCATTGATTCCAAAAGGGTCACCTACGACTTCGCCCGGCTAATGGATGGTGCCACCGAAATCAAGTGTTCCGAATTCGGAAGCAACATCATCGGGCACATGTAAGGGATTACCCCTCCCAAAAGCACTCCCATTTTTCTAGATTTGTTGCTTACTTTTCCTGTCAAAGAGGTCCCCAATGAACTACTTCTCCTCCCTTCCCTTCCGTCTCAAGATTGAAGAGCTTGGCAAGTGCCGTTTTATGGACGCTTCCGAGTTCAGCAAGGGCACCGATGCTCTCAAGGGCAAGAAGATCGTCATCATCGGTTGCGGAGCCCAGGGCCTGCACCAGGGCCTCAACCTGCGCGATTCCGGTTTCGATGTTTCCTATGCACTGCGCAAGGAAGCCATTGACACCAAACGCGAATCCTGGAAAAATGCCACCGAAAACGGCTTCTCCGTTGGCGTCTACGAAGACTTGATTCCCAAGGCCGACCTCGTCATCAACCTGACACCCGACAAGCAACACACCTCCGTTGTTTCCAAGGTCATGCCCCTCATGAAGAAGGGTGCAACCCTTTCCTACTCCCATGGCTTCAACATTGTGGAAGAGGGCATGCAAATCCGTGAAGACCTTACCGTCATCATGGTCGCTCCCAAGTCTCCTGGTTCCGAAGTCCGCGCCGAATACGTGCGTGGTTTCGGTGTTCCAACCCTGATCGCCGTGCATCGCAACAACGACCCCGAAAGCAAGGGCTGGGACATCGCCAAGGCTTATACCGTAGGCCTCGGCGGCGACCGTGCTGGTGTTCTCGAGTCCTCTTTTGTCGCTGAAGTCAAGTCCGACCTCATGGGCGAACAAACCATCCTCTGCGGAATGTTGCAGACCGGCTCCCTGCTCTGCTTTGAGCGCATGGTCGAGCTCGGCGTCGATTCCGGCTTTGCATCCAAACTCATTCAGTACGGTTGGGAAACCATCTGCGAGGCTCTCAAGCATGGTGGCATCACCAACATGATGGACCGCTTGTCCAATCCTGCCAAGGTTCGGGCTTTTGAACTCTCCGAAGAACTTAAGCTCATCATGCGCCCGCTTTTCGAAAAGCACCAGGACGATATCCTTTCCGGAGAATTTTCCTCTGCAATGATGAAGGATTGGGCCGATGGCGACAAGAAGCTCCTGGGCTGGCGCGAAGCCACAGGCAAAACAACCTTCGAGAAGACCGCTCCTGCCGATACCGTCATCGCCGAGCAGGAATACTTTGACCGTGGCGTCCTTATGGTTGCCATGGTGAAGGCCGGCGTGGAGCTCGCCTTTGAGACCATGGTTTCCGCAGGCATTCTCGAAGAATCCGCCTACTACGAATCTCTGCACGAGACTCCGCTCATCGCAAACCTCATCGCCCGCAAGAAGCTCTACGAGATGAACCGTGTCATTTCCGATACCGCCGAATACGGTTGCTACCTGTTCTCCAATTCCGCCATTCCAATGCTTGAGAATTTCATGAAGGGCATGGGGAAGGACGTGATCGGTGGCATCTACAACGAAGGCAAGACCAGTGGCGTAGACAACAAAAAGCTCATCGAAGTCAACGCAGAAATCCGCGAGCACTCCGTGGAAGAAGTCGGTGCCTGGCTCCGCGCCGAAATGAAAGGGATGAAAAAGATCATCTAATCTTCAATTATCCATTTTAAGGCCTCGGGATTTTTTTCCCGGGGCTTTTTTTGTTGTGCCCGGCATCCCTGAAATTTCAAAACGAGATGTGTCCTGCTCGCCCTCAGAAGCTGCGAGTCTCGCTTCTTCGCATTCGGACTCTACGCATGGGCTCGCGATGTAGTCGCACCCCCTTCGGGGGTTCGAACCCCTTTACGTTGCACAACGAAAAAACCTCCCTGCGATGCAGAGAGGTTTTTTCTCGGAGTGGAGGGATTCATGCGCCACATCCTGTGACGCACCCTTCGGGCCCGCATGCAAAATTGCAT
>CAIRAY010000160.1 GCA_903876665.1 uncultured Fibrobacterota bacterium | reverse complement strand
GGGCGTTGGGGCTTTATGCAGAGCCTCGTTTTACGGGTGATATAGACTTTTTGGTTCGCGTCTCACGGGAATCGATTGAATCATTACAGATGGCCCTACGGGAATTTGGTGCGCCACCCCTAGATGAGGAGTCCTTTGCTGTCCCTGGTAACGCGTATTGTATTGGCCGGCGACCGTTGCGAATTGAAATTCTTAATCAGATTTCGGGTGTGGATTTCGCCGATGCATGGTCCAGGCGGAATACCGTTCATGCAGGCAATGTGCAAATAAATGTCATTTCCCGTGAAGACCTGATCAAGAATAAAAAGTCTGCAGGCAGAGCCAAGGACTTTGCAGACCTGGAAGCGCTAGGTGAACTATAGCCCTGGCCCGTCGGGGGCTTTGGGTTCTGCAACTCGGATGCCCGTTAGCTTTTGGTAGAGCCATTCGGGGTCTAAATCGATTCCACCCGGCCATTGCAATGTCCCAAAACTAATTTGAGCTTGGTAGAATACATTTGGGTCGCGGAGTGCAGAAAAAAGTCCAAAGGAAAAGAGGTCAGAAAAGTCAATGGAACCATGGAGGCCATCAGAAAAATGAACAACGATTGTTGTCGCATTTAGTACTTGAATTTGAATCACTTTGGGGAAATTGTTCATAAGCTGGAATGGAAAAAATTGCCTCCAAGTCTCCCTAGGCATGTAGATTGTTGGCATTGTGATAATCTAGAAAATGAGTATTATGGATTTGGCCATATCTGATAAAAGATTTTTGCCTTTTCATGGCCTCAGGTCCCTCCATTTTCTTCCCTTACCAGTTGCAACTGTCTGGTCACGAATTTTGCTTTCTATACTTTATGGTGTGGCGAGTCAGGCAAAAATAAGGATGTGATATGGCATCAAATGCATCTACAGTGGCATGGATTGTAAAGCAAATTTCAGGCGCGGGTGAAATCAAGGCGCTGAAAATGTTTGGAGAGTATGGCATCTATTGTGATGACAAGATTGTTGCTCTTGTTTGCGATGACCAATTCTTTGTGAAACGAACCGAAACGGGCTATGCTTTCTGGGGCGAACACGAAGAAGCTCCGCCTTATAAAGGCGCAAAGGCACTCATGGTGCTCAGCGAAGATGAAATGGGCAACAAGGCAAGGCTGGTGGAGCTGATTTCGATCACGCACAAGCACCTGCCGGCACAGAAAAAATTACGGTGTGCCAAATGATGCGCTATTCCCGCCGATAATTTTTGAAGGCGGTGTGACCTATGGCGTGAGATACTGCCTGAATACCATGGAGTAGCCCGCTGGTGGTGAATCAGATAACCAGGATAGGCAGGCGATGAGGAGTGCTTCCCTGCCGATAAGGCCGGTCTCCCAGGTGGTTTGGCTGGTGTTGATATCGATATAGCTACTGGGTTCTCCGTTGATCAAGTCCTCCAGGAGGCAGCTTGCTTGGGGAAGCCCTTGGGGCAGGGTGAGTATGCCGGTGCTATAGTAATCCTGGTTTTTCGAATAGAACGATGTATCCACTATGGCGTCAATCGGGAGGGAGTCCCCGTCTGCGTTGTATAACGCAAGATGAATCCGGGGGCCCGGGCAATGGAATGCAATCTCACTTAAATGTTCGACTTTTTGGTGAGGCTGGTCGCAAGCCTTGAAATCATTGATCGCGCCCCGAGTAACGAATTGGACTGCGACCATGGTCGAGTCTTTGCGGACCTCAATGGTTACGGTGGGCCGCTGAAACTCATGGGTGAGGGCATCGTTTTTAAAGAGACCACAAGAGGCGAGGGCCAATGCAGTGAACAGAACAAAGTACTTCATGGCTTGAAGATACATTTTTGAAATTCCACGTTAACTGACCGGTTGCAACTGCCCCGTCACATACTTGTGGACCAGGCTTGCAAGCAAAGTCTGGTAGGGCAGTCCTTCGCGTGCGGCGCGCATTTGCAGGGCCGTGAGGTCTTGACCTGAAAGGCGGATGTTTACCCTTGTGTCCTTGCGGGTTCCAAGACCAAAGATCCCCTGAATGCGTTTTTTTGTAGCCGAAGAAGCGGAGGTCCATTCGCCAGCTTCAAAGGATTGGACCAGGTCTTGTTCCTCCTTGTCCAGGAACTGCGATGGCTTGGGGGCGGATTTAGGCTTGGCCATTGGGGCTCCTGGGATATGATTTTTGCGCCTTGCGACTGGGGTAAATCGTTTTCAGAAAGAGACCGTTTGCGCTTTCGATAAAAGGCACCAGATAGGTGTCCTGGATGCCCCGCACCACCAGTATACCTTGGCCAGGATAGCGATCCTGTTTGGGGTGGATGAGTATGTCTACCAAACAGTTGCGGTCGAGTAATACCTGGATCTCCTCGAAGCAGATGTTTCGCTCGGAAAGTAACTTGGCGTTCTTTTCCATATTCCAAGAGGTCTCTTTTGGCATAGGATAAATATAATCCAATGTGTGCCTAATGGCATCAGACTTGTGGGATTAGAAAACAGCGGTCAAGTACATTCCCGTTGCGACCCCGGTGGATGCTGGGTAGAGGATGGGTTGCAGGTGCCAGGAGATCTCATCCTCTTCGGTGCTTTTCTTGGGGGGTGCTTTGTATTGGGTTTCATAGTACTGCGCGTCCTCCCGCATTTTGTAGTAGGAGTAGGCATGGATGACTTCACCGACGATGAAGGTAAGGACTCCCAGGCCAACAAAATTCGCATCCTGCTTTCCTTCGGTTACTGTGGATTCCCGGATGATTCCCACGGTGATCAAGCCCACGCCGGCGATGTCGCAGGCGTTTCCAATCAGGTAGGCTTTGCTTGGCCTGTAGTCATAGCTGTCCACATCTGGGCCTAGTTTGCCAATGGCAGATCCGCGCATGTCCTGCACGCCGGAATTCATGAGCCCAAGGCCCACTTCGTTCATGGTTTGCCAACCCAGGAACATGCTGAAGGCAACCCATCCGTTCCCGGAAACAAATAACATTACAGGGGAAAATGCTCCCACAATCGCGAGAGTTTTTCCCGTGTTGTAGCGATGAAGGCCTGTGTCGAATTTAAAATCGAGGCTATTGGTTTGCTCTTGGGTGAATCCAATAGAGAAAAACAACCCGGTCAGCATGATCCATTTCCACATGGAAGTTTCCTTGGTATGGGGAAACCGAAATATAGTAGTAAAGGACCCAGCACCCCTTTCGCTTCGGACAAATTGTTTCACCTGGGAGTGGAAAGTGTGATCGGAGCCGGGGCGTACGCATTATTGCTCCGGCAATTATAGATATCAACAAATCGGAGTCATGCCCGGCACGGGCATCACCATTCCTGCCTGCAATCCCTTGTGTATCATGCATCTGTGATGCCTCGGTGGGACCGTTCGGGCTTGCCCGTTACGGACACATGTCCACTGTGTGGAGTGCCGGGGATGACCAAT
>CAIRAY010000159.1 GCA_903876665.1 uncultured Fibrobacterota bacterium | reverse complement strand
CGTGTACCATCCCAGGTGACATCAGAAATCCACAAGGACTTAGGCAAAGTCGCTTTGGACCATTGAAGGCCATCCGTTGAAAACCAAAGGTAATCCATAGGGGTTCCCAGTGCTACAAATCCGGGAGTGCCCCAGGTCAAGGCCTGTAATGATTTAGAGCCTACAACCGGCTGTTTGCTCCAATGGGTCCCATCAACCGATGTTTGAATGAGGTCTGGCCAACCTGTTGCCACCAAAAGCGAGCCGTTCCAGGCCAGGTCGAGAATCATTCCCCCAAATTGAGTGGAGTCAATTTTGGACCAAGCTTGTCCGTCATTGGAGGCGATCACTGCTCCTCCCACACCAATGGCCACAAAGCGGTTTCCTGTCCATACAACATTTACCAGATCATCTCCTGTGACCTGGGCCTGCTGATCCCAAGAAATTCCATCGAGGCTTCGTAATACCGTACCATTGTCGCCCACGATGACGGAAGCGCTACCATTCCCTTCCATGGCATTCAGTTCGTCCCCAACCTTGCGGGGCAAGGACTGCCAATCGATGCCGTCAACAGATTTGAGCATGTTCCCGTTGGATCCCACTGCCCAAAATTGACCAAAGGCGGTATCCACTTTGCACAATCGACCCGAGCCATGCAAGGTGACGGATTCATAGGAGGTGTCCGCAATTCCCAGAATAATTTGTCCGTAATATCCAACAGCAACAAGGGTGTCTCCACTGATGGCCACGCCGGTAAAACGATCGCTGGTGCCCAGTAGGTGCTCGTTCCAGCCTGATCGAGCGTGGTTCACAGAGATGACGCCATCGGAGCCCACTGCGGCAATCCAATTGTTTTTGCATGCTAATCCGTAATAGATGTTGGCGGGGACGGTGGATCTTTGGGTCCAGTCCAAGCCGTTGTTAGATATGATGGATTGGTTAAATTCCCCGACCCCAAACCAAGTGGTGTCATCGTGGCAGAGGGCCCTTATCCCAGTTGCGCTACCTTCATTGGTGTTTGCGGATGTCCATTGAGTGCCATCCGCCGAAACAAAGGGGGTGCTACTGAGGGAAATGCCGATGAATCGGGATCCGTCCCAAAGGAGGACCTTCATCAATGGACTCGAGGGCTGAAGCGTCCATGTGGCCCCATCAGGGGAGGTCAGAATTCCGGAGGCACCCGACACGATCCACACTGCGCCGTTCGATGCCACGTCCCAAAGGGTTTGATTGTTTCCAATGCTGGATCTGTTCCAGGTTCCGTTGCCCGTGGAACGTAAAATGACATTGGAATCCCCAATGGCAAAGAACCCTTGACTATCGCGAATCACCTTGAAGAGTTTCGCACGGGTATGGGAAGAATCGGCGCTCCAATTTCTGCCATCCAACGAGCGCAAAATGGTCCCCGAATCGCCGACTGCGATCCAGGTGGAGCCATTGGTGGCAATGGATTGCAAGTTTTGGGCCGGGGTGACGGGATTACGCTGAATCCATGAACCTGCTACAGCGACATTCACCAGTAGCGCGAGGAATCCCAAGAATTTATACATGACGCAAAGCCTCTGCAATCAGTTTGGCCACATCGGTACCAGGACCGAGGGCCTGAGCTGCTTTTTGCACGGCCTGCTTGGCTCCAGGATCCTTGACTCCCAAGGAATGCAGGGCGAGAATCGCTTCCTGTTGGCCCGAGGGCAATAGGGCGGTGGCGTTGCCACCTTCGATGGCCGCAAGCCGGAGGGCCTGGTCTTTCAGTGCAAGAACAAGGAGTTCCGAGGTCTTTTTTCCGATGCCTTTGATTTTGGCGAGGGCCAAGTGGTCTTCGCGGGCGATCATCCCCAGGAAGTCCGAAGGGGAAACCCCCGAAAGAATGCGTTGCGCCATCTTGGGGCCCACGCCCGAAATCTCAATCAACTTCAGGAACAGTTCTTTCTCCTGCAGGGATGCAAATCCATAAAGTTGCATGGCGTCTTCGCGCACTTGCAACCAGGTCAAAAGGGTTACTTCTTTTCCAACCTCGGGAAGGGTTCCGCCGGTGCGGACACTAACATTGACTCCGTAGCCCAGGCCTCCACATTCAACAATGGCCAGGGTCGGGTGCTTTTGTACGAGAATCCCACGGACTTGTTCAATCATCTTTTTTTCCTCTTTCGTGTGCCCATAAGGAGTGATTGGATGTCTACTCCCGGTGGGAGAGCATTGGCTACCAGGCCTTTGGTATTTGTGGATATGGATGGCAATTTTAATTTTGGCGCTTTGGATGTAGTCGGAGTGTTGTGTGCAATCGTGTTTTGCGTGAGGAAAGTCCAAGCCACGGCAAGGGCATCGGAGGCGTCGTTTGAGCCCGGCAAATCGGCCAGCCTCAGATGGGCTTGCATCATGCGGGCTACGCGGTCTTTGCTCGCCGCCCCGGACCCAGTGACTGCCTGCTTGATGGAGCGGGGACTGAATTCACAGAAGCCAAGCCGGGAGCGGTGACAGAGCGCCATGATTGCGCCACGCGCATGGCCAAGGACCAAGGCTGTCCGGGCATTTTCGGAATAGAAGGAAGCTTCCATGGAGACCATTTGTGGCGCGTAAAGGGCAATGCGAGGTTCTAATTGGTCACAAATTGTCCCCAATCGAGCCATTAATCCATCGGTGGCTTTGGCTTTGATGGCGCCAAACTCCAGCACCTGGATCATGGACTTGGCAGAATCCTGTTGTAGGAAGGCGTAGCCCGTCACATGGGAACCCGGGTCTATGCCTAGTACAATCATGATGCCGGCTTAATCCAGATCGGCGTCGTCGAACTCGGCGTTGTGGTAGACATCTTGTACATCTTCCAGGTCTTCGAGCTTATCGACAAGTTTCATCAATTTTTTGACGGCGTCGGCATCTAGCTTGACCGGGGTGGAATGCACATAGGTGAGCTCTGCGCTCATCATTTCGATCTTGGCGGCTTCCAGAGCCTTGGTCACGGCCTCGAAGGCTTCGGGATCGGTGCTGACCTCATGCACATCATCTTCGGTGCTCATGTCGGATGCGCCGGCTTCGAGGACAAGGTCCATGACCTTGTCTTCTGGATAGGCTTCTGCATCGATCAGGATAATTCCTTGGTTCTTGAATCCCCAAGCCACGGAGCCCTGTTCGCCCAAGTTGCCACCGTTCTTGGCAAAGGCATTGCGGACATCGGCGACCGTACGGGTCTTGTTATTGGTCATGCATTTCACCAGGAATGCGGTACCGGCGGGGCCGTAGCCCTCGTAGATGGGTTCATCCACGACTTCCTGGGGACCCGTGCCAGCGCCTTTGTTGATGGCGCTTTCGATGTTCCGGGCGGGAAGGGACTGGCCCTTGGCTTTGAGGATGGATGCGCGCAGGCGAGGATTGATTTCGGGGTCACCACCGCCCAGTTTTGCGGCAATGGTGATTTCTTTAATCAACTTGTTCCAGGCACCGGCACGGGCGACGTCGGTCTTGCCCTTTTTGCGCTTGATTGTGGCCCATTTGGAATGTCCGGACATGAGTACCTCTTTGGTTTGCAAAGCCTAAAAATAATTATTCAGAGTCGCGATAGCGAAGAATTGAACGGGCCAATCTTTCGGCCAATTCGTCCTGGCCTTTGGGGCTCATCAAGTATTTTTCATCATCAGGGTGGGTGATGAACCCTAGTTCGACCAATATGGCGGGCATAAAGGCTCCCACAAGGACCATAAACCCGGCCTGACCGGCGCCCGAGCCCATTTTGCGGACTCCCATGTTCTGAAATCCATCCACCATGAGTTCGGTGAGATGCTCGCTCTCTTTGGTAAAGCTGTTCAGCTGGTTTTCGAGCAGAATCCACTCCACCGGAGAAATTTCGGACTTACGCTTTTTAGAGGACAGCTCGGCGGCTTTATTTTCGCGTCGGGCAATGGCTTTGTCTTCCTCGGACTCCGCCTCCCGCAAAATATACACGCGGTAGCCATCGGTTTTTTTTCTTCTTTCCTCGCCATCCACCGCGTTGCAATGCAAGGAAACGAAAAGATCACCGCCCCACTTGGAAGCCATGGCGGGCCTGTCTTGGAGCTCCACGAAAGTGTCGTCATCGCGGGTCATTTTTACGATGAAACCTGCTTTGCGTAGCTTGTCTCTGAGTTTCGTACCCACAGAAAGCACGACTTCTTTTTCGTAAATGTCTTTTCCGAGTGCTCCGGGATCTTTGCCCCCGTGTCCGGGATCAATGACCACAGTCCGGATTTTCTTTTTCCGGGGCTTGACGATGGTGGTCGTGTCGGGGTCGATTGGTTCGGGTGCGGGTTTTTCTCCAAAAATGATTTGGATTGCTCGTCCGGAATCTTGTTCCAGCACCTCTCCGCCTTCAATTCCCTCGACGATTTGAAAGCGGATCTGAAATCCGTTTGCTTCCTGGGAAGGGGTAACCTTTTGAATGAATTTGCTGGCCCGGAATTGCGCAAAAAGAGCAGAATCACCTTTGAGCCCCGAAAAGCGCACCAGAAAATGGGGGGGATGAAAAATCGTTTCGTAGGGCAACTTTTTGGAAAGGCGAAGCTCCACGAGCTCGGCCCCGTCCTTTTTGGAAACCTTGAATCCGATCAAATCACTTTTGATGCGGGTGGTCACGGAATGGCTAGTGGTGTCCCAAAAAAGCGGGGTTCCCTGCGCGGAACCGATGAGTCTCAAGGCGGAGGACAACGGCACAAACCAGGAGCCTCTTTGCAAAAATGCAGGCGCTTCGATGGAAACGACGCCCTCGGTTGTATTCACCCAGGCGAGATTTTCTGTCCAGGTTATTTTGGATCCGTTTTTGCCGAGTTCCAATTGTCGGGTGAGCAAATTCCAATGGATGGGCATTTTGCGGGCTTCCGCCAAGGCCGGCAGGTCAACCCAAAGAAGAGAATCCTTGACCCAGGTGGGAATGCGGCCCGAAGTCTGTGCCGAATTTGCTGCACCACAAATCCCGAAGAAAAAGAGAAGGACAAGAATGGTCTTCATTCCCGTTCCCGATGCTTGACGATGCGAGCGATCTCTTTCTTGTTTTCTTGTTTGATGATGTCTGCCCTGCGGTCTCCCTTGTCCTTGCCACGGCAAATCCCGACTTCAATTTTTGCAAAGCGGTTTTTGAAATAGAGTTTTAAAGGAATCAAAGTATAGCCTTTGAGCTCCTTGGCTTTTTTCATCTTCAGGATTTCGTGGGTGTGCGCGAGGAGCTTGCGCCGTTGCGCGGGCAGATGGTTGAATTGGTGAGCCTGTTTGTATTCATCGATATGGGCCCCGACAAGCCACAACTCTTGCTTATCGGAGAGATCCACCCAGGCTTCGTTTAAGCTGATATTGCCGGAGCGGATGGACTTGATTTCTGTTCCGGAAAGGACGACGCCGAGTTCAAATCGCTCTTCGACATAAAAAAGATGCGATGATTTCCGATTGAGAATCGTGGGAGAATTTTCGCTCATTCCTCGTCCTGAAGGGCGAGAGTCTGTCCGTTGTCCGGAGTGTTGTCGTTGAGGAATTTCCGCAGTTCTTTGGATGCTTCGAAGATGGGCTTGATTCCCGCCTCGACATCGACCGGCTCTCCGGTGCGTGGATTCCGTGCGGTGCGGGCCTTACGGGAGCGGACCTTGAAACGGCCGAAACCACGGATCTCGATATTGTTGCCCTCGGTGAGTGCGCGCGCAATCGAATCCAAGAAACACTCAACGATCACTTTGGTATCTACCTGAGTGAGCCCGGTGCGCTGGGAGATGGATTCGACGATGTCTTTTTTGGTGATATTTGACATAACGCAATATTTTTCAACGAGTTATGAATATTATAGATAATCCTGCCCACCAGGTCAAGCCGTTTTTGGGATTGTCATCCGAAAAGGAAGGGGTTACCAGGGGTTTTCGGGCCTAGCTTTGGGGCTTGGTGGTTTTTAGGCGACGGTATTGTGCGGCCACTAGCTGGTTCAACGGATCAATTTCAAAAGCTTGCTGGACAAAGTCCCACGCCCGGGTTTTGCTCCCGAGAGCTTCCCATGCCGTGGCCAGCTGAATCATCACCGGAACCGAACGGGGATCAGCCTGCAAGGCAAATTCCAGGTGGCGGATGGCTTCCCGGTTTTGTCGATTGGCATTCAAAATGACTCCCACGCGGAAGTGGGCTTCGGGGTGGTCCGGATTGTTGGCAAGGGATGTCAAATAGGCTTCCAAGGCTTCCCGTGTTCTTTTGGAAAATACGGACGGGAGATCACTTTCGTTGGCAATGGAAAGGTTCAGTTCCCCGAGGTTGTACCAAGTGTTGTAATCCCGGGGGTTCATGGCCAAGGCGGTTTTATAGGCGCGCTCCGCTTCCCCATCTTTGCCTAGGTGGAAAAGGGCCATTCCTAGGCGGGCATGGATCCGTGGGTCCACGGGATCCAGTTTAATTCCAACTTCGAGTTCATGGAGGGATGATGCGAAATTTCCCTGGTTCATGAGAAAGCGTCCATATTGGTAGCGGGCCTCGGCAAATTTGGGGTACTTGGCAATCAGCTTGCGAAATTTTTCGTCGCCCCCTTTACCAGGGTCCTTCGCTTCGCCATACATTGCCGCCTCGTGGCTGGCGAGCAGGGGGTCTTCGGGGAATTGTTTGAGGGCGGATTGGATGGAGGCGAGTCCGCTGTCGGGCTTTTGTCCACGGAATTTCGCGAGGGCCAAATCCCCCAATAAAAGAGGGCTCTTGTTGCCGAGTTTTATGGATTTTTCCAGGAAAGAAATGGCTTCGGTGGGACGCCCTGCAGCGAGATACGTGTGCCCAACCTGTTCTTGGAAGTCAGCGTTTCCCTCCATGGTCACTTCGATCCGCTTGGCGTGCATCAGGCTATTGGCATAATCCCCTTTCTCGAGGAAGATTCTTGCTAATTCTTCGTGGGCCTTGGTGTCGAATGTGTCCAATCCGGCGAGGAGCTCCGGAGCTCCCGGAGGAGGGGGGGGAAGTTGCTCGGGCTCGATGGGTTCCGTGGCAAATTCCCCAAGGTCTGAGGGGGCAGGACTTTCGGGCTTCGATTCGGAGGTTTCTTTGTGTTGAGCGGTAGTATCGGCTTCGGGAGTTTCGCCCTTGCCATGTTTGGTCACATAAAACAACACGGCAAGACTGATCATCAGAACGAGGTAGCAGGCTAGCCCCGTCCACTTGATCAGCTTCCTGTCATGGACAGAAATGCCTTGCCATATTTTGCGAATTTTTGCGACCATCTTTACCCATATCGGCAGGGGGAGGGGAAAACCTTAGTTTTATCCTTTGTCCCGCCGAACCTGTGGTCCAGCCTAATTTAGCAAGCACCGCACGGGGTACCCATATTCCTTGGTGGCATCGCTTTTTTGGAGTATATCCGAATCGAAGTACATACTCCGATTTATTCCGAAAGGTGGATCGTAGGATAACTCACCGGCTTGCCAGTAGTTTGCGGAGTATGTGCGGGAAACATAGCCTCCACTGTTGTTACGGAGTCCGGCGGGCAAGGCGGCGAACTTGGAGGTGCTGGTGCCAGGTTTCGCAATCCACTCCAGGTCTGATTTCATTTGTGTACCTGCTGTTGCTGCACTTAGATAATTGGTGAGAGTGTTCCACTCGGCGTCCTTAGGGAAATGCCAGCCACTGGGGCAAACGCCCTGGTGGACCGTATTGATGGAAGAGGCGCAGGCGGTTGCATTGCAGCTGAAGGGCAAGGCCAAGGCCTCTGCCCATTGGTATAATCCACCGAGGGTGGTGCAATTGCTTTCTAAATCGCCGTAGCAATATTTTTCCAGCACAAGATTATTTTCCTGGTTGGCGGTTGCTAGCATCCCATTGATCCGAGTGCCCACATTCAGATTTTGTGCCATCCACACCTGTGTGCCGATTTTTGCCACCTTATAGATCTGCTGATCGCGGACATCAATGAGCCTGTCTATACCGAAGGATTGAGTTGCGGTCCCTGAGGTATAATTGGCGTCAATGGATAGGGTAGCTTGTATGGTGCAAATTCCGGCTCCCACTAGGGTCAGGGTATTGATGCCATTATAGGTGCATACCGAGGGCGTGAGAGATGTGTAGGTGATGGTATTGTTGTATGCCACAGCTGGTCCGGCTGTAAAGGTTTGGGTAAGACTTGTTCCCTCGGCGATGAGCTTTGTGCCTGGGTTGGCATTGGTGATGACGAAGGTCGCTTTGGTGATGTCTGCAGTGACTCCAGTGATTGCGCCAAGGGTGTAATTACCTGCATCGCTGCCACCTAGGCCCGAGCCTGTTACGGTCACGGCTTTGCCCGTGCTGGCGTTAATGTTATCGAAGTTTGCTGTGCCGAGGATTAAGGTGACGTCTTCGGAGCCCACGATTCCCACAAGGGTTGACCCGCTGAGGGTGGCCGTGGTAGAGCCATCGTAAACCTTGCTTGCTGCGACGGTATTGCTTACGGTCAGCGTCTTTTTGCTGATGTTCGCGGTGAGTCCGCTAATCTCCGTTAAAATATAATTGCCGGCATCGCTTCCGGTTATGGTGGAGCCTGTGACTGTTACTGTCTTGTTGAGCCCATTGTTCTTATTGTCGAAGGTCGCTGGCCCCGTGCTTAATGTGATGTCGTCTGCTCCTTCCTTCCCGTTCAGGACTGATCCGCTGATGGTGGCGGAGGTGGTGCCGTCATACTCTTGATTCAGGGCAATGGTTCCTGAGATCGAATTTGTCTTTTTGGTGATGTCGGCTGTGAGCCCGCTGATCTCCGTCAAGGTATAGTTGCCTGCGCTACCTCCGTTGAGGGTGGAGCCCGTCACGGTCACGGTCTTGCCTGTGCCCACATTCTTGTTGTCGAAGGTGGCTGTGCCTACGGTTAAGTTCACCACATCCGAGCCTAGCTTTCCGACAAGGGTTGCGCCCGTAACGGTTGCCTCCGTAGTGCGGTTGTATGTTTTATTCGTTGCGGTGGCACCTGTTACCGAAAGAGTCTTTTTGCTGATGTTCGCGGTGAGTCCAGTAAAGGGGGTGAGGGAATAATTGCTTGCCATGGTTCCACCCAAGGTGGCGCTGGTTACCGTGATAACTTTGCCGGTGCCTGCATTCCTATCGACGAAGCTTGCGGAGCCCAAGATCAAGGTGACATCATCCGTGGCGACGATGCCTTGTAGCGTTGCGCCAGTAATGGTGGCTGTGGTATTGCCGTCATACACTTTATCTGCATTCGCACCCATTACGGTAATGGTCTTGGGTCCGACAACAATGGATTTAATGACATTGACTGCGGGGTTGTAATTCACAGAATCCCTTTGGCTGGCTTCAATTTGACATTCACCCACACTGAGGATGCTCAGGTTTACCCCGTTGACGCTACAGACTGCAGGGGTTTTAGAGGTGTATGCGACGGCAAGTCCCGAGGTCGCCGTGGCAGTTAATGCAAAATCGGCATCACCATCGGTCTTGATGCCTGGGCCAACAAAATCAATGCTCTGAACTCGGCTCGCAAGCTCCAAACTAATGCTGTCGCCGGCATTGGCCAGCAATAGCGAAAATTCATTGGTGGTTGCTGCGCTTTTTACGTTGCCCACCGTCAACCAAGTTGGGCGCCATAAAAGCGTATTGAAATCATAGCTCACTTGTGCGGTCTGCCCTACCAGCATAAAAAAGGGGCTCTTCCGACTTTGCTGTTCTTGGGGTCAGCAGGGGACTCACGACTCTGAGGATCATGTCATCCAAAGCGCCAAAAACTAGGTTAGCCTGCTCTAAACGACCTACCACCGAACCGTGATATTTCACAACTAAGGAATCAATTTCTCCCGCAATTTTACTCAAAGCTACAGTTTGTGTGTGATGGGATCCGGCAGGGTTGCGCATCATATATGCACCTGGTGCAAGGTTTGCCCCCTCCATTTTTCGGCCCATCATGTTGAATAAGGTTCCCTGATTGGCTTTTTTCTGGGATGCCAGGCTCGGAGCGCCGAGTGATACAGGAACCTGGTTGAATATGCTCCAATGACCCGATGCATCGGTAGAATCGAGATAAGGAGAATCCTTTATTGTGATTACCACGCCGGAAACCCCAACTCCAGAGGCGTCCAGCACTCGACCCGAAAGGTTGATATCTATTACGGATTGCGCATAGGTCAGAACCGAAAGACCAAATATTGCGAGCGTAAGAAGGGGCTTGCTAATCATATCGTATCTTCCTGATAGAGGTTCAAATGCGAACCGGAATATAGCTTAATACACTGGGAGGGACTGGCAAAAAAAAAGGACCCACCCCGTGCGGAGTGGATCCCAATAGGTGTCGATTCGATTAGGCTTCTTTGGGAGAAAAGAATGCCTTGCGTTCTGCCTCTTTCTTCGCTGCGTATTCCACGGGGTCCACGAGCATTCCGCCAAACTGGGTGCTGCGTGCGCGTTCGTACAAGGCAAGCGTCAAAGCGACGGAGGCATTGTAGGAGTGTGCTTCGGCGACCATGGGGATGCGGAGAACCTTGGTGCATTGTTTGCGGATAAAGGGAGGCAGCTCACGGTCTTCTCCACCGACTGCGATAATGGTATGGGCCTTGTAGACCATATCATGAACGGAATCTGGGGTGTCGTCATCGAGGCCTAGCAAATCATAGCCTGCAGCGACCAATTCGCCCAATGCGCCCTCCAGATTGTCGGGACGGCACAGGGTGAGCTGGGACAATGCACCCGCAGAAGCGCGTGCAGCAAGGGGAGTCAGGCCACACATGCCCTTGGTGGGGATGAGGACCACGTCTACTTTGAGAGCCAGTGCGGACCGTAAACATGCACCCAGATTGCGTGGATCTTCGATATTGACGATGACCGCAACGGTCCTAGGTTCGCCCGATTCGAGCGCAGCGAACAACCCGGTACGCACGGATTCCCAGGTGGAGACTTCCTGTTCGTGGCAGAGAGCGACCACGCCCTGGTTGGGCAAAATATGCTCATCGAGCTGAGCCGCATCGAGCTGCTGATGATGAATGTGCAGGTGCTTTACAATTTTCTGCAAGGCAAACAGACGCTTCTCGCCGGAATCCTTTTTAAAGAGGACGCGGTGCACAATGCCGGGCTTGGATTTGAGCAAAGCTTCAACGGCAGCAAAACCGCCGACGGCCTTCTGTGGCTCATTGTAATCCTCGGAATCCTGCGCTGCCGGAGCCCGGCTTGGCTTGGATTCTGGTCTGCGGGCGCGTGGTGCGGCGTATTGACCACCAAACTCAGGCTGATGCTGGAGTGTGGTGTCAAAGCTTGAGGGTGCGGAGCGCTTGTTGAATTCGGTTCGTGCGCTGCGGCGTTCTGAGTCCGAACGTTCGGCACGAGGCGCAGCGGAGCGAGGTGCTGGACGATCCCCGAATGCGGGTTTGTCGCGCCGGGGGCCGGAGCGCGGAGCTTCGGAGCGGGCTCCAAAAGCAGGACGGTCACCGCGAGGTGCTCCGGAGCGGTCGCCAAATGCAGGACGGTCGCCACGAGGTGCAGAGCGCTCCCCAAATGCGGGACGATCACGCCGAGGGGACTCCGAGCGAGGATTGTCCGTGCGGCTATTCCCAAAAACGGGACGCTCGCGCCTTGGCGACTCGGTGCGGGGAGCATCGGTGCGCGGAGAGAACGCAGGCTTCTCACGCCGGGGGCGGTCGGAGCGTGGTGCGTCAGATGGATCGGTGGCAGCAGGCTTGCTACCCCAACGTGGAAGACTGCCACCGGAGAGAGACTCTCCGGGCTTGAAATTACCCCTTGCGGGCTTGTCTGAACGACCTTGCATATTGCGCGAACTCCTCGAAGAGGTAATAGGAATCGTGGGGTCCGGGCGATGCCTCGGGATGATACTGAATGGAGAATACCGGATACTTGATATGGCGGATGCCAGCAATGGTATTGTCATTCAGATTGATATGCGTAACTCGGCCTACGGTCTCAGGGAGGGTACCGGGTTCCACGGCAAAGCCATGGTTTTGCGCGGTGATTTCCACCTTGCCGGTATCCAAATTCTTAATGGGATGGTTCGCGCCACGATGGCCGAACTTGAGCTTGAAAGTCTTGGCGCCCATGGCGAGGCCAAGGATTTGATGCCCGAGGCAAATGCCGAAAATAGGCACTTGGCCGATCAGCTTGCGCACGGTTTCGATGGCATAGGTCACGGCTTCGGGATCGCCAGGACCGTTGGACAGGTAAACACCGTCCGGTTTTTTGGCGAGGATTTCTTCGGCGGTGGCGCTTGCGGGAAGAACTTCGATTTCGGCACCCAGCTCAACCAGGCGACGCAAGGTATTCATCTTCACGCCAAAATCGAGGGCCACCACTTTGAAGGCGCCAAAAGACCCGCCCTTGGGTTGCAAAATGTGCGCCTTTTCGGTCCAGACGCTAGGCTTGGAGCAGGTGACCACTTTGGCCAAATCCGAACCGGCCATGCTGGGGATTTTCTTGGCGCGGGCGACCGCTTCTTCGGCAGAGACTTCGCCCGTGCAGATCACGCCACGCATGGCACCGCTGGAGCGCAACACGCGAACCAGTTTGCGGGTGTCGATCCCTTGGATTCCAGGGATGTTGTTCTGCTTGAGATACTCGTCCAGAGTAAGGTTGCCGCCTCTCCAATTGGAGGGGTAGGGGCACAAATTCTTCACAATAAAGCCAGAAACTTGGATTTTACCGGATTCCACATCTTCAGGAGCGATTCCGTAATTTCCAATTTCGGGGTAGGTCATGCAGACGACCTGGCCATTGTAGGATGGATCCGAAAGGATCTCCTGGTAGCCGGTCATAGAAGTGTTGAATACTATTTCGCCACCACATTCAGTCTGAGCGCCAAAAGCGGTTCCGCTGAAGGTTGTTCCGTCCTCGAGGGCAAGGATTGCTTTCATCGTCTTGGATTCTCCAATCAGGTGAGCTTGCGGGGAAAGCCAAGGACGCTCGGATTTGAGCACTTACACTTAGACCCCGGTCGGAAAGATTCCGATCGGGGACACAATATAGCTCATTCTGATGTCATGCGGTAGTTGGGGAATGTCACCTTTGTGAATCTGGCAGTTTAAAGCGACGCCAATTTTTAAAGAATTGGGGTGTTTTGCCAAAAAGCGGTCATAATAACCGCCTCCGTGGCCAATGCGTTCCCCGGATTTCCCGAAAACCACTCCCGGAATTAAAAAAATATCGGGAGATTTTCCGGTCCAGGGCCTCAAAATGAGCCGAGGCTCCATGAGCCCGAAGGTGGCGGGGTGCAAATCCTGGTGAAGGTCCGAAATTTGGACCAGCTCCATGCTAGAGCCTGGAAGAACCCGGGGTAGCAAAAGAGTCTTGGTGTGGGCAATGCTTTGGAGCAGGGTTTGCAGCTGGGGTTCGGTGCGGCTCGGGTGGAAAGCTGCGATCACAGTGGCTTGATGGACCACATCCCAGCTGGCCAGGAGCCGGACAATTTCGTTGGATTCTGTCCGGTATGCGTCCAGGGAAAGACTTCTCAAAACACTCTGGGCCCTACGCCTGAGGCGATTGCTCTCGCCTTCAATTTGGGACAAATCCTTTTCTTCTGGCACATGGGCTCCGTGGTCAGAGGAGTTCAAAGGCTGGAGCCAGCAGATTCCACTGCCAATCCAGACACCGTGCGTTTTTGCGCAACGCTTCCGCAGAATCCTTCATGGCCAGAGCTACCAGCTGATGCCGGTTGGCAAGTAACGTAGGGTCAAGGCGGTATTTCGCGGCAATTTTATCGCGGATCTCGCGGAATTTTTCCAGTCGCAAACTATCGGGAGAAGGGACCCGGGACCGAAGCCGCTTTTCCCGTTCGGGCCATTGTTCTTCGGGAACTGCTGCGGCTGCGTTCAAAACAGCCAAGAAGGAATCAAGCCGCTCACCGTGAAAATTGCGAGGCAGGCGGGGTAAACGCTCGGGCCGGATGTCCGGGGCAATGTAGTCGCACTCTTTGGCGATGTCGAGCATGGTGTCGGGGCTCAAAACCTTGAAGGGCGGTCGGTCCAGCCGTTCGGCTTCTTGATCCCGCCAAGCATGCATGGCTTTTAAAAAGGCGAGTTCACCGGGTTCCAAATGGCTTGAGCCACGGATGCGCCAAGCCTCCTCGTCGACTTCCATGAATGGCGCTGTTTTAGCCTGGGTAATCAAGGCTGCGCAGGTTTCTTCGACCCAGGCGAGCTTCCTTTCTGCCTCAAGGCGCGCAGTCAGACTAGCCTTGATGTCCGCCAGAAAAAAGGTATCGAGGATGGCGTATTGCTTCATGTCCAGCGGGAGGGGACGGATGGTCCAGTCGGCTTTTTGATTGGCCTTGGAAAGCACATGACCAAATTGATTTTCCACTAAATGGGAAAGCCCAATGCGCGCATCGCCTAAAAATTTGGCCGCAATCATGGTATCAAAAACTTGCTGCGGTGCGAACCCAAAAGTGTTGTGCAACATGCGCAGATCGTAGTCTGCCCCGTGGATGATCAATTTCCGCAGGCCTGGACTCGCCCAGAGAGGGGAAAGGTCAAAGCCGGCGAGGGGGTCCACAATAAAGTTTTTCCCGTTGGCGGTAATTTGAATCAGACATAGCTTCACATGGTAGTGATGCATGGAATCCGCTTCGGTGTCCAGGGCGCACCAATCCACCGTTTCCAGTACCCGGAGCAGTTCTGCAAGGGCTTCTGGGGTTTCAACCATGGAATAGGGGGGCGTGAGCATGATGGGGTAAAGGTAGTTTCTTATTTCCTCTTGAGGAGTTTACCGGCCCCGCCCATCCCGGGCAGGGGTTCATGGATGTCACCCCCGGGATTCATTGATGTCACCCTCGCGCAGGCGAGGGTCTAGGGTTAATCGAGGTCCCAGACCCTCCACACAGTGGATAGCGCTCCACTAAGCAGCAAAGCTGCAAGTGGCCGCTCAGCCCTCTGCGCGGGGGTGACACAGAGATTCATCTGGTTTAACTCAATGGGAATCCATAATGTTTCGATAATCTTGTTTTACTTGCTTCGGAATTGATATAATCGATTTTCATGAAGCTCCGAACCAAGATTGTATCCATCTTCATTTTTGCCCTGATCATCAGCATCGGGGTGATATTTTTTGGGATGACCGATGTCCTCGACAAGTTATCCTACCGCATGCTACAAAAACAGGCAGAAGGCAGCACACTTTTTTTACAGCACACCATCATTGCTTCGAATCCCTCCGGTAAGGCTTTTTCTGCGCAAGAGGCTGTCCAAAAAATTGACCTGTTCAAGCATGTATCCGATCAGTCCAAATCCTATGAAGTTAGCAAGGTTCTTCTTGTCAACAAAAACTTTAATGTCCTGGCTAGTTTCCCTGCGGATGAAACGGGTGCTAATCACGCAATGGACCCGGACATCAAAGAGACCTTTGCAAGCAAAAAAATGACCACGGTGATTGAAGTAAGTACAGATAATTTAGGTGTAAAAATACCGTATATCGATGTCGTCACCTATTTTACATTGGATGACGGAACACCCCTGGTTCTCGAAGTCAAACTTGATTTTGCTAAAACCAACATTCTCCTCGAAAATCAATATACCACAATTGAAACCAATGCCATTCTATTTTCATTAACCCTTCTCTCCATTTTGTTAGGCGTCCTCCTGATCCTGATCACTCGCACAGCAATCCGACCGGTGGTGCAAATCACCAAGGCCATGGAAGATGCTGGATCGGGGAATTTAGATGTCATGCTGGTCGAAGGCGGGCGTGATGAGTTTGGTACCTTGGCCCATGAATTCAACCGGATGGTGGAAGGGATCCGGGAGAAGCTGAAGCTCTCCCAATACGTTTCCAAGAGCACCCAGGATGCGGTTAAAGACTCCATGCGGGATAACCGTGCCCATGTGCCCATTCGGCGGAGTTTAGTTCTTTTCTTTTCCGATATCCGAGGATTTACTTCCTTTGCGGAGGAACGTGATCCTGAATTGGTAATTAACCTTCTCAACCGGATTCTTGCCATCCAGGCCAACATCATCAAAAGGCATGGAGGGGATGTCGATAAATTTGTAGGTGACGAGGTCATGGCCACTTTTGAAGACGCCAACTCTGCGTCAGAAGCTGCCCTCGAAATCCAGGCCGAAATGAAAACCAAGATTCAAGAGCTCCAGGGTCTTCAAATCGGAATCGGGATTCATGAAGGCTCTGTGATGCAAGGAGATGTGGGCTCCGAGGACGTCAAGAACTTTACCGTGATTGGAAATGTGGTCAACACGGCGGCCCGTCTTCAGTCCGTAGCTGGACCAGGGGAAATTCTGATTTCCATCGAGGTCCTGAATCATATTCTCAAAGCGGGGTCTTGGGCCACCCAACCCAAGGGAAGTCTTTCCCTAAAAGGGAAAACGGTAAGCATCAGTACGTTCCAATTGACCGGAAAATGGGTTCTGTGATATGCATGAAGTCTCCATCGCCGAAAGTATCCTTGACTTGATTGAACGCCAGCTTGGCGCCCCCCAGGCTTTGGCGGAGGTGGAACTGTGCATTGGACCCCTTTCGGGGGTTTCCGCAGAAAGCCTGGAATTTTGTTTTGCCACGGTGGCCAAAGAACGCGGATTTGGTGTTCCGGGTTTATCCATCCAGCGAACCCAGGTGGTGATCCATTGTGATTCCTGTTTGGAGACCTATTCGGTCGATGATCTCATGTCCTTTTGCCCCCATTGCAATTCTTGGAAACGAACCATCCAAAGCGGAGACGAGCTGCAGCTCGTAAGCGCCAGTTTAATCGAGGTTTCTCATGTGTGATGAATGTGGTTGTGCCCATCCCAGTACGGTCTTTTTGAAAAACCGCTTGCGGAAAATCGACCTTCAGGTTCCGGTATTGCAGGCGAACCAGGATTACGCACAAAAGAACAGAGAAACCTTTTCAAGCCATGGACTCCATGTCATCAACTTAATTTCGTCGCCCGGAAGTGGCAAAACCACCTTGTTGCAAGCCATGGCGGCCAAATTGGGCGCACAGATGGCGGTGATCGTGGGCGACTTGCAAACGGACCGTGACGCCGTGCGCATTCGTGCTGCAGGCTGTCAGGCCATCCAAATCGAGACCCAAGGGGCATGTCACTTGGATGCCAAAAGCGTGGGGGAGCAAATCCCCCTTTTGAATCTTTCCGGGGTAAAACTCCTCGTGATCGAGAATGTGGGAAACCTGGTGTGCCCGGCAAGCTACGATTTGGGGGAACACGAAAAGGTAGTGCTGCTATCCGTGACCGAGGGCGATGACAAGGTGCTGAAATACCCCTCCATTTTCAGTCGTGTCTCGACCATGGTGCTCACCAAAATGGACTTGCACCCCCATGTGGACTTTGACCTGAACCGTGCCGAAATGGAATGCAGATCCCTTAGCCCTGAGGTAAAATGCCTGCGGGTGAGCGCAAAGACCGGCGCGGGAATGGATGGGCTCCTACAACATTGGGCATGAGGGTTTGCGGACGAACCTCGCCCGCGCTGCCACCTCCACCCATGCGGAAGGCACATACAGTGTCATCCCTTATAAACATTGGTTTTCAAACGACATCGGGTCTAGGATTTACGCCTATTATTTACGGATGTAATCGACAACATTGTAACAAAAATTTGTCTCTTTTCCAAAAAAAGACTTGACAATTTTCAAAGCAATCGATATCCTAGCTAATGGTGATATTTCCGACAAAACGACAAAATTGGAGTATGAATGGTTAAGGTGCTTTTTGCTATCCTAATCCTGGCACCCATGGCGTGCTGGGCGCATTTGACTCATGGACAGCCCACGGTGCTCAGTGGGGTAATGCATCCGCTTTCCGGATGGGACCACATGCTCGCTTTGCTGGCCATTGGCTGGATGGCTTGGCAGCAGAAGTCCGCCCTGGGCATGGCTGTTTTGCCCTCCACATTTATTGGGGGGCTTGTTGCGGGAGCCCTTTTGGGTGTGTCGGGATTTGCTCCCGTTTCCATGGAGTATGGGATTGCATTTTCATTGTTGATGTTTGGTGTCTTCATGGCTCTCGTTGTTAAAGTCCGCTATGTTTGGCCATTTGTCCTGATTGCCGGGCTTTATCATGGCTTTGCCCACGGTGCCGAGATGCCTGCAAATTCAGGAGCTGTAGCCTATTTCGCTGGATTTTTGTTTTGCTCCGTAATTCTTGTCTTTCTGGGGCTCCAGGGCCATCAGCGGCTGGCGCAAACCGTGCTATTCCAAAAAATTCGCAAGGCGATTTCCGGTGTGCTCATCCTTGCTGGTCTTTACATGATCTCTGGAATTCATTCATGAATTTATCCGCTTTATTTTCTTCCAGTCCATCCACAGCAGGGTTTCTTCTTATACTACAAGCGCAGCTCCGGGCTGTGGCGGAAGGCAAATTCGATTCTGAAGTTGCCATCAAAAAAGGGTTGCCGGCAGAAATCGTTAAGGTTCTCGGTGCCCACTCCCAATATCTCCAGGAGATTAAAGGAAATTTTTCCACTCTGGAAATGTGTGCGGATGAGCTGGTATCCATTGGTCACAGGTTGAAAGGCGATTCCCAGAAAATTTCCGGAAATTTGGAGTCGGTTGGCGTTCAAGTTTCCGAACACGACATTTCGGTGAATTCAATCGGATTGTCCCTGGGTAATTCGAATAGCTCCATCCAAAGCATTGCCAAATCCATTGACGAGAGCAAGACCAACCTGACTGAAATTGAAAAACACTGTACAGCAAGCGTCAGTTCCGCGAAGGTTGTCCAGAACGATGTAAATTCTTCCACCCATTCCCTTTCCGGGCTTCTGCTCGCGTCGCGAAACATTGACAAGATTCTTTCAAGCATCAAAAAAATCGCCAATCAGACCAATTTGCTGGCCTTGAACGCCACCATCGAGGCGGCGACCGCGGGTGATGCCGGCAAGGGTTTCGCCGTAGTGGCTGCCGAAGTCAAAAATCTTTCCCGACAGACCGGTGAAGCCGTTGCTGAAATCGAGGTTATCATCCGGGAGCTGGGCAAAGGCACTGAAGAAACCGCCCAGTCTGTGCACCGCATTGAAAATGCAGTGAATGAACTGGAAAAAATGATTGTGGCGATTTCGGGTCTGGTTTCTTCGGAGGGCCAGACGGTTAAGGGAATTGCCACGGGAATCCAGAATGTGGTTCAAGAATCAAAAACGATTAGCCAGGCTGCCCAGGAAATTACCCACAAATCCCATTCCATCAACGAAACTGTACAACAGATTGTGCAAAATTCCGAAGCTCTGACCCAAGGCATCGGACATTCCATGGACAGTACCGACATGCTCAAGGAGCTGTTGGTAATGGTTCAAAATTTGAAGGTCCAGCATGGCTAAGGCCAACGCAGTGATCGCCCTGGGAAACCCCCTGCTGTGCGACGATTCTGCGGCATTGGTGGCTTTGCGTATGGTTCAGAAGCAAAGTCGAAGTGTCAATACGGATTTTATCGAGAATTATTCTAGTGGCATGGATCTATTGCCCGAGCTGATTGGTCGGGAGCATGTGATCCTGATGGATGCAGTGCGAACCCTGGAAAGCGAGCCCGGAACCTGCATGGAATTCACCTTGGATGACTTGCGCCAAACTCGGCAGGCGAGGCTTGTGGATACCCATGGAATGAACTTGGCGACTGTTGTGCAAACAGGGGTTCGCTTTGGCTATTCCATGCCTTTACACCTGACTATTCTTGGGATTGAAGGTCGGGATTTTACCAGTTTTCAGGAGCAACCCCACGAAAATGTGATGAGCCAAATGCCACACATTGTCAATCGCGTGGAACAAACGATTTTGGAATGGGAGAGTGCAAATGGCGGATAAAACCACCCTATTTTTGTGTCGTTGTGGAACTAATGTGGCGGACTTCGTTGACCTAGAGGCCCTCGAGGCCTGGGCAAAGACGAATGCCGGCGTGGACCATGTGTGCACTCACGACTTTCTTTGTGCTCCTTCGGGCAAGGAATTCATTGAAGAGACCTTGAAGGCCCAGGGAAGCAAGCGCGCTGTCATGGCGGCCTGTTCGCCCAAGTTGCATCAGAAAACTTTTGGAGAGTGCGCGGAACGGGTTGGTTTGAACCCTGCCCAAATCGGTATGGCCAACATTCGGGAACAATGCGCCTGGGTCACCCCCGATAAAGCCCAGGCCACCGAAAAAGCCCGCACCTTGATTCAGGCAGCCCTGAACCGTTCGGTATTGCATGTGGATTTGGCCAAGCTGCACATGGAATGCCTCACCGACATGGTGGTGATCGGTGGTGGTATCGCGGGAATCGAAGCCGCATTGCAAGCTGCGGAAGCCGGTCGCAAGGTCACCATCTTCGAGAAAGAAATTTCCTTGGGTGGAGAGCTCATCAAGATCGAAGAGATCGCCCCGATGGCAGAATGCGCACCTTGTCTTTTGGCACCCCGAATTTCCGCCGTTCGTGACAATCCCAATATCACAGTGGTCAGTGGCGCAACCGTCACGGATGTTCTGGGATTCTTTGGGAACTTCACCGTAAAGGCCCGCAAAAAAGCACGCTACATTACCGACGCCTGCATTGGATGTGAAGCTTGTTTCGAGCCTTGTCCGGTGGATGTGCAAAGTGCCTTTCATTTAGGCATGGGAACACACAAAGCGGTCTACACGCTGTTCCCTGGTTCCGAGCCCGCGGCTGCGGCCATTGATCCGGATCACTGCTTGCACTTGCAAGGGCAAGATTGCCAAGCTTGTGTGGAAAATTGCCCCTTTGGTGCGGTGGACTTTGCGCAAAAAGACGAAATCGTCGAGGTCCAGTGCGGAGCGGTCATTGTGGCGATCGGTGCCGAAGTATTTGTTCCACGCGACATTCCTCGCCTTGGATTGAACGGCTCAAGCAATGTGTTCACCTATGCCGAGTTTGAGCGCCTATCCTGCTCCAATGGTCCAACCCAGGCCATGGTCAAGATGCGCAATGGAGAACCACCCAAATCCATCGCGGTACTTCATTGTGCGGGTTCGCTATGCGCAGATGGGTTATCCTATTGTTCCGGTGTCTGTTGCGTAAACGCCCTGATGGCTGGCGAAACCCTTCGCAAGCAAATTCCCGATGCCGTAGTGTACAACATTCATGACCGCTTGATCTTGGCTGGCGCCGAACAGGAACGCTTCCTCAAGCATCAGATTAAAGAAGGGACCCAGATGGTTCCTTGCAAGGATCTCGCCAATGTGGGCATTGCGGAACAGGCCGACGGCAAACTGTCTGTGGCTATTCCAGGTCAAGAATCCCTATTGGTTGACATGGTGATTCTTTCCACCGGGTTTAAACCCGGTGCCAATGCAAAAAGGATGGCGACAGTCCTGAATGCGGAGCTCGATGCCTACGGATTTTTCAAAAGCGACCATCCGGTTTTGAATATGACAGGATCGGTCATTGATGGAATTTCCATGGCCGGGTCCTGTGTGGAGCCTTGTCATTCACCCCGTTCCATTGTGATGGCTCAGGCTGCCGTGGGCCGCGCCCTGAGCCGCTTGGTTCCGGGTCGCACAATCGAACTGGAAACCATGGTCTCTTTCATCAATCCTGACATCTGCGCCGGGTGCAAAATGTGCATGGCCACCTGTCCTTACAAAGCGATTCGCTTTGACTACGAAACCAAAAAATCAGTGGTGAATGAAGCCATTTGCCATGGGTGCGGAACTTGTGCGGCCACTTGCCCAAGCAACGCCATCATATCGCGCCATTTCACCAATGACCAGCTGCTTGCTGAAGTGAAGGGGGTCCTCCATGGCTGAATTTGAGCCAAATATTGTTGCGTTTGTGTGTAACTGGTGTTCCTATGGTGGAGCGGATAGCGCTGGCGGGCAAAAGCTCGCTTACCCCGCCAATATTCGCTTGGTGCGGGTCATGTGCAGCGGACGCGTGGATCCAGAACATGTCGTGGCCGCCTTTCGTGAAGGGGCTGACGGGGTCATGGTCATGGGTTGTCACCCAGGCAACTGCCATTACCGCAATGGAAATCACAAGGCCTTGCGCCGTTTTCGCCTGTTTGAACGCATGTTTTTACAGCTCGGAATCGATAAGGACCGCTTCCAGTTGGAATGGGTCGCTGCCGGTGAAGGTAAAAAATTCCAGGACGTCACCACCGCCATGACGGAACGTGTACGGGCCCTGGGGCCTCTGGTCATTTCTGGGTTTGTGCCCGAGGAGGTCTCTCATGTCTAAGGTCAAGGCAGCCATTTATTGGTGCAGCTCCTGTGGCGGATGTGACGAGTCGATTGTGGATCTTGGAGAGCGTATTCTCGCCATTCGCGAAGCCGTGGACTTTGTTTTTTGGCCCTGCGCCATGGACCCAAAGTATTCCGATGTCGAAGCCATGGCCGATGGCGAAATTGTGGTCAGCTTGATCAACGGATCAATCCGCACCTCCGAACAGGAATACATGGCGAAGCTTTTGCGCCGTAAATCCCAGCTGGTCGTCGCCTTCGGCAGTTGCGCTTGCTTTGGTGGTATTCCCGCCCTCGCCAACTTGACGAGCAAAAAGGGAATTTTTGATCGGTCGTATCTAACTACACCAACCACAGTGAACCCCGAAGGAATCGTTCCTTTGGAACACAGCAAGACCGCTGAGGGTTATTCCATGGAGCTTCCCAGCTTCTATGAGACGGTGTACAAGCTTGATGACGTGATCGAGGTGGATTATTTCTTGCCGGGTTGCTCCCCCAATGGCGACATGGTGGCCAACGCCATGGGCGCAATCCTCGCCGGCAAGTTGCCGCCCAAGGGTTCCATGCTTCTGCCCGACATTGCCCTTTGCCAAAGTTGCGACCGCAATTCCACCAAGCCCGAATCCTTGACCATCACCGAATTCAAGCGCTTGATCCATGTTCAGGCCGACCCCACCCAATGCTTCCTCAATCAGGGTATCCTTTGCATGGGACCAGCCACCCGCGATGGTTGCGGATTCCCCTGTGTCAAAGGCAACATGCCCTGCACCGGTTGCATGGGGCCTGTGGGCAGCAAAGATCAAGGCGCCCGCATGCTTTCCGCCTTGGGCGGAATCATGGAAGGGGAAACCGAAGAACAGATTGCCAAGGCCCTCGATGGAATTCCCGATCCAGCAGGAACCTTTTACCGATATTCCATGAGCAGCTCCTTTATGGGGAGTCATCGCAAGGAGAACAAGCCATGAGCGAGCTGATTAAAGGCAACAAAATTTCCATCGATCCGATTACCCGCCTAGAAGGCCATGGGAAAATCGAAATTTTTCTGGACGAAGCGGGCGATGTCGATAAAGCCTATCTTCAACTTCCGGACCTGCGCGGGTTTGAAAAATTTGCCGAAGGGCGGCCTGCGGAGGAAATGCCACAGATCACCAGCCGCATTTGCGGAGTCTGCCCCGGTGCACATCACATGGCTGCCACCAAAGCTTTGGATGCCATGTTCCATGTGGAGCCGACCATTACCGCCCGGCTGATTCGCGAAGTGTACTATAACCTGCATTATTTTGAAGATCATATTTTGCACTTTTACTTTTTGGGTGGCCCTGATTTTATCGTCGGACCCACGGCACCCAAGGGCGAACGCAATATCCTGGGCGTCATCGACAAAGTCGGTGTGGCCATTGGAAAACAGGTGATCGACATTCGTCACCGCGCTCGCAAGCTGATTGACGAGATTGCTGGACGGGCGATCCATCCGGTGCTAGGACTTCCCGGTGGCGTCTCCAAACAAATGACCGTAGAGACCCGCGACAGCCTGCGGATTTTTGTCAAGGATGCGGTAGCCTTTGCGCAATTTACCCTCAAAGTTTTTGATGACATTGTTTGGAAAAATCCCACCTATCGCGACCTATTGTTGGGCGACGTGTACCGCTGTGAATCCTACTACATGGGCATGGTGGACAAAGACGGTCACCCCGATTACTACGATGGCGACATTCGGGTGGTGGATCAGAAGGGCAAGGAGTTTTTGACCTTTGCGCCCAAGGATTACGCCAAAGTCATTGCGGAACATGTAGAGCCCTGGACCTATGTGAAGTTCCCTTACCTGCGCGACATTGGCTGGAAGGGCTTTGTCGATGGCCCTGGTTCGGGCATGTACCGTGTGGCTCCTGCAGCCCGCTTCAATGTATCCAGCTCCATGTCGACGCCTTTGGCACAGGAGCAGCGCCTCATCTACGAGAAGGCCTTTGGTGGCAAGATTGTGCATAGTGTCCTTGCCAACCACTGGGCGCGCTTGATCGAAGTCCTCAATAACGCCGAGCGCCTGGAACAGCTGATCGAACATGAGGCGTTCCTTGCACCCGAAATTCGCAACATGAACCTGGGAACGCCCACGGAAGGGGTTGGAATCGTTGAAGCTCCTCGCGGAACTCTGATTCACCACTACACCTCCGATGCCAATGGAATTATCACGGGCGCAAACATGATTGTGGCAAGCCTCGCCAATGTGGCCGCCATGAGCATGAATATTCAGAGCGCCGCCAAGGCCTTTATCCATAAGGGAAAGGTCGATGAGGGCTTGCTCAATATGGTCGAGATGGCGTTTCGCACCTACGACCCTTGCCTCAGCTGTGCGACCCATAATTTGCCCGGAAAAATGCCCTTACAAGTCAACTTGACTCAAGTTGGCCAACCCCACCGGTCCCTGTTGCGTGCATCAGATGGATCCATCACAGAATCAGAAACCCAGAAGGAGGCCTAACATGGCTGAAGTTCTCGATTGTCGCGGGCTCAAATGTCCACAACCCGTTTTAAAACTTGCCATTAAAGCCAACACATTCCCCAAAGGGACCGTCGTTGAAGTAATCGCGGATTGCTCCACCTTTCCCACCGACATCACCAACTGGTGCACCAAGAACGGCAAGGTATTGGTGAGCATTGTTCCCAAAAATGGAGCGAACAGCGCCACCGTGCAATTATAAGGACTCTGTTTGCCTGTCATCCTGCAATCCACAAAGTGGACATGTGTCCGTAACGGGCAAGCCCAAACGGACCCACCGAGGGATCACCGGAGCGTGTGGCGGAATAGGTCTGGCTACAAGCGGTGATGGCCGTTCCGGCCATGACAAATGTTGTGGCCTAATTAGGGATGAAGCGGATTAATGATCGCACTTGACCTGTTTTTTCAAGGTCGTGTTCAAGGCGTGGGCTTTCGGCCCTTCGTCCTTTCTGTTGCCCGGCCGCTGGGGATTTGTGGCTGGGTCCAGAATACCCCCCAAGGGGTGACCGTTCACGCGGAGGCCTCCGCCAAGGCTCTGCAGGTTTTCCTCGACGCGGTCACACACAAACTTCCATCGGCTGCCAAAATCACTTCGCTTCGGCAGGAACCATCCGAAGTTGAGGGTTTTCCTGATTTTGAGATCCATGCGAGTTTGTCTGCAGGAGAACACCTCGGCTCCATTCTTCCTGACTTGTGCTTATGCGAGGCTTGCCGGTTGGAGCTGTTCGACTCCGGGAACCGCCGCTTCTTCCACCCCTTCATTTCTTGTACCCATTGCGGGCCTCGCTTCAGTATTTTGCAGAGCCTTCCCTATGATCGTCCCCAGACCTCCATGGGCGGATTCCCCATGTGCGCGCGATGCCAGGTGGAATACGAAAACCCGTTGGATCGCAGGTTCCATGCCCAGCCCATTTGTTGCCCGGATTGTGGTCCAAAAATGTGGTGCGAAATCCCTTCGCCAGATCCAGGGAACCCATGGAAGGCATCGCCAGAAAATTGGCTAGCCCTCTGGGCCCTGCATACCGAAAAGGGCGGCCTGTCGCTAGTAAAAGGCATCGGCGGCTTTCACTTAGTCGCGGATGCGTTCAACGCCACGGCTGTTGGAAAATTGCGCGAAGTTAAACAACGGGACCGCAAACCATTTGCGTTGATGGTCCCCAATCTGGAGTGGGCCAAAACCATTTGCACCATCAATCCCGCCGAGGAGCTGGCTTTGTTGGCCTCCGAGCGTCCGATTGTAATCCTGGATGTGCATACCCCACCTTCCACCATGGCCTTCCTCGCTCCAGGCCTCACACAACTTGGCATAATGCTCCCGAACTCTCCGGTCCATGAGTTGTTTTTTTCTCAATTTCCCGGGCCGGTGGTTCTCACCAGTGCTAACCGCAGCAGTGAGCCCATGCTTACCACCAACGACGAAGCGAGAGCCCAAGGGCGCAAGTGGTGCGACATGCTGGTCCTGCATGACCGTGACATTGTAAACCGGGCCGATGATGGTGTGGTTGCGGTGGTTCCAGAATCTTTGCAGACCATTTCGCTTCGCATTGGTCGGGGCGCAAGTCCCCGGGAATTCCGGTGGCCCCAGGTCCGGACGGGTCTCGCTTTTGGGGCTGACCTGAAAAATACCATTGCCCTTGCGCACCATGGCCGAGTGACTCTTAGTCAGCATATTGGAGACATGGAACATCCCTTGACCCAGGATTTAGCGCTGCAGATTGCGGACCGGCTTTGCGCCAGTTACCGGGTGGAGCCCCAAGTTGTGGTATGTGATGCGCACCCCGAATATTTTTCCTCCCAATTGGCTCAGCAGTATGCCTGGGCAAAAGGTCTTCCCCTGATCCGCGTTCCGCATCATCATGCCCATATTGCTGCGACATGGCTGGAGCACCAGTGGCATGGCCCTGCGCTGGGCCTTGCCTTTGATGGGACTGGCTATGGGGAGCCAGATTGCATCTGGGGTTCAGAAGTCATGCATTACTCGGGTGCCGAGTGCCATCCTTTGGCGCACCTGCAACCCCTGCGCCTGCCAGGCGGTGACCGAGCGATGCGTGAACCGGTGAGGATCCTTCTGGGGGCCTTGCACGACTTTGCTTCCGTGGCGAAAAGACAGGAGTGGTTACGCACCCATCCCGACCACGCCAAGCTCTATGAAGGCGGGATTTCTGCCATGCTTACGGCAGACTTGAATTGCCCCGCATCCCGGGGAATGGGTCGCCTGTTCGATTTGGTGGGTGCAATGCTCGACTGGCAAAATCCTACCTGGGACGGAGAAACGGGGACGCGTCTCGAGAATTTGGATGTAATAGCGGATGCCTCGCCCTGGCCTGTGGAAATCAATGACCACCAGGTTCTTCTTGGCCCCATCGTGATGGCAGCCATGGACGATGTCCTCCAAGGCGCTTCTCCGGCCATGGTTTCAAGCCGTCTGCATTCCACCGTTTGCGAGCTCATCATACAATTGGGTCTATGGGCAGAAACGCAAATGGGCATAACCCAAGACAACCCTATCCCTTGGGTATTTGCCGGGGGGGTATTCCAGAACCGAAAAATTGTGGCTCGCCTGCAAAAACATTCCCTGATCCAATCCCGAATTTGCTACTTCTCCAGCATTCCCAATGACAACGGAATTGCCTTGGGGCAGATTGTCGTTGCGACCCATCTTCTGGAAAAAGGACTCACAACATGTGCCTAGCTGTTCCCTTGCAGATTACCTCCATGCTTCCCAACGGTTTTGCCCGGGGCGAACATTCCCATGTTCAGGTTGAGTTCAGCGTAGCCTTGTTGGAAAACCCGCAGGTCGGAGATTTTGTTTTGGTGCATGCTGGCGTCGCCATTGAAACCCTGGATGAACAAAGTGCGCGCGAAACCTTGTCCATGCTCAAAGAGGTCGTGGATGGAAGCCAGCCTCGCTAAATACCGCGATCCTAAAGCCGCCAAGGCTCTGGTGGCACAAATCCATGAGGCAGCTCCGGTAGAGCCCATGAGTCTGATGGAGGTCTGCGGAGGACAGACGCATACGATTTACCAATATCGACTGCGCGAGATGTTGCCCACGAGTGTCCGCTTAGTTTCGGGCCCGGGTTGCCCGGTCTGCGTCACGCCCATCACCTACATCGACCAGGCCGTGGCCTTATGTCAAATCCCGGGCGTGGTGGTCTTTACCTTTGGCGATTTAGTTCGCGTTCCCGGAACCCGCCTGAGCCTGGAAAAGGCCCGTGCTCTGGGTGGTCGCGTAAGGGAAGTCTATTCTCCACTGGATGCCTTGATTTATGCGCGTGAACATCCAGAATCGCAGGTCGTATTTTTAGGCATCGGTTTTGAAACCACCTTGCCGACCTTCAGCCTACCCTTGCAAATGGCCATCCGCGAAAACCGGAACAACTTTAGCGTCCTCCTTTCCGCCAAACGGGTTCCTCCTGTTTTAGATGCATTGCTCCGCAGCAAGGCACCCATTAATGGGTTTATTACCCCGGGGCATGTTACTTCCATCATCGGTGCCAATGCCTACAGCGAACTCTGTGAACGGTACCAGGTCCCCATGGTCGTGGGTGGATTCGAACCCATTGACTTATTGATCGCCATTCGCGATCTAGTTCGCCTAGTTGCGGAAGGGAAACACGACAACGCCAATGCCTACCCTCGTGCAGCTCGCCCACAAGGAAACATCAAAGCGCAACAATTATTCGCTGAGCTGTACGAGCCCTGCGACGAAGAATTGCGTGGCCTGGGAATCATTGCGGACGCAGGGTACAAGCTGCGGGATTGCTTTGCCTCCTTCGACGCATTGCGCAAATTTGATTTGGGTAAAATCGTAAGTGCTGAGCCTGCTGGGTGTCGCTGCGGACAAGTGCTTGCGGGAACGATTGTCCCGGAGCAGTGTCCATTATTCGGAAAACGGTGTACGCCCGATCATTCCATTGGGGCCTGTATGGTCAGTATGGAAGGCACTTGCAACGCGGCCTATCTCTATCGGGACTCGCATGAATAACACACAACATAAAAAGTATGCCCCTGAGGATGTGGTTCGCCTAGGGCACGGTTCCGGGGGACGATTATCCCGTGAGCTGATTGAGGGACTGATCCTTCCGGCCTTGGGTGATTCCGCGCCTCGCCAGCTTGAGGACGGAGCCATTCTCTCCGCACTGAAATCTGACATGGTTTTCACCACCGACTCCTATGTGGTTTCTCCGCTGGAATTCCCGGGTGGCAACATCGGAACCTTGTGTGTAGCCGGTACGGTAAATGACCTGGCCATGATGGGTGCCCGCCCGGTAGCCCTCTCCCTCGGAATGATTCTCGAAGAGGGATTCTCTTTGGAAACTCTGGAGCGAATCGTCCGGTCCATAGGGGACACTGCGCGGGAAGCCGGGGTGGCTTTTTATTGCGGGGACACCAAGGTGGTGGAGCGTGGCAAGGGCGATGGGATCTACATCAACACGGCTGGAATCGGCGAACGCGTTTATGCGCCAAATCCCAATGGGATTCAACCCGGCGATGGGGTTATTTTAAGCGGCACCATGGGCGACCATGGTTTTACCCTGCTCACCCAGCGCAAGGGATTCGCGTTGCAAAGTGATTTGCAGAGTGACTCTGCGCCTTTGTACGGACTGGTCCAAGCATTGTGCGCCAAGGTCCCCGTGCGTTGGATGCGCGACCCTACGCGGGGTGGTGTGGCGACATCATTGTGCGAACTCTGCGAAACAAAGAGTTGGTCGGTTACTTTGCAGGAGGGGGAATTTCCTTTGCACCCAGCGGTGCAGGGGCTTGGGGAGATATTGGGATTGGATCCTCTTTATAGCGCCAATGAAGGGAAGTTCTTGGCAGTAGTCCCGGGCGAGTTTGTGGATGAGGCTTTGCGGGTGTTGCGCAATGAGCCCCTGGGGGTAAATGCCGCGTGCATCGGGCGCGTTACGGCGGGGCATGCGGGTAAGCTATTGCTCGAGACCACCATGGGGAATGTGCGGGTGCTCGGGATGCTCGCGTCGGATCCCTTGCCACGGATTTGTTGAGTCAAAAATCGATCTTTGATTCATTTTGATTCTGCAAGTTCTCGCCCAATTTTGCGAATTTCCGCTTTAATTTTTAAAATTCTTGTCAATGATGGTCTTTTTATTCCAGCAACATATGCAGCAAATAGTGGCTGCGGAATTCCCATTCGTCTAGCTAGCGCAGAAACATTGATTACAGAATGTTGCTTAATAATGTCCGCAACTTCACTTTCTTTTTTATTAAAGAATCCATCAAAACTTAAATCCTCATCAATGTCGGGCCAATGAATTCCTAAACTATTCAATTTGAAATTCTTACGTTGCGCCTCAGTTGCATCACGAAGCCGTCGGTAGTTTCTAAACATCTCCTTAGCGACTTTTCCATTCTTTGTTTCAATATGAATTGAATTTTCATCTACCCAGACTTTTTTTATTGCATTTAGGTTCATAATGCGTCCTCATTAAAGAATTTATGCCAGCCTTCGCGAAAATTCTCCAAATTTTCTTCAATTATGCTTTCAGCTAACTTCAGATCCTTGTTTTTAAGCCCTTCATTAGAAACTAGCACAATCTGATCTAATATCTCAAACTTAGCGATCCCCTCCGCACTTTGAACATGAATATGCATTGGTTCATGATCGTTTGAATAGAAGTAAAAGCGAAGGCCAAATATGATAAGCAAAGTAGGCATTACTAGTTCTCCCAAAGTCAGATCGG
>CAIRAY010000158.1 GCA_903876665.1 uncultured Fibrobacterota bacterium | reverse complement strand
CTTGATATGCCGGTTTCGCCTCGGCGATTACCGGCACATATCCACTGTGTGGAAACAACCAAAGGTTGAAGTGGCCAAGCTTTGCATAGCTGCCAGTAACCGTAACTGGCAGCACATCGGCCGTTCCGGCCATGACAAGACTAGGGCCATGACAAGAAGGATCGCCATGATAAGACTAGGGCCATGGCAAGATTGTGGCCGTCCTTACCCTGTCATCCACTACTACAATGTCATCCTCGCGCAGACGAGGATCGCCGCACCGTGCCTGCCAATGCCTTCACCCTGCAACGGTGATGGCCGTTTCGGCCATGACAAGAAGGGTCGCCATGACATAGAAAGGCCTTTTGCCAATTGTTTTGGACAGTAATGTAATGGCTTCCTGGGCTCGGGAGGGGCCGGCGGCGGTCACAAAAATGCTGTTTTCCCTCAAGGGGTCCCCCAAGTTGGCAAAATCCACCCCCTTTCCTATACTTGGCATCCCGGGAAATCCCCGGCCCCTCCCGTGCCCATGTTGGGTTCGGGCTATGTCCAAAGGGAATACTATGAGAAACTATGAAACTATGGTCATCGTCGATGCCATGATTTCGGACGACGCAATTGCGGCCGAACTCAAAATCATCGAAGACAAGATCCTGGCGAAGGGCGGCGAAATCGTCCGTCGCGACGACTGGGCAAAACGCAAAATGGCATACGCCATCAAGCGCCGCACCCATGGCTACTACGCCACATTCTACTACAAGAGCGAAGATGCGTCTGTGGTTACGGATCTCGAATCCGGCTTCCGCATCAACGACAACATGGTGCGTTGGTTGACCCTGGTGGATCATCCAATGACTGACAAGGTCTACGGTGGCGAAGAAGACCTCGCTCCGATCGACTCCGACGACGACCGCGATGAGAGGGATTGATCATGTACAACAATCGTGATAACAACCGTGATAACCGTGAAGGCCGTGATGGAATGGACGACAAGAAGTCCCCAAACCGTATTCGCCGGAAGAAGACTTGCTACTTCACCGAGAATAAGTTTGAGTTTATCGACTACAAGGACGAACGCACTCTGCGCCGCTTCCTTTCCGAGCGCGGCAAGATCATTCCCCGTCGCATCTCCGGCACGACTTCCAAGTACCAGCGCATGCTCGCCCAAGCGATCAAGCGTGCCCGCCACATGGCAATCCTGCCTTTCGTTTCTGACGCACTGAGGTAATACCATGGAAGTCATTCTTAAAGCTGATGTGCCCAAGCTGGGCAAAATGATGCAGGTCGTCAAGGTGAAGGACGGCTTTGCCCGTAATTTCCTTTTCCCCCGCAAGCTCGCAATCCTCGCGACTGCAAAAGCCAAGGTTCTGATTGAGAAGAACCGCGAAGTCATGGAAGCCATGTTCCGCAAGGACCATGCTGCTGCTGAAGGCCTCGCTGGAAAGCTCAAGGACGTTTCCGTCACCATTACCCGTCGGGTTGTGGAAGGTGAACGTCTGTACGGTTCCGTGGCTAGTGGCGATATCGCCGAAGCCCTCAAGGCTGCCGGACACAAGATTGAGAAGCGCCAGGTCGAGCTGGTCGAGCCCATCAAGCAGCTCGGTGTTTACACCGTTTCTGTCCGGGTATTCTCCGATATTGAAGCTCAGATCAAGGTCTGGGTCGTCAAGCAGGACTAATCCGCAGGGATTTGTTTTTAGGGAACCCGCTCAACCGAGCGGGTTTTCTTGTTGTTTGATTTTATAGATTTAGCCTATGCGCATTTGTCTCGCCATTTTTTGTTGTTTTTCTGCCGTTTCCCTTTACGCCCAGGACATGTGGGCGGATCTCGAAGGCAAGTCCTCCGTGCCCTTGTCTTCGATGGTGCAAATGGCAGCGTCTTCCTCATTCCAGGCTAGCTCGCCTGTCCTGTCCAGTTCTTCTGCGGCCCTTCTTCCTGCCCTGTCGGCAGTCCTTGTTTCGGGTCCTCCTTCCCCGGTTCCACAGCCCTCCTCTCCCCTTGTGGTGGCCGAGAATTCCCCGGCCCAAGCCCCGCCTGCGCGGGTGATCGTGAGTTCTTCCTCTTTCTCGCCCTCTTCTTCTTCCATGTCCTCCTCGTCCGCCCGTTCCCGCAAGGATCTGCTGGGTCCGGTCCGGGTGTCGCGGGTTCGCGCCATCGATGAAATGAAGGGCAAATACAAATCCCCCCGCAAGGCGCTTTTTCTTTCCCTCGCGCTTCCTGGTGCGGGGCAGATCTATGTGGGCGGAACAACCGCCAATATTGCCCGCGGCATCGCTTATTTGGCAACCGAGGCGGTTCTGGGTGGGCTCTGGTACCATTATTCTGTGACCCTTTACGGTCAACAGGTCACCAAGTACGAGACATTTGCTCGCAAAAATTATTCCATTGGGAAATACGAAACCGGTGTGTTCTCCATTTTTACCGGCCTGTCGGACCGCAACAAGGAAATCCAGTTTGCGGGCCTTTATCTTTCCGATCGTTCCGACTATTGCAATGCCATTTATGGCAGCAACCAGAACCACTGCGCCGACACAACCCTGACCACGGGGGCCGCTCACCGTGACGCTTTCGCGGAAGACTCGTCCTTGGGCGAGTCCATCCAGAGAAACGGCGGATTTTGGGATGAGCAAACGTTCTTTCGCATTATCGGTGGGAACAATTATGTGCTGGGCTGGGACGATGTGGACAGCATCCGGACGGCCTCCGATCTTCAGCTGATCCCGCCTGTCAGTTGGGCTCCACTGGGGGCTTCCAAATCCCACCTGGAATACTTGGCCATGCGGCAGAAGGCCAACGATTACGCCAATTACCAGGCCTATTTCCTGGGCGGAATATTGCTTAACCATATCGTCTCCGCAGTCGATGCCACGATTTCTGCATACGCCCACAACAAGGGGCTCTACGAAGAGAAAGTGACCCTGATGGAGCGGGTGCATTTTGACAGCTATGTGGACTTCGGTGGCGTGGTTTCTGGAGCCGTGCGGGCCCGCCTGGAGTTTTGATGATACGAGGTGTCCTCTTCTTGGTTGCGGTTCTGTGTTTCCTAGGGAATGCCCAGGCCCAGCTCGTGATCTCCGTGGATACCGCTCTGAGTCGCAACCACGGAAAAAGTTTGTCTTCGGCCATTGGCTTCTCTGCCTTGGTGCCGGGCATGGGGCAAAAGTATTTGGGCGAATCCCAGGCGGTAAAAAAGTTTGTGTGGGTTGACGCCGCGGGCTTCAGCGCCGTGCTTGTGGGCTACATGGCAGGGCAATCCTACCTGGCCAGTGCTCAGGCTTTTGCGTCCCATCATGCGGGCATTGTTAATCCACCCCGAGACCCCACCTTTCTGGATGTGGTCGCGCGCTACCGTTCGCGCAGTGGGCCCGCAGGGCAGAATTCCAATCCCGACTTGGCCGAAAATTATGATATGTCTTTAATCCGCTCCGGGAAAAGTGTGGACGATCTTTACGCCAGCGACCCTTCCCACACCTGGGACTGGGGCTCCAGTGACAATCCAGAAACCACGGCGCGGATGCGCGAATACAACGACATTCTCCAGCGCTACCGGTTTTCCAAGGTCATCTTTCAGGTTGCCGTGGGCATGGTGGTGCTCAATCGCATCGTTTCCGTTTTCGATGTGCTGCGCATATTCCGCGCAACCTCCGGTGGACCTTTGGTCCTCGATGTACAGCCGATCTGGTCCCCGCAAAATGCAGGGCTCGATTTGCAAGTCGGCTTTTGAATTGTCATCCCCGCGCAGCTTGCTGTGAGGTTCAACATTCAGGCCTAGTGCCTAAGGATCATTCGTGAAAGATTTGCACCTGAAACTCCAGCGCCTGCAAGGCAAGGCGTACGGCACCTACAATGATTTGCGCGGGCATTCCTGGTCTTCGGGCGATTTTGAGTGGAACTGGGTGCACATCCAGGGCGACCCTTATGCACCTCCTTCGCGCATGCGGATTTCCGTGGCTCTTAAGGACTTGGGAATTCCCGAGGAATGGGTCACGAGCGAAGTTCAGCGAGTGGCGCTGGCGGACTTTCTTTTGCGGCGCCTTGCCCTCTCCTGCGCGACGCAGGCCCGCAGTCTGGGTACGGGAAACGGTGGCCTGCTGGCTACGGTGGAGCCTGGTCCCGAAATTTTAAAGCGCAACAGCTGCCGCATTGAAAACGGCAAGGTGCATGCTTTGATTCAGGTGGGCTTGCCCGCCGATGCCCGCAAAATCGAATCCGCCTGGGCGATCGAGGTCCTGTGCCAGCGTTTGCCCGAGGCGCTAACCGAATCGCTGTATTGCGCCAATTTCCGCCTGGTGGATTGTGAACGCGCCATCCGCAATCTGGAAATCCAAAGAGCCCTGCGCGATTCCCTCGACTCATTGGGACTCGTGGCTTTTGTGGGCGATCATGCGGTGCTCCCGCGTGCCTCGGGCACCTCGGTCCTGCCATTGCGCGGGGCACGTCCATTCAAGGCTCCAGAGGGTCTGCAAGTCGAAATTGAGGTCATGGGTGAACGGTTCAAGGGCCTGGGAATTCCCAAGGGGATCACGGTGATTGCCGGGGGCGGATTTCAGGGAAAATCCACGCTCCTCTCCGCGGTCGAAATTGGTGTGTATGACCATGTGATGGGGGATGGCCGGGAACGTGTGGTCACGGACCCAACCGCTTTCAAGATTCGTTCGGAAGAGGGCCGCCAGGTGCTGGGGTCCTGCATCGAACCTTTGGTGCGTCATTTGCCCGGGGGAAAAAACACCCGCTTTTTCAATACCACTTTGGCCTCCGGGTCGACGAGCCAGGCTGCGAACCTGGTCGAGGCCATTGGGCTTGGCGTGCGCACCATGCTTGTGGATGAAGATATTTCCGCAGTGAATTTTCTGATTCGCGACGAGCGCATGCGCCGTCTGATCCGCCAGGACCGCGAGCCCTTGATTCCCCTGGTGTCCCGCATTCAGGAATTTCGCGATCAGCTGGGACTCAATTTTGTGATGGTGATTGGTGCCTGCGGAGACTACTTGCGCGTGGCCGATACCGTGATCGTCATGGAAGAATGGGAGCCACGCCTGGCGACTGAGGAGGCTCGCATTGCCTTGGGCGATCACGCTGAGGTGGTCCCACAGGAAAGTTATCCTGATTTCCCCAAGGACTGGACCCATTCCTTGGATGCCATTGGAAAACACCTAAAGAATGGCTTGCGCCCGGCAAGCGCGGTGGAAAAAGGGATCAAGGTCAAGGCCAACGCCCAGAGGCTGCAACTTGGGCGCCTGCAGGCCGATGTCACCAAGCTCTCGCAGTTTGTGTGTGTCGAACAAATTCGCTCGGCTGGAGCCGCGGCTTTGAATATTTTGCTCACCGGAAAACAGGGTCCTCTCGAGGATGCCGTTGCGGGGGGTAGTGCTGCATTGAGTTTCCCCGAGGGGCTGGATCTTGCGGATGTCCGTCCGCAGGAATTGGGCGCGGCCATTCTGCGCTTGGCGGAAATGGAGTAGGGAGGTGGTGGTGAATACAAACCGGCACCCTTTCCCTCGCCCTCGCGCAGGCGAGGACCAAGGGCCCATGGCAAAACTGGCGAGCTCGATTTCCCTCTGCGCGGAAATGACAGGAACCCCGAAAAATTGCTTGACATGAAAAAGGTTGACATGACGCCCTTCTGGATTGCCCGTCTCGCGCTTTTGGTTTTGACCGGTCTGGTCTATGGCCTAAGCATTTCCCCTTCGGTTTCGTTTTGGGATTGCGGTGAATTCATCGCGGCATCCCATGTGCTGGGAATTCCCCATCCACCCGGCTCTCCCTTATTTGTGATCCTGGGTAGGTTCTGGGAGCTGGCTTTCGCTTGGATTGGGCCCGTAGCCTTGCGGATCAATATGCTTTCTGCAGTGGCCTCTATTTTGGGGGCTTGGCTTGCTTGCGAAATCAGTTTGGAAGTCACTCGCGCGTGGATGCTCTCAGATCGGCTCAAAGCGACGCTCGGATTCATGGCGGGAACCTTGGTCGCCTTTTCGGATACCTGGTGGTTCAATGCGGTGGAAGCCGAAACCTATGGGGTCTCCATGGCCATGACCCTGCTCACCGTTTGGCTTGTCTTGCGCTGGGACCGGGAACCGGTGGAATCACGGGGGAAATGGGTTCTTTTGTTTGTATATGTGGCGTTTTTGGGTATGGGAGTACACACAAATTCCATGATTGCCTTTCCGCTTGGGTGGCTCTACATGGGGATCCGGAGTGGACATCTGTTTCCTCGGTTTTGGCTTTGGCTCATGCTGGGTCTTGGCCTGGGCGTTTTTGGACTTTTGCTTTTGGATCCGACCCGCTATGGCGATTGGGTTCTATTGTCGGCGGTTGCGTTCAGTGGCTCCGCTCTGATGTTTATGTCCTTGCGTACCCGTGAAATTAAGGATTTGCCTTTCTGGATCCTAGGTTTGTTTTTGTTCACGGCGGTTTTCATCACCGAATATTTTCTCAAAGGACTTGCCCTGGCCATTCTTCTGCTAGGGCTGGGTTACGTGTTTTTGCGCATCCGGGGAATCCAGTCCCCTGCGGACCGGTCTGTGCTCAGCGTGGGAATGGCCTTGGCCCTGTTGCTTTCTGCGGGGGTTGGCTATTCGGTCCAGCTGGTCATGCCCATCCGCTCGACCACCAATCCAATTATGGATGAGAATAATCCAGAAACCTGGGAGGATGTGCGCGATGCATTGGAACGCAAACAATATGGCAGCATGGGAATGTTTGAACGTGCCATTTGGCGTCGCGGCCAGTTGCAGAGCCAGTTTGGTTTTGGAGATCGCATTGGTTACCTAGGCTATCACTTGAATCAGTTCATGCCCGCGCCACTGGGGGCCCAAGTTGCCTTGGCGCCTTCCGAGGCTTTTGCAAAGGGGCTTCCGGGGATTTTTCAAATGCTTCACCGCTTCTTTTGGGAGCTGATGCTGGTGGTGGTAATCGGGGTAGGAATCTTGCTTCGTCGCGATCCCAGAGCCGCATTCCTCTGGGGGCTTTTCCTGCTAACTTCCCTAGGCCTTATATTTTATGTGAATTTTTCGGATGGAACCCGGGCTGATTCGCGGGAGGCAAGCAATTGGCACCAGCGGATCCGGACTTTGGAGAGAGAAGTGCCCAAGGGGGAGTTACCACCCATGGAGTCTCTCGAAGAAATGCGTTCGACCATTGAGGACTGGCGGCTCACCGGAATTGAGTCCCCTAAAATGCAGAATTTGATGGCCTGGGAAAAGGCCGCAGTAGCCCTGGGAACCCATATCCCCATGCCCCCCCGTAGCGTACATCGCGAAGTGCGCGAACGCGATTATTTCTTTACGCCACCCTTTGCGCTATATGGAATCCTGCTGGCTCTTTCCCTAGGGGCGCTGGCCTTGCGAGCCCGAAGGTCTTGGACGACTCGGGCCACCATGGTTTTGGCGTGCTCGGCTTGGGCCATTCCGGTTTTGACCCATTTTGAAACCCATGACCGCTCCGGAGATTGGGTGCCTCAAGAGTTCGCCTGGAATATGCTTCAGAGCGTTCCTCAGGGTGGCGTCCTGGTCACTTTTGGCGACAACGACACCTTCCCTTTGTGGTATCTGCAAATGGTCGAGGGCGTGCGAACCGATGTGCTGGTGGTGAATTCAAGCCTCGCGCAAATGAAGTGGTATCAAGATCAGATGAAAATCCAACGGCCCGATTTGAATTTCTCCCATTCCACGCAGGAATATGCAGACCGCGCCGGCCAGCTACAGTATTCCCGCACCCTGAACGTGAATGGAGTTGCTGGCTTCTTTGCTGGTGATTCCGCTTGGAGGCCCTACCCTGCGGACCAGTTCCTCATGGAACTTGTCACGGAGAATTGGCCCCGGGTTCCGGTCTGTTTTACCTTCAATGTAGGCGCCGGTGAATTGCCCGGTGGATCTGCCCTGGGCGAGCGCTGGTCCCCGGTTACGGGCTTGGTCCGACAGCTGGGCGCAACCGAGACGCAGGCCGATTCTCTCCTCTATGCGCGCATGAATTCTGGATACCGGATGGAAGGATTTAAAAACGGAAAATGGCGCTATCAGGAATCCACTGCGCGGGCCGCCCAGAACTACCGCTACTTGTTCAACCTGACTCATTCCCGCATGCCTCTGGCGGACGCAAGCAAAATGGATATTCGGGAGCAACTGGTGAAGAATTAACATGTCATCCCTCGGTGGGGCCGTTCGGGGTACCCCCCGATTACGGACACATGTACACCACTGTGTAGGCACGGCGATCACAAAAATCCACTACATGTGCGGTGATGCCCGTTCCGGGCATGACAAAATGACCGGGCATGACAAAATGACCGGGCATGACAAGATGACCGGGCATGACAATTACTCGCCCAAAATGATTTGGATGATGCGCGGGTATTCGTGGTCATGGCGCACAAAACATTCCGGAGTCGTTTGTAGCTCATCCAAGAAGATTTCCGGGGTGAACCAGCGCACTCCCGCGAGCTCGCCGGGATCTGGTTTTACCAGCCTGGATTCACCGGGGTTCAGGCGCAAAAGATAGATGTCGTGGAATTCGTGGTCGATGAATTTCCCACCCTGCAGAATGCATTGATCCTGATCTTCGAATAGGAATTGCAGTCGCTCGGGGTTGACGTGCAGACCAATTTCTTCCTCCAATTCCCGCACGGCGGCTTCCCGGGAATTTTGCCCGGCGGAAATATGTCCGGCCGCAGAAATATCCCAAAGGCCAGGATTGGAATCCTTGGAAAAGGCGCGTTGCTGGAGGAGCATCCGTCCCCACTCGTCCACCACCCAAATGTGAACGGACCGGTGCCACTGGCCCTCCCGATGGACCTGTGACCGAGGCAGGGTTTGCCCCGTTTTGGTGCCAGACGCATCCAGGATTTCAAAGAGTTCTTCCATGCCACAAAACCTACATTTTATTTAAATCTCCTGGGATCTTGGGTTAAACGGTTGCAATTTTTCCCTAGACCTTCGTCTCCGCGAGGGTGACAGGCTGTATTGTATTGCTTTGGAAAGAGGATGGTGTCTATTTGAAACGGATCGATTCAATTATTGCAACAGCGATAAAGGACGGGGTGTTCCCGGGTTGTGTCTTGGGATTTGTTCTCCCCAATGGTTCGCGCCAGGTCCAGGCCTATGGCTTTGATGAATTTGAATCGTCCGCGCAACCCATGACGGAAAAAACCCTGTTCGATGTTGCCTCAGTGACCAAAAGTATCCCGGTCGGCACATTGGCCTTAAAGCGGATTTTGGAGGGGCATCTGAGTTTGGAGACCCTGGTGTGCGAGCTCATTCCTGAATTTGCTCCCAGTTTTCGCAACGAGGTTCGGGTGTGGCATCTTCTGACCCATTCCCTGGATTACCGATTCCCCATGTCCTCTTTGAAAGATCTTCCGCCCGCGCAAATTTTGGAGAGAATTTTTACACACAAATTTGAAGCTCGTCCCGGCTCCTTGTTCAACTACGGAAACGCTTCCAGCCTGATTCTGGGGGTTTTGTTGGAACGATTGGAAGGTCGGTCTCTGCACCAGGTTGCGGTTTCCGAATTCTTCGAGCCCCTGGGCATGAGCGACTCGGGCTGGTTCCCTCTGGAAAGCCACCGCCTGGAGCAAATCGCGCCCACCGAAGTGTGCCCCTGGCGAGGCCAAACCATGCGGGGAGTGGTCCATGATGAAAGCGCATTCGCCATGCGGGCCTACGGCCCCGTGGGCTCTGCGGGCCTGTTCAGCACCGTTCCCGATGTTTTGCGTTTTGCCCAGATGATGCTGGGTGATGGCATGTTTGATGAGCAAAGGATCATGCCGGCAGGGGTGCTGTCCATGGTTACGGAAAATCGGCTGGAACACCTTGCGGGGCAAGGGACAGCCCTAGGTTGGGAGCTGGAGAACCGGCGCTTCATGGGGTCCGTGGTCAGCCCGCGTAGTTTCGGGAAAACAGGATTTACGGGAACATCGATTGTATGCGATCCGGATCGGAATGCGGCCCTGGTGCTTTTTTCGAATTTTACCTGGCCCAAGCGCGAAGCTTCGGTGGACCGGATTTACCAAGTGCGCAGGCACCTTGCCGATGCGTTCTTTGGTGCGCTGGAAAGGGTTACAGCTTAAAGAGCAACCCGAAGCGCATTTGGCCGTCGCGGACGCCTTCCAAGTCGCTGATGCCTTGGATGCTGGCGATGTCCACTTCGAGGACATTGGAGAGCATGACCCCGAGACCCCAGTGGAGTTCTTCGCGTTTGCCGATTTTGTCAAAGAGGTAGCCACCACGCAGTGCAACCGTGTTGGTGTAGATGTATTCCGCCCCAACTCCGATGACGCCTTCCTGGACGGATTTTTTGAGGATGGTGGTGGAACCGTCGCCTTCGGCTTCGAGGCTCGGATAGGCCCAGGATTTCCAGGCAGAAATATAAAAGGGTTCGGCTACGCCACGGGAATTGTTGTAAATCATTTGTCGGCTATACTCTCCGGTGAGGGTGAGCCGGTGATCCACGGTTTCCAGAATGTTGTATGCAAGACCCATGCGCCAAGTGAGCGGAATTGGGTTTTCGTCGGACTTGTCGAGATAGTAAACATTGGGGCCGATGTTGGCGAGGACCAGACCCATGCTCAAGCCATTGACAAATAAATCGCGGTCCAGGACGCCAATATCAATGGCATAGCTGGATGTAGTAGAGGCCGGGTCGCCTACGGAAGCTCCAGCGCTCAGAGAGGAATAAAAGAATTTAAAATTGAGTCCAAGACCCCAGTTCTTGTTGATGCGGGTTCCGTAGCTTAGGCCAACGACGGTTTCGGAGGAATTGAAGGTGTTGGTGTTGTCTTGGGTCGTTCCCGTGGAGACCGTAGTCTGGCCGAAGGAAATGAAGTTCACAAAGCCACCAATGGTTCCCCATTCCGTAGCGGGGAAGGTGGCGCCGGAGAATAAGTGATACAAATCAGGGATATTCAAAACCGGCAGGAGTTTTTCGTAGAAAACGCTCATTTGCGTCTCGGCGGAATTGAAGCGCTCCATTCCGGCGGCGGTGGAAAACCAAACATCCTTTCCTTGTGGCAGTAAAAGCCAAACCCGATTGGAGGACATTCCATTGCCAGTATGGAAATGAGACCATTCGCCCTGACCCTCTTCTGCATTCAATTGTTCCTTTTCGGCCTTGCGCCCCTTTGCCGTGGCATAAGCGGGCATGTGCCACCAGGCGCCCTTGTCGGTGCCAATCCATAAAGCGCCGGACGGAGAAGCGACCAAGGAGCGAACTTGGTTGTTTTCAAAGCGGACTTGTTCCCACTTGCGCAGATTGAAGTGCGAAAGGCCTCCACTATGTGCGGTCCATACATGACCTGAACTATCAACAACAATTGCAGAACATTCGAGATCCATGATGCCATCTTCGAGTCCAAAAAGGTTCCAACGATCTTTGGAGCTTGCATCCTTCTTGGGCTGCATGCGTGCAATGCCGGCGCCCTTGGCCGCCACATACAATTCCTTGCGCATCTCGGACCAGGCGAGTGCCGTAATGTTTTGGCTGGGGAGAATTTTTCCCTTGGCTTCAAAAACACCGTTGCGGTAGCTGAAAAGGCCCGTGCTGGTGCCGATCCAGAGGGTTGCCCCTTGGGCTGCCAAGGAAGTTACTCGAATGTTTCCGAGTTCGGTTTTAAAAGACTTCCAGCCCTTGCCGTCAAAACGGAAGAGGCCACTCACGGTGCCGACCCAAAGCTTTTCGGTTCGTTCCTCATAAAGTAAGGTGCTGATGGTGTCAGGAACTACGAGGTTCCAAGGGAGACGGACTTCGACCAGGAAGGATTCTTCGGTTTCGGTTTTTACGTTGTTGAATTCTTTTACGATGCGAGTCAAGGAATCCAAGCCGTCTTCGGAGCCGGCGAATGTGCGCACAACGTCCCGCACGCGGGCGGAACCTTCGATGGCTTCGGTGTGGAAATTCCTCCAAATGCGGCCGTCAAAATGGTGGAGCCCGGTCGCGGAGCCAGCCCAAAGATCGCTTTTGGCCATAAACCCGGAACGGGTGCGGGCGGCCAGGGCGGTGAACCAAGGCTGGTCCTTGGCTTCTTTGGCTTGGGTGAGTTCCCATTCGTTGGAAAGAGGGCCAAAGGCGAGGCCTGCCGGGTTGTAAAAAACTGCGTTGGCATCGGAGACGGTTGCAGCACCCGCTTCGCCCATGGCCAATTGGCGTGCACCGACGGGCATTTCCAAAGTGATGATTGCAGCGCCACGACCAAAGGAAGATGCGGTCCCGAGAAGAATCAGGAATAGGAAATAAAATGAGCTACGCAATGGTTCTCCAGTCTGGAACATGGTACTTGCCGTCCGGCCCTGGAGTCACGGCTTTCCAGCCGGATTTGGACGGATTGTCCCAAGGTTGCTTCAGGGCAATTTTGCAGTTGCAACCTAGGTAGAAGGGGGGCAGAATTTCGGGATGGTTGATGATCTGTTCACGGGTGAGGTAGTTGTCTGTAGTCAGGAATTGGCAAAGGGGAATGTCTTTTTCGGTGAGAAGTACCAGGAAGGTTGCGACTTTTTCCCGGTCGCCCTCTTCGATGACGCTGATGGTGTGCTCGATGTCCGCTTTCCATTTTTCCACCAGGGCCATGACTTCGTCAGCAGGCTTTTGGGGATAAGTGGTGCGAATCCAGAGCTCGACTTCTCCGGCGCTGGGTTTTTTTCGCTCCAGGTCTTCCCGGGCCGGGTGGCGCAATACCGCAAAAGAGCCCGAGCGGTCAATGGGTGCATAGGTCGGTGGCTCCTGTTCATGGCGTCCCTGGATTACAATCCAGGCGCCCATGGCAGAAAGGACAACGGCAATTATGATGATAAGGACAATGACTCCGATAACAAGCATGGAAAGAAAACTAGCAAATCCCCTCCTCGATTGCCAGAATTTCTACTTTGAATGCGTCCCTAATCCTAGTGGAGAGAGAATGTTCAGTCGACTATTGCAAGTTTTGGGCCTTTGCCTGTTTTTTGTGTCTGTAGCCAGTGCTGCCGAATCTTTGAAAATTCAGACCATCCGTCCAGGAGACGGCGAGTCCGTGAAAAGTGGAAGTATCGTCAAGGTTCACTACACAGGGTGGCTTACCGACAGTACCCGGTTTGATTCTTCGCGGGATCGTGGGGAACCCTTGGAATTCACTCTGGGTGCGGGCATGGTGATTGCCGGTTGGGATAAGGGAATTCTTGGGATGAAGGCCGGCGAAATCCGCAAATTGGTGATTCCTGCCGACCTCGCATACGGCGAAAGGGCCGTTGGGCCCATTCCGTCCTTTTCTGTCCTGGTGTTCGAGGTGGAGCTCGTATCCTTTGCCAAGGGTCTCGAGCCCGATGCATTTCCCAAAGATTATAAGGCATTTGGATGGAAAACCCTCTCTCCCGGTGTGGATGTTTTTCAGGTGACCGCTGGTCAGGGTGCGCCAGCCAAGGCGGGAACGCGCATTAATCTGCACTACACGGGTTGGCTTTTGGGAGGAACGACCATCGGCTCATCCAAAACAACTGGCAAACCCATCGCTGTAACTCTTGGAATGAACAAGGTTATTCGTGGCTGGGAAGTCGGCCTCGATGGAGCCCAGGCCGGAAGCACGCTTTTCCTGCGCCTGCAGCCCAATGTGGCCTACGGAGGTTCCGCTTTGCCCCGGGTTCCCCCCGGATCCGTCCTGCTTTACCGTATTGAGGTCGTTTCCTTGGAGGACGACGAAGAGGCCGCCGCAGGAGTGGACTTCTTCCCCGAACTGGACAAGCTAAAAATGGAGACAGGTCGCGAAGGGCTCCAATATTCAGTCGTTCAAGTACCCGCCCAGGATGGCGAAGCCGCCAAGGCCGGGCAAAAAGTTCAGGTGCATTACACCGGCTGGTTGCTGGACGGGACCCTGTTCGATAGCTCACGTGGTCGAGGCACTCCTTTTGACTTTCCTTTAGGCGCTGGTCGTGTAATCCGTGGCTGGGACCTTGGAGTGGAAGGCATGCGCCCCGGCGAAAAGCGGGTGTTTCTGATTCCTCCGGGCCTTGGTTACGGTAGCCGTGGTGCTGGCCCCATTCCTCCTGATGCCACCCTCGTATTCCTCGTGGAATTCGTCGGCGTTTCGGAGTAAAACGAAGTCCTGCAAATAATTGTCCGGGCGAGCGCAAATCGCCATGGACTTACTTACTTTTCAGGCATGAAAAAAATAGTATTCAGTGCTTTTGCGCTAATTCCTTCGCTGATTTTTGCCCTCGACGATGTACCCGTTTTTTATGATGGGGATTGTGAAAAGGGACTTTTTGTTCCCAAATGGTCCGTGGTTTCTAGCGGAGCCTCTTTGGTAACCGTCGATTACGTCGATGTTTGGAGCCAGGGCAAAACCCTCCCGATTTCCTGCACCGAAAAATATCGGGGTTCCAGCTCCGTTTCCATGAAAATTTCGAGCGATCTTTCTTCTGCTGGTTATTACCAGGTGATCATGAAGTTTGCGGATGATAAGATGAAGCTTTTGGCTAGCTACTCCGACATTCGATTCCGGGTAAAGAACAAGGGAACCAAAACAGCCAAGCTACGCCCCCTGGTGCAGATCAAGACGGGTTATGCCAATAAATATGGGACCCCCCAGACCATTGCCATTGGTGCAGATTGGACCGAAGTGGTGATTCCGTTCAGCGCCTATCCTGGCTTCGCAAAAGCCACGGACTCCGTGGTGGGCCTTGGATTTGGATATGACTGGAATGCCGGCGACACCAATCCCGTGGGAAGCGCCATGGATCTATTGCTTGACGATGTCCGCATTACCGATGGAACCGACCATGCTCCCCTGGATTTTCCCACGGTGGGCGGGGGAGCGATTCCTGCAAACTGGCCCAGCCACTTTTTGTTGGGAACCCTCGATAATGATGGTGCCACAACGCTTGCGCGCCAAGCTGGGGAGTACCGTTATAATTATGTGATGCCCACGATCATGAATGCGACGGGTTCTTGGAGTCTCGACACATACTCCCGGGATTACATGATGAAAAGCGATGAGTTTGGAATCAAGTCGGCCTTTGTCTATTATAATTTTGGCAAGGACGCAGAGGCGTTGGTCGCCAGCAATCTGGCGAGCAGTTCATATATGACTACATACGTCGCCAACTATGAGAAGTTTCTTGCCAAAACCAAAGATGCACTCAACGAATTCCCTTCCCAGTCCCCGGTAATTATTGTTTTGGAGCCTGACACCTACGGAAAACTCATGCAGGACAAACTCAAGTCCATGAATGCCGCCGAGGTCCCGGTAAATATGGCTCAAGCCAACGTTGCGTCAGGAAAAACCTACACGGCAAATCTGCAGGGCTGGGCGGAATACATGGTGCAGCGTGCAAAGACGGTGCTGGGACCGACCAATGTGGTGGTCGGACACATGCTCAACCACTGGGGTGTAAATATTCCAGGCCAGATCGGGCAAGGCCGGGTGGAGGCTCATATTATGGGAGGTTACGCCCAGGGAGATTTTTTGAATTCCTTCGGTGCGAACGGCAAAGGCGACGTGGTGTTTGTGGAAAAGGCTGACCGCGATGCGGGAATCAAATTGACCGAACAGCCCAAGGAGGATTGGTTCTGGGTGGACACCAATTACACCAAGTACTTTGGCTGGGTCAAGTGTCTGTCCGTGCGCTCCAATCTGCGCGTGGTGGGTTGGCAAGTTTCCGAAGGCAGTTCACATCAGACTCAGGCCAAATTCAAGGACGATGCGTTGGAATATTTTCTCGCCCACAAGTCTTATTGGGCCGATGCCGGATTCATTGGAATCCTTTTTGGTGGCGGGTTGCCGGGCAATGCCAATTACCCTTCCGATGGTCCTGATGGGGATGGCGGGTGGCTGGTGAGCCAGGTGAACGCGTATACTCTATCCCCTCTTTCTTTGCAGGCGGTCCTGACCGTCTCTCTCTTCAACCAGGAAAGATCCATTCCTGGGTTTGAAGGGTTGAAAATCTTCCGCTCCGGATCGAAGGTGGTTTGGCAAGGCCTGGGCTCAGGGCGAATGGAGCTTCGCGATTTGAATGGGCGCATTTATTCCACAGGAGCCGGTGATGCAGGTGCCATGGATTTGTCCCGGCCGGGCCTCTGGGTTTGGCGTGCGGTCCATGGCGTCAGAACGGTATCGGGTGCCATTCTTTGGTAGTTGTCCTATGCAGTCCTTGATTTACCCAGTTCTTTCCAGTCGGCAAATGCAGGCCCTCGACCGCGAAGTGTCGGGGGGAAACAATGGCTACGCCTATATGCGTCGCGCAGGGGAATCTCTTTTGGCCAAGGTGCAGGAGCTTCTCCTCCACGGTGAATTCGTTTTCCCCTTTTGCCAACGGCCATTGCGTCAAAATTCTTTTTCGCCGGGGTGGCAACAGCGTGCTGTCCTGATCGTGGCAGGGCGAGGGAACAATGGTGGCGATGGCGTCGTGCTTGCAGAGCTATTGTTGCGGAACAAGATCCCCTATCAATTGCTCCTGCTCTATCCACCCCAAGAATTCCGTGGCGAGGCCGCAAGTGCCTGGAAAGATTATGAATCGGCCGGTGGCCAGGCCAGTGTTTTTTCGGGCGAATTTCCCGCCACGGCAGGGCTTGTGGTGGACGCCATGGTGGGCATGGGTCTGCATGGCAATCTCCGGGGTTCGGTCTTGAATTTGACTTTGTGGATCAAGGAAGGTGGATTTCCGGTGCTTTCCGTCGACGTTCCGTCCGGGGTGGATTCCGAGCTCGTGGCGGAGCCCCAAACCACGATGGTGGCGGACTGGACTTTGCTGATGGGGTTCCCCCGTTTTGAGGCTTGTCTGGAATACCCTGGCGATGCCTTCGGTCAATGGGATTTTGTGGATTTGCAATACAGTCCTGAGGTGGTGGAGCGCAACCGGGGTCCGGTTCGGGTGCAATGCTGCACCATGCCGGCGCTCGCAAAAAAGCTTCCCTTGCGCAAAGAATGGCGCGAAAAGCGCGCCCAGGGCGTGCTGGGGTTGATTGCGGGGTCGCGGGGCATGACGGGTGCTGCGGTCATGAGCGCCAAGGCGGCCATGCGCTCTGGCGCAGGCATGGTAAATTTGGCTTGCCCCAGTGCCGAGCTACCCGTGTTGGCTTCTCAATTGACAGAAATTGTCCTGCATCCCATGGATTCGAGCAGTGGCGTGTTTCTTTCCTCCGCCATTACTGGAGTGCTGGCCATGCTGGGTAGGTGCGGGGCTGGTTGTGTGGGCCCCGGAATTTCCAATACCTCAGAGGTCCAAGCCTTGGTGCGACAGCTCACCTTGGATGCCCAATGCCCTTTGATTATTGATGCTGATGGTCTGAATTCTTTTCGCGGACATGCCGCCATGCTTCGTGGTCTCAAGCAGGTCCCCGTACTGACCCCTCACGAGGGAGAGTGGGAACGGCTTTTCCGGATTCCTGCGGGGACCGGATGGGACCGGGCAGAAATGCTTCGCTCTCGCTGTACGGAATTTGGATGTGTGATTGTGCTGAAGGGGGCCCCAACCCTTGTGGGCACGCCTTCCGGAGAGGTCTATGTGGTGCCCGTGGCCAATTCGGGGCTCGCCAAGGCAGGCTCGGGCGATGTACTTGCCGGAATCATCGCTTCCATGCGGGCGCAAGGCGCGGACTCGGTGGATTCCGCCTTGCTCGGGGTTTGGATTCATGCTCGTGCAGGAATGCATGCAACACGGGAATTTGGAAGGCGGGGAGCCATTCCTAGCGATTTAATTTCCCTGATACCCCGCGCAATCCTTGAATTGGAATCCTTTGCCAAATGAAAAAATCCATCCTTTTCCTTGCTGCATGCCTCATGGCTTCTCCGGCTTTTTCCATTTCATGGTTTGAGCCCAGTGGCGATTATCGAGCCTGTATTTTGAATCCCGCACTTCCTTGTCCGCAATCCAATTATGCCGCCTCGGATCAAGAAAAGGCGCTCCGGCAACGTGCGTTTTCCCAGATGAAAGTGGAACAGCAGGATGTTCGGTTTTCGAAGGACTCCACCGGGTCCGTTTCTGATGGTATTGGGGCGCTGGGCTTTCGCATGATGTTTGGAATGACGCGAGGAACAACCATGGGCTTAGATGTTCATGTCCCTTATCCCCGTCGTCAGTACCGTAGCGATAAATTGGATTTGGCCACGGATCAAGGTGCGGGTGGGGCCTCCTTATTGCTTGGGTCTGATTTGCTGGCGCTAGGTAGTGCCGAGGAAAAGCCAAAGGCGAGGCTTTTGTTTGGGGCCGAAATTCCAATTGCGAACCAGGATGGGCAATGGAAATTGAATTTGGAATGGGTCCTGCTTTCTGGATTCCGTCTGCGAGGCTCTATTTGGACCGTCAATCCCTTCAATGACTTGATCACCCAGGATGGAGAATACTTAGTTTCCTCACTGAGGTTCCGGGAACAGGGCGCAGAACTCCTTACCGCCCTACGTCCTTTGCGCTGGCTTGATCTGGGCTTCCGTGCCCAAATTCAAAACCTGGATCCCCGTGGCGTTTTTGATGACTTACGGGCGAGTGGAAGAGTGGGGCAGGCCGCCATGTCTTGGCAAGTATTTGGCCCTCATTTTCGCTGGAGTCAGAATCTGGAATGGCAAAATGAAAATGTTGATTTTTCCTATCAGGAATCGGAAATTCCAGGCAATTGGAGTCTGCACATGAAGCAGAGTAATGATGTGTGGGTCTACCAGAGCAAATTGCAAGGGAATTATCGGATGTTGCGGGCGTCTTTGTTTGGAGAACGACGGCTTCGGCGGGGGTACCCGGGTGATTATACCCTGGGCATGGGTTCGGATAGTTCCGCATCCTGGATGAATTTTATCCCAATGCAGACCCCCGGCCCAGATCGCCTTCAATGGAACATCGTGGGTGCGGATTTCCGCTACATGGGCGATGGCCTGTTTATGGAGCCAGGCGTTGCCTGGGCCAGTTCCGATGTTTCTGGCGGGAGCGATCCCTGGCTAAATTGGGGTAGGCACAGCATGGTTCCGGAAGCTTCCGCGGCCTGGATCACCTCTTTTTCAATTGGGCTTCAGTCCGACAACAACAAGCTTCAATACACTTGGCGCCAAGCCTTGCCCTTGAACAAATCTGGAGCCATGCATCGCTTTGTTTTGGAAGGTGGCTTTTAACAGCCAGTGGAGTCACTGCACCCTGGAATTCCAGGCCAGGTGGACTTTTTTCGCCAGGATGCGGTTGGTGCTCAAGTCTTCTACGAAAATAACCCCTGCGCTGTCGCCTTCCAAGGAGATGCGGGTGGAGTCCAATCCTTTTTGAGTCTTGCCACAGTAAATGAGCGTTCGAACCTTGCCGTTTAGGGCGTGGGGAACGACCTGGGTGGTGTCCATGCACTCCGCAATGACTCCCACCGAAATGGAGTCCGGGACGGGATCGGCCAGGGCGAGCTCCCTGCTGGACCAGAAGCGGGCGCGGAATCCGTTCCAGAGCAATAAAAATGTGTAATTCCGAGCCGAAGCGGAGTCCGTCAGTTCAAGTTGCGCCGTCATATCCCTTCCTGCAAGGCTTCCCAGCCAATCAAACGGGCCTTGGGCCGGAATAAATTCAAAGCGGGCGTGCGTTTGCCCTTGGCGGATTAGGGATTCTTTTTGGAACTGACTTCCAATTACCCGAAGGATCCCGCCCGTGTCGACCATGGCGGCGGTTTCGGTAAGGACCTGGGATTCGAGGCTGTCGCCTACAAGAATCAAACGCGGGCCCCGGTAACGGGCGTGATTTTTGACCTCCAGTTCTTGGGGATGCCGGGGAGGGTTCAGCCAGATGCGCAAGCCGGTCCGGGCCTGGTTGGAATCGATTCCGTCGTCTCCAAGCACCACATAGGAGCCCAATCCGTGAGGGCTGGTGGTCACCCAGCACAAGGTTCCGTGCTTGCGCACCGGGGTGCCTGCAGGCCGATGTGCTTTGCCATACCAGGTCAAAAGCCCGATCACAATTAGAATCACGAGAATGCGTAGCCGAGAAATTTTTATCATTTGTAAATTCCTAGATGAAATCTACTTGATCCAAGAGAGTTGTCACATGAGAACATTATTGCTGGTTGCCTGTTTGACTGGGCTCGGGTTTTCCCAGAGTACCCCATTAGACACGCTCCTCCAAGGGAAGGAATACAAGCTTCCGCCTCTCGATTCAACCTATCGCTCCAAAGGCGCTGATTTTAAAACCGCTTCCACCGGGACCACAACTCAAGCCGGTAAAGAGGCTTTTTACATGGTTCAGTTCGATGCTTTGGCTGATTTTGACGCGGCCCAGACCCGTCGTGGGGATCTGCAGCGTCGCACCGGACTGGGCATTCAGCTGGTCTTTGATTCTCCGTTTTATAAGCTTCGCGCAGGTGGCTGGGCCAAAAAAGAGGACGCCGAGGACTTGGTGCGCCAACTTGCCGAAAGCAACATTCAGGCCTTCGTAGTCAAAGTCAAATAGCCTGGCAGACAGGCTTTAGCCCCAGGGAAAATCGCCACTGAATACTTCGGTGGCGCCACCGGTCATCAGCACGGACTTTCCGGTTCCCAGCCATTCCAACTCCAAGTCGCCACCCAGAAGATGGATGGTAACCTTGGGGTCCGAGCGACCGGACAGAACGCCTGCAACGCAGACGGCAGAAGCCCCGGTCCCGCACGCCCAGGTTTCGCCTGCGCCACGCTCCCAGGTCCGCTGAATCAGCTCGGTGCGTGAAACGACCTCCACGAATTCCACATTGACCCGGCGGGGGAACCATTCGGAATTTTCGATGGCACGTCCAAATTGTTCCACCGGAAAATCCTTGACGTTGTCCACGAAGATCACGCAATGGGGATTTCCCATGGAGACGCAGGTGGCCACAAAGGTTCTTCCCAGTACGCTAAATTCTTGATTCAGGACAATATCGCGGTCCCATGTGGTGGGGATTTTTAGTCCAGGGAGAATGGGTGCGCCCATGTCGATCCGAACGGTTTCGGCCTGGCCCTGGTCATTGCAGATGATGGTTGCGTGCAGTGTACCCGCTCCAGTCTTCAGGGTGAGTTGCTCCTTGCGGGCGTAACCATGGTCGTATACAAACTTGGCTACGCAACGCAAAGCGTTTCCGCACATTTCCGACTTGGACCCATCGGGGTTGTACATCACCATTTCGGCGTCAAATCCGTTAGCGGGCCGAATGATCACGAGGCCGTCGGAGCCAATGCCAAAATGGCGGTGACTGACCTGAATCGCAAGTTCTGCCTGGTTTTTTGGCTCAGGCGCGGCAAAGCAATCCACATAAACATAGTCGTTGCCAATTCCATGCATCTTGGTAAACTTCATAATGGTCTCCTACCACTTGGCGAGGGCTCCGTTCACGATCAGTTCCTGCAATTTTTCAATTGCCCGTTGTTGACCGTGGTTATCTTCTGTCTCGTTTTTGGCAATGTTGTAAACACCTTCGGCCCGTTGGTTTTTGGCTTGGTAAATCACCGAATCCTTAACCAGGTCCTGGAAAAGGACATCGACGGTCAGGACCACTTTGTAGGTTTCCACCAAGGCGTCCCGAGTGACATTGTCGGGGGTGTTGGTGTAGTTCAAAATGGAAATTTGGAACTCCGCATCGGCACTATCCGAAACGATCCGTATGCTTGAGGCATTTTTCCGCAACATGGTTACCAGGCCCTCGCGCAGACTGACGCCCAGCATGGGGTCTGTGGTCAGATTCTGCACATCCGCTATGCGAATGGTCTTGATGTGAGGCGGCAGGTTGGTGGCGCTAAAAGAGTAGCACCCCGCAAGGAGTAGCAGGGAAAGAAGCAAGGCGGAAAGGGACAAAAAAAATCGGGGCATGGGGGAAAGATAGGAAAGAAGGGGAGGGTACAAGTGGAAAGTTAGGGGACGGGGGGAACTGGGGTACAAGTGGAAAGTGAATGGCAGGGGGTCACTGGGAAGGTTGGCTAGTGGAATACACAGGGGTGTATAAGTTCCCGTATTCCGCCTGGGCGGAACGGTCACTATTAAGTGGAAAGTTGGGGAACTGGGATACAAATGGAAAGTTAAAACACGGGTCACGGGATAGGTTGGTTAGTGGAGTACACAGGGGTGTATAAGTTCCCGTATTCCGCCTGGGCGGAACGGTCACTATTAAGTGGAAAATTG
>CAIRAY010000157.1 GCA_903876665.1 uncultured Fibrobacterota bacterium | reverse complement strand
TCTATAATATCAAGAGACGAAACATTGGAAGACTATCCTGAACGTGGAAGGATGGTGCCAGAGTTTTTGGATGAAGGTATTAGACAATACAGAGAACTAATCGAAGGCAATTTCAGAATTATATATAAGATTGTCGATAAGTCTGTAGTAGTACTCAGAATTATTGATTCAAGACAATTAAACGATATGAAAATGGAATAATTTAACAACACACTGAATGCGTGGCCCCCGTCCCTGGGGGCCAAATTCTATTTGGGATAAACAATAGCATAACAATCGATGAACCTGGCACCGCGGTCATCTTGTAGGTCGGTCGCTCCAGGCGGCAATTCCGTTTCGGTTTTGTGCTACGCACAAAATCCGCTCCTAAGTTTGCAGGGGTTTCCATGCCACCCTGCGGGCGTCCTGAAAAGCTCCTGCTCCCTAAGTCGCTCGAACCTCATTGCTTGGTTTTCCGTTCCTTTTAGGCTATCTTCTCATACATATGAACGGAAATCCAAATCGCCTGGGCTCCCTCCTTGTTGCCCCAATGCGGTGCAGGTTATCTCGACGCTAGCTACACGAATCAAATTAATACAGCTCACAATATTGACTTTTAAGCCTTGAAAATGCTCATATATGCGGAGATGATTGAGATTATTTAGCTTTAGATTTGCGCCCTAACGATCTTAATTTGGTATATTAACGTTATAACGATGAAATAACGAAGGTGTAACATGATTAAGCACTTGGTAAATATTGGAAATAGCAAAGGTTTTATAGTTGATAAAACAATGCTCGGCTTAATGAAAATGACGGACGATGATGCAATAGATATAGAATTTCGGGATGGCGGATTATTTATTAAACCTGTCACCATGAAAGATATCTACAAGAAAAGATCTACAATTCATAGAAAGTCGTTGAATAAGCTGGGTGAGTAAATGGAAGTTATACACTTCTTAAGCATAGAGGATGTAGAATACTTCTATGAAGAAGAAATGATAGTCGCTGGCACTAAAGGTTGGATTAGAGACAAATTTGAGCTTGAAGCGTGCATAGAGGCGCCAAAGCACTCATTCAATTGCGAATATCTTTTAGATATTTATGGGATGGCTGCGAAGTATATTACTTCATTCGCCATTCGTCATCCATATTCTGATGGGAATAAGAGAGTTGGCACAATTTGTGCAGTAGTGTTTCTCGAAGCTAATGGTATTGATTATAGAGAATCAACTGAGACTGAACTAGCTGATGTTATATATCAATACCTTAGAAAAGAGATTGATGAGACGGGTTTAGCTAGTCACTTGAGAACAAATTCAAAGCAACAATAAACGATATAAAAGGTCAGCTAACAATCGATGAACCTGGCACCGCGGTCATCTTGTAGGTCGGTCGCTCCAGGCGGCAATTCGGTTTCGGTTTTGCGCTACGCGCAAAAGCCGCTCCTAAGTTCGCAGGGGTTTCCATGCCACCCTGCGGGCGTCCTGAAAAGCTCCTGCTCCCTAAGTCGCTCGAACCTCATTGCTTGGTTTCCCGTTCCATTTCGACTATCTTCTTATACATATGAACGGTAAACCAAATCGCCTGGCACTCCCTCCTTGTAGCCCTAATGCGGTGCAGGTTATCTCGACGCTAGACCTTGGTAAAGCCATTGCGGGCGAGTCCATTGCCCTGGACGATGCCATGGGTGCATTGAATTTGGAATATCAAGAGAATAATGGTTCCTTCGAGAAATGAGTGGGTTGTTCAGTCATCTCGAAGGATGGAAAACCACATTGCCCACTGGTGCTCCACACAAATTTGACAACATGAAGCTGCACACACTATCCGCAAAGCTTGCCGACGAGGGCATCCGCAATGGCGGTGATTGGAACGCAATAACGAACCTTACCGGAATTACTCCCGAAGAATTCGAACGCCTCAAGGCGCGAACGAAATAGACCATTCCACCCGCTTTCAAATCTGGAAACTGAAATCCACCCAGGGAATGGGAACTGGGGCGTCCTCCATCTTGATGAGTCCTGCGTCGAGCAAAAGAATTTGCCCATGGTAGCGGGCCACTAAACTTCCCGCCCAAATATATTGTTTGTCCCCAATCTTCCCCTTCGTGGGTAGGAATAACAGATTCTCAGAGACCAGCGAGAGGCTTGGAGTCAGGCGGTACGCTCCCGCCAAATCGAGTACTTGCAAGCGGCCATTTCTTTCGTTCAAGTTCATCCCCTGGGCGTAGTTGAAGCTGACTTGGGCCGGCCCCCGGGCTACGGTCGCACCTGCAAAAGGCACCAAAATGGAAGCCTCGTAAAAGTAAAACGCTTGCACTCCGAAATGACCACCAATGGTCCCCATCCACATGTCTCCAATTTTGAATCCCCCTAAGGCATTTTGCCCCTCGTCCGCAAATTGCAAGGGAATAATACTGCCCAATTGAAGACTAATTTGATCCGTTACACCATAGGCAAAAGTCGAAAATGCCAATTCCTTTTGGCTGAACAACATATCCCCGGATTTCAAATTGAAAGAACTCGGAGCATAGAGGTAGCGCGAACGCCCATCTACCCGCGCGGGCGCCTGGGCTTTGCCGGTGGAGTCCCGATTCAAGGCAATTTCCACATGGGCGGAATCCAAGCGAAGGATTTTCCCCGACAGCTGGGAACCATCCGCTAAATTTACCGTGACCGACGAATCCGGTGGAACTTCCCCGGCGAACAATGGCCTGCAAAGCAGAATCCAAATGAGGCAAAGAGAACGAAAATCCCCTAAATATGAAAAAGTCATAGCCCCTCCTACCGATTATTCTCCTGTTCCCATTTTACCATATCCTTTCTAAGATTGCATGATGGAAACCAAGCTGAACTACAAATCCATGTCCTCCGGCAGACTTCAATGCCGGGGCACAATCGTCTGGAACGAAGCCACCCTTTCGGCGGTTTTGATCGACCCCACCGACGATCCCGCACCCTTTTTGCAATTCATCCAAGGGCACGAGCTCCAAGTCAAGGCCTTGCTACTCACCCACGCCCACGTGGATCACGCAGCCTCGGCCTGCAGAGTCGGCAAGCTCCTTCATTTGAACCCACAACTGCACCCCGCCGACCTCCCCATTTTTCTGGACATTCCCCGACACGGATTATCCTTTGGAATCCAGGCGGAAGCAATGGACTTGGACCCCACCCCCCTCGCCCACGGGCAAATTCTAAACATCGAACCAGGCTTTGAAATCCAGGTTTTACATGTTCCCGGACACACGCCGGGATCGGTGACCTTTTACTTTCCCGCCCTTAATTTGGCCGTAGTAGGGGACACCCTCTTCTACGAATCCGTGGGCCGCACCGATCTTCCCGGCGGAAGCCAGGCCGCCCTGCAGAACTCCATTCAAACGGTTCTGTACCGCCTGCCCCAAGACACGACTGCCATTCCGGGCCACGGTCCCCAAACTAGCATCGCCCACGAGATGCGCCATAACGCCTATGTGCGGGCGCTAGGATAACGGAAAGCATCCCCGGTTGCCATGCCATGCTAGGCATAAATTAATGCTAGTCATTCCTCGTCCGTCCCAATAAGTCACGGTCCAAAAGCAGCTCCGGCAAGGACAATGTGGGGTTAGTTGGATTATGCCCAATGGCCGTTGTACCTTCGGCACTGCCCGCAATTCGGGGAGGAGGCGCACTGGGAGGAACAACGGCTCCAGTACAACCACTCCCATTCTGCCAGTTCTGCCGATCCAAATAGATGCTCACCGCACTTCCATTCGTTGGGATAACCTTAAGCCAAGAATAGCCCGAAGCATCTTTGCCTGCGGCAAAGTTGTTGAGTTGAGCGCCATTGCCCGAAAGGGTTGAAATCGTTTGTTTGCAACTGGTCACATTCTGGTCCAGGCCGCCGGTCCATTCAATGCGCTCATAATAGGCACCATTGTTGCGAACACTTAGCATGGTTCCCAGCCTAAAGGTGCGAGCATCAATTTTAAAACAAGCGCCATTTGCTGAAATGTTGTATGTACCTGAGTTGGATATCAGGACCGGGTTCCCACAAAGTCCACTGGTCGTGCTACTGCTCGATGGAGCGACCGCGCTGGAACTGGAGGCTTTGATGGAGGAACTTTGGAGTTTGGAAGAGGACAACAAATTGAATTCATCTAGACTAATGACTCGGGAATGGGCGTAGGTATATTGAACATGGCTTGCGGAATTTTCCTTGCTGGCGAAGTCTACCCAGGTGGCAAAATAGGACCACATGGCATCCTCTGCGATGCACGTTGCAATATCGGGGATGGGACCATTTTCGGACATGGCCACCAGTTTTTTGCCACCTACGATTTCAAATAGCTTGTCGAAGGTGGATTTCTGTGAGGAGTAAACATAGGGCCCAGGATAAGAATCATAGGCAATAATATCCACTTTGGTGTTGCCCGGATACCATTCAGGTTCTGGAGACGCCCACACCCAGATCAAATTGTGCAATCCATGATAACCCGTTAGACGATCATACATGATATTATAGAGCGCTTTGGCTGGCGCAGGGCCTTTAGCACCCCACCAGAACCAGCCCCCACCGGCCTCGTGCAAGGGGCGCCAAAGAACGGGGACGCCTGCAGCCTGCAACCGTTTCAGCTGAACTGCGATGGAATCGATATCCCGTAGGGTAGCTAGGTATTCAGCGGTTCCTGGCTGCACGGCTTTGGTGATGTCAAAGGAGGTCTCTGCCTTATTGAAGGTGCTGGTCTTGAGCACGCCACCCAAGGGTGAGAACCAGTGCCACTGAAAGGTCACTATTCCTTTTTTTCCGGTGCTGTTATACCAATCGATGGCAGACTTGACCATGCCGTCATCCCAGGATTTCCAGTTGACGCCCCAGGGATTGTGAGGAGAATAATTCTGCATGTCAAACCCGCGAATGACCGGAGTCCTTCGAGCGATGGTTACCAGCTCGTCCCAATAGGATGTTTGGCCGGAAATGATATTGGTTCCGTAGTGGGAGCGCAGGGTGGTATAGAGCTGTTTGGTTGCTAGGTTTGCATAAAGGTCTACGGGCTGCACCACCACTTGAGAGTAATCATGGTTGGGAACTTTGGTGAGACTGATCCGATCGAATTCCATGTAGCCCCAATCGGCCTCAATTTTGATCCAATTGTCTCCTGCCTTGAGAGCAAGTGAGCCCGCACTGGCGTCAAACCATGCGGGATTTGCTGGATACACAAGAGGGGATATATAGACTCCATTTAGCAATAGCTTTTGATTTTTTGCGCCCATGGGAGTACTGGCCCTGACATTCATCTGGTATACCCCATTTTGCGCGAGGGTGACGCGAAACTGCATGCTTCCTGTTGCCCCCATTACCACATAGCCCGTTCCAGAATAGCCCACATGGCTCTTCGCCACGGATACCCCGGTAAGGGTGGCGGCTTCGGATTCCAGGGTTATGGTTTGAGCGTGCAATATGCCTTGCAACATGATGCCCATAAAGAATAGTCCTTGACATATTTTCATGGTGAACTCCTTTTGTGGGTTAACGCTTTATCACGACCTAATAAATCAAAATTCATGCCAGGGGTCGAAGGATCACTGATTTTAACCGAGGGGACTGGACCGGGAATGCGAATTGGAGTGGGCACATCAACTTTACAAGAAACCTCCACCGCAATCTTTTTGAAGGTCCCGTTACATGGCTCTCCAAAGGTGGCATTATTTGCAGACACAGTACAGCCAACCTTGCCATTACAAAGTGCGTTAACCACAGACAAACTATTGGTTGCCTGACAGGTTCCAACCTGGAAGGTTCCACAGGTACCTGTCGGTGTGCCGTAGCTTGCAAATGCAATCGAATCAATCCGCTGGCCCGTCGGGCAACTCAGCACCAGGCTTTGGCTCTCGTTTGCGACTCCACAATCGGAACTGGAGCTGGTATTTACCGTCACATTCGCCACGGCGGAATGGGTGCTCGCTCCGTCATTGTCGTAGGCCACAGCCTTAAGGTTATACGCCCCGACAGGTTTGTTGTTCCATGCATAGGTGTATGGTGCGGAATTGTCGGAAAACAATAGGACGGTGCCATTGTAAAAGTCGACCTTGGCAATACTTCCATCGGCATCGAAAGCGGTGGCAGCGAAATTGATACTCGCAGGAGCAACAAAACCTGCATTGTTCAAGGGAGACGTCAAAGAAACGGAGGGAGCCAGATTAGGCACATTTCCGGAATGAAGGGAATAGACTCCACTGCGGATCTCGGTCAGGGAACCGATGATGATATCGTATTCAAACTCATAGACCGAATTCTTTTTGATCACATCCATGTGGGTCGGTGCAATGTAGGAGGTCGACCCGTCCGTAGCTTCGCCACCCGGCCCGCCAGCCATACCGGCAAGCCATTGAACACAGTTGGGATTGTAGATTCCCATGCCCCAGTTGTTGTCATCGACAAAGGCCATCCAGCCCTCGTTGATATTGGGATAAACACCCCAGAAACCACTGGAAAGATTCACAACCGAAGGATGGTCCATTGTCGCATTGGTGTAGGGCGCATTTCCAAAATAGCTGTAGAGATTCTTCAGTGCGGAAATCGGATAAACGGCTGGGAGCTCTTGCCAGTCTTCTGCGGTCTCGTTGTAGATGTTATCCGTGCGGTGAGATGTGAGCCGACTCTTGACATGAATTCGGTTGCCGATCAGAGTGGACCATTGCTCCATCTCAGCTTCTGCCGGCATATTATTCATATCCCAGAGCATGGGAATGCATTTCACATAAGTGGTGGTACCCGTCTTGGAATATTCAAGAATCTGCGCTCGGTTGCGATAGGCATCGCCTACTTGGATCGGGTTCCATGCCCAAGGAGACCAGTCAGGACTTTGTCCTTCGGCAATGCGATTTACAGTTTGGCCCGCATAATAAGACTGTTGGATGTAGCGTCCTTCATCGGAAATATTGACCAGGCTTCTGGTGGTACCTGATTTGGAAATGTAAGAGATGGCCCCACCCCGGGTAAGGTCCTGTTTGAGGAGGATCGTGCCGTTGTCGATGCTGAAATTGACTAATGAAAATCCAATTTTGTCGATCTTGATTTGCCCACTTCCCCCATCGCCAGGATCAAGGCGGATCTGCTTGATATTGCCCTTCCACAAGGGATTTTTTACCATGCCAACGGCATAATTACTGGGAAGAGTCTCACTTTGATTCACAGAAAATTCAAGAGACTTATTGTCATCCCAGTTTTGGTCATCACTCGTGATAAAGTATACGCGGTAACTGATTGCGGCGGAGGCGTTCTGAAGAACGAAGTCGATCTGATTGAATTGACTTGCATCTAAATTCAGGTCCGCAGGGGACTTCATGAACGGGTCAGCACCCGTCACTTGTAAACTGTATATGCCGGCGCTGACTTGCCCCGTCAGAGAATTTGCAGGAAGCCACCCATCATTGGTGGTATTGAAATTCCACTCGGAGACTTGCTGTACAAAGGCGAGCTGGTCGATGAGGAGCTGCTGGCCATTGTTATTATCACCTGGATCCATCCGCAATTGAAGCACATTACCACTCCACTTCGGCAAGGAGGATAAATCCAAAAAGTATTCCCGCATTTGCGTGTCGCTGGCCTTGACGGCAAGATCCACCAAATTCCAGGTGGGGTTTACATCCGTGCGATACATGAGTTGGAAATGGGTCGCAGTGGTTTTGTTCCAGGCAACCAACTTCAATTTATTGTGAGTGGCTGCCACCATATTCAAATTGTCCGCGGAGACAATGTAGGGATCGCCACCGGTAATATTGATGGTTAACACACCGCCACTCACCTGGCCCGTAACGTTGTTGGCCATGGACCAGCCTTCGGTGGTGCTGGTAAAATTCCATTGGGAGGTCTGGGCAACCACGAGGAGGGGCAAGAAAAGCCAAAGTTGCATGATCATCGAAATTGCATGTGTATTTTTCATAGAAAGGAAAATACACCCAGAAATTGCAACGGATGTACTACAAATCGTAGTGCTGATGGGGTTCTAAAAATCAGCGATGAACCCACTCCATCAGACCTCAATGCGGATGCCTTAACTTGCAATGGAGACCTCGTAAAACACCTTATTTCTAGCAACATCAAGATCGCATAATTGTTCTATACGAAACCAAATTTGATCCACATATTCTCATTTTTTTGCATCATTTAAGCCCATATCGTTCTATGAAATAGAACGTTAATTACAAACATCCTTCAACTCTCCTTCAGAAAACAGTTAGATTTGTATGTATGGAAAACGCCCCTGACATTTATTCGTACACGCAATGCCACCTGTACCTTTCGGACTGGTTTACATGGGCTAAGAAAAGTCGAAAACAAATTAGCCTTGCCTCCTTATCCTTAAAACTGGGAATAAAGAGCAAAAGCCAGCTTCATCGAATATTGCATGATCCCAAACCTCCCATGGGTGCTGGATTAATTCATAAATTTTCAGAGGTGCTTGGCCATAGCGATAAAGAGCGGGAATATTTCAGCGCTCTGGTTGGTTTTTCGCGAGCAAGCAGCGTTCGAGAAAAAGGAACCCATTATAGTGTAATGCATCGCATACAACCTATGCGCCCTGGGAATTCCCAAAAAACCAGTCAATATGATTATTTTGCAAATCCTAATCTGCCCATTCTGCGTGAAGCGCTTTGTCTTTCGAATTTCGATGGAAATATTCGCACATTAGGTCAGCGATTAATCCCCCCAGTCACTGAGGCCAGCGTCAAAGCGATGATTCATAGCTTATGGTCCATGGGGTTGATTGAAGCATTAGAAAATGGGTGCTATCGACAAACCGATGCAGTATTGGACACAGGACATGATGTTGTATCCCTTGCCGTATCTCAGTTTCACAAGGAAATGGCTTTGCGGGCAGTTGATGCTATTATGAATTTACCGAGCGCAAAAAGACAAATTGGCGCGCTTACTTTTGCTTTTCCCTCTAAAAAGATTGAAGCATTGAGAGAAAAGGTACGACTGTTCCAAGAAGACTTGATTCAATATATATTGACCGAGACCGAAGCCACAGATCAAGTTTATCAAATGAATCTGCATTTATTTCCACACTTATCAACTAATCAATAATAGGTAAAGACAATGAAAAACTTTATACGAAATAGCATCTACACTATCAGCCTAATCGCTGGGACCTCCCTAATGAGTTGCGCAATAAAAGAGGCTGGAGTTACTTCGGCAGGGAACTCGGGTTCTATTGCGGGGCGAATCCTTACTGAGACTGCACCTCCGAGCTCTGACCTTGCCAAACGATCATTGGTTTCCACCTCTGTAGGTGGCCTGAATGTTGTACTTTATCTCGCTCTAGATTCTGCCATCGATAGCGTTGTATCGACAGATAGTGGGTTATATATTTTTAATGACTTAGATTCGGGAAAATATTCCATTCGAGTATTCGATGGGGATTCGTTAGTATTGAATAAAGAGAACTTGGTGGTGAACGCAAAGAATTGGGATATAAATGTTGATCTCCAGTTGGGAAGCGGCATCGGAGGTTTAGCGCCCTGGAGTACGACAGAAAAGGCATCAAAAATTTATGCTTTAGCAGAATCACCCATTTCGGGGACCATATATTTCAATTACCGTTACGGGAAACAGGATTATTCGGGTAAAAATGGGTTTATGATGTCAAAGCCCAATTACGAATGTGGCGATAATGGCCTGGTGGTGGATAGCTCTAGTAGCTCTGTACTCAACGAATATCGAAACGGAAAATTCTACACGCGTGATGAAGATGGATGCAATTGGGCCGGTTGGAATATTCAATCAGAAACAGATTCGGAACGCATTTTTTCGTTTGCCGGAGAAACCCCTCGATCGGATTCAGATGTGAGTCTATCTGACTGTAACGCCAGTCGTCTCGGTATTCCTGGTGGAGTTATGGATCCTCGAAAGATTAACATTCAAATGAAAATGACAGAAGGAAATCTCGTTATTATTGAGGCCATCGATCAGTTTTGTTTCATGGAACAATATTTGTATGGCAAGACTGGCGTTCTCGAAATGACTGAAGCTTCGATGGGAGGAACCCTAATTCATAGCGATTGTCAACAAGCGACCTTTCAGGTTGGCAATCGTGTTGCCTCCATGAAATTCAATACACTCACAATTGGGGATCGCATAGATTCTTGGGAAGAAACACTAAGTATTGGCGATTCTTCTTGTGTGCAAACAAAACAGATGTATACAAGCCATTTGACCTGTCCTATGGAACAAAATGATTGCTCGGGTCGGTATCAGAGTTGGATCCAATAACTAGAAATTTTGGCGCTTCGGGGAATCGTGTGGGTAAATTCCCGGGGTGCTGCACCCGCCATGGGCGAAAAGCTTCACCTCATGGCTCTTCTGTCTCCACTATGAAGCTCGACTCCATGGAAAGCTCATTCCCCGCCTTCCAGTCGGGCGCTTTCCACGGAGATTCGCTTCTTCTGCTACGCAGACCGTTGCGGCAGAAGAACCACAAGCCTGCGGCTTGCAAGCTCGGCTCCCGCTGTCGCCCCCGTCATGTGCACCCCCCCCGGGAGTGGCTTGGACCCCAAAGCACCAAAAGGGGGTGTAAGAGGGGGAAGGGCTTCCGGAAGGCTTTACCCACACAATAGCCGGAAGCCCCGAAATTTTTGAAGAACAACCTGCAGCAATATTTCTGAGTGATGCGTTGCAACCCCGCATTTATTGCTCCGGCAATTATAGATATGAACAAATCGGAGTCATGCCCGGCACGGCCGATGTGTTGCCAGTCGCTCTTTGAGTCGACTGGCAGCTATGCAAAGCTTGGCCACTTCATGACCTGAACAGTAGCCAAAATTCAACGATCAGCGCCACCGCCCGATGAGATCAAATTGCTTGCGTTCTGCTTGGATATTTTGGGGTTCAGAGGCTTGCGAGGGTTTTATCCTGGTTGGAGCGTCCTCAACAAATCCGATCCAGTTGACATTCAATCCCCCTGTACTTTGATCGATCGCAAGACGCATAAGCTGCCGACCTGCAGTCAAGTTGACTCGTATTGTTTTGGTCGTCCACGTTTGATCGCTACCAGTGCTATTCACGGTAATCGTGCCGCTTTTGTTCTCGCCGTTGAAGTCAACATGCAACGTATTGTTGTTGCTACTGGCTGCAACGCGCAGGTCTAAATCATAGCTTCCTGTCGTCGCCACATTCACCAGATACTCCGTCCATTCACCACTGGCCAGCCAACCCAGATTGTAACCCGCACCGGCATCGTTTGTTCCCTGCACATCTACTGCCTCGGAGCTTCTGTAGGCACCTCCCCAGTTGTTGACATCGACGTCATGATACGCCACACCTTCGCCACCCTTGTTGTAGTCCTCGGCCTGGATGGTGCCTGGGATCGCCTTGGAGCCGCTCGGATACCCGCCAACCAGCTTGATCCAGTCGATGGCCTGGCTTCCGGAACTTTGGCTGGCAATGGGGTCGTAGCGTAGCTGCTTGAGGGTGCCCGTCCATGTGGATTTGGCGGACAGGTCCACCAGATAGGTGCGCTGGGCTGCGTCATTCGCCACGATGGGGAACTGCACCAGCTTGGTGACATCATAGCCTGTGGCCGTCGTGGTGGTCCAGAATAGCTCGGCGGTGACATCGGCGCTCTGGTTGCGCATGCGGAATGCCACGGTGGAGTAGTCCGCAAGATTGAAGCCCAGGTTGTCGGGTGAATGCATGTAGGGATCGCCGCCGGTGATGGTCGCGTTGAGGATGCTCGAGCTTGCACTGAGGGTCAGCTTGTTGGTCGTGTTCCAGCTTTCGATGCTACTGGTGAAGTCCCAGATGGGCTTCGTTGCGCTGCTGCTGGGGCTGGAGCTCGAACTACTGGACGAGCTACTCGTTACCGATGAACCTAGGATGGAGACCTGCTCGATCAGCCACTTCGTCTCACCGGCAATCGAGTATGGATCTGTCTCGGGACCAATCTGGCGCGAAACTCCGCAACCAAAGGGGAATGCATTCAGGTAGTAAAACATGTTGTTGGAGAATTTCGGGATTCCCGAATTCCATGCGATCTGCAACCAGTCCTTGTAGATGTCGTCGTAGTAGTCAGAACAGCCGGTCCAACGGAAGGGACCGTAGTAGAAGATGTAGTCCTTGCCGTTGTCGATGGTCCATTGAATACCCTTAGCCATCCTTTGGGTGAGTTCGGGTTCGTAGAACCACTCGCCCGCTCCAAAGTGGTGTACTTCATAGGCCACGCCATCCATGGACTGGATGATCTTTATGGCATCCGCATTGGTGGAGAATACATCGGGCTCGCGAACCATTTGGACCAGTTTGTAGTCATTCTTCCTGACAAGCCCAGCAGTGTAGGCGTCCTGGAACAGCTTGTGATGATCATCCACATCGCGCTGGTAGAGAATACGGCTGTCACCTGGGATGGGGCCCCACTTGCCTACGCCCAATAGCTCCGCCTCTCGGCAGATGAGAATATGCTCGACGTCTTCGCCCATGGATTCCTTGGTGCGGATGAGCTGGATCAAAGAGTTGGTGGCGGGGTTCATGTCGATCCAGTCCTGGTTCGTAGGAAGGTAAAACTCAAAAAAGCGTTTTTTTGTCTTAAAATCGCCCGTAAAGTCCTTGACGGCATACATCTTTTCGGCAAGGGTCGGATATTTTCCGGTCATGGTTTCCCAGTTGCCACACCCAGCACAGTTCCAGCTGGCTTCGGTGGAGGCAGTTTGTGGCAAGGGACGAATGCCCACCTTGGCATTGCCGACATACAAGGATTGCGTATCTGTGGCAAGAATGGTGCCGCTGGCATTCACCACCTTGGCAATGGCCCGATAATTTCCGGCCGTCAAGGAGGCCGTTGAAATACCAAAGGGGCGCTCGGAGTCTTCGCCAATTTTGGTGCTCCCCAAATAAAATTCCACTTTACTGGCCTGGCTGCCGGGATCACTCACCTGCACGCTCAAGTCGATGGACGAATTGGGAGGAAAGCTGGGTTGGGCCACTGGATAGGTGAATTCAACGCCAATGTCCGCAGGGGTGAACTGGTAGTAGTTGGTGTTGAAGCCACCCGTGGACTGCTCGATTACCACCCTCATCATTTGGACGCCCTCGTTCAGGGACACGACTTTTTGGAAGGTATTGAAAGTTTGTACGCTACCGGTGCTGGGCAAGGTCATGGATCCCGTACGATCTTCACCATTGAATTCAACATGAATCTTGTTAGTGTTCGTGCTCGCAGCATAGCGGACATTCAAAGTGAAGCTTCCACTTTTTGCCACCTGTACCAGATACTCCTGCCATTCGCCGGTGCTTTGCCATCCAAGGCTATAGGCGCCATCAAGGTCCGAGGCTTGCGCGATGTCGACGCCTTCGCTGGTGCGGTATGTGCTGCCCTGGTTCGCGACATCGGCATCGTGGTAAGAATTGCCTTCGCCTCCCAGATTGAAATTTTCGGCCTGGATGACGCCGGGAATGGCCTCAAATCCACCCGAGCGCGTGCCGACAAACTTCAGGTCATCGATTTTGACGGAGCCTGTCGATGCGGTGGTTGGGTCCAGCCTCAGCTGTGAAATGGTGCCACTCCACTTTTGGTTGTAGGCCAGATCAAAGGCATAGGTGCGCAATTGGGTGTCATTGTACTTAACCGAGAGGTTGCCTTGCATGGAGCCATCCACCGAGGGATGGTCCGTGGTTGACCAAAGGAGCTCTCCATTGACTTCGGGTGTATTTGTTTGCATGCGTCCTACGAGATAGTGGTACACCGAGGCTGGAAAATTCAGGTTGCCCGGCGACCAGATGTAAGGGTCCCCCCCGGTGATCGCAAAATCCATGCGTCCTGCAGTGTTTAAGACCGTTGCGCTGTGGCTTCCACTCCAGCCTTCGAGACCTGCATTGAAGGTCCAAAATGGCGCCGTTGTCTGAATGCCTGTGGTGGCGGATTCATTGGCGACCTGTTGGAGCACTTTTGCCAAGGCGGTACCGATGTTTACGGTCGCCTGTTTGTTGAAGTGATAGTCCATGCTGCCATTTGGAAGCATTCCCCCATAAGGATAAAGGCTTGCATCGGTGTGAGGATCGAAAATACCCACATAGCGAAGGTCGTCGGCAACCTTTTGCTGGGCATTGCGCACCAGTGGACCTTGGGTGGCGTCGCCCCATTCAGGCATGGTTTGGGAAATGGCAAAGCGCATGTTGGGCGAACGGAACGTTGTGCGCAAATCCGAGATAAAATTTTTCAGGTGGGTTTCGTACTCCGAGCCTTTGCCTTCGAGCATGTCAGACTCACCCTGGAGCCAGCCCATGCCGACGACTTCGTAGGTGCCGCCAATGCTTGCCAGAGCGCTGTTCACCGTGGTGACGAGATTGTCATAGCCACGGCTTTTTTGAGGGTACCAGGTGAGTGGTCCACTGGAAGGAGGCCGAAAATAGCTGTAAAGGGCTTTGCCCGGGCAGTGGTACTTGATGATGGCAATGTTGTCGTTGGGATAAAGTTGCGATAGAGTGTAGCCCATTCCGAGTTCTGCACCCGAAAAGACATTGTAACCGGCGAGGTTGGGCCTGAGGTTGAGCCAAAAGTTACGGTTGTCCTGCAACGTGTAGTTGGGCACAATGGAGTCGACCAGGTATTCCCCAATAAAGAGTTTGATGTTCTGATGGACCTTGTTCATCTCCGGAGGCAAGTAGCGGACTTCGGTGTTGCCACCGGCATTGGACTGTCCGCTCAGCACAAAGACCTTGTAGTGAGGCAAGGCCCAGGCGGAGATGACGCATGAAACCAAGGAGACGAGAAATGCTTTACCTAGTGACATTGTTTACCTCAATAGCAACCTAAATCGATTTTCCTGTTCATTGTGTACTACGATTTAGAGAACGACGTCATTGCGGTGTTGTCAGCGCATCCTTCCGAGGAGATCAAAATTCCGTTGGCCACCCAGTTGCACATAATCTGCATCGGGGGTACGGGTGCCGAAGAACTATCGTGTTCAAAGGAGGCGTTGGGGACAGCGACCGTTATCGCAGATGAGGAACTTTGGGTCATGGAGCTGGAACTTGAGAGACCCGCTTGATGAATGAGCTCGGCTTTACTGAAGGGACAAAAAAAGAGCCGATAGCAAACGCTAACAGCCCTTAACTATCGATATAAAAGCGGTTACGGAGTAATAACCAATCCGTCCTTATCCTTGAACTGGACGGATCCATCTATCATTAGGATCATGGAGCCAACCACTTCGCCTGTTGATTTCAAGATCAGGTCTGATTCAAGATTCATAAGTGCCACATTCTCATTCTCCATCATAGAGGTAAAAGATTCAGCAAATATAAAGTTTGCCATGTACTTGTTCTTCATGATCGATAGTTTATAGTTCAAGCTGAAAGAATCTGTTTCTGTATCAAATTCGACCTTCATCCTTTCGAGGACAAGCTCCAGCTGATTTACTTTATAGGTCACTTTACCCCAGCCCACCATCTCCATCTTGAAATTGAATGAGCTCGTGGAGTCGAAAAGGTTTCCGGACATGCTTGATGTGGTGGTATCAAATAGGTCCGAGGTGTAAATGCTATTGGAACTTATTGAGTGACTATATTGCTTAGGAGCATCCCAATCATTTGCAATAAATGCCTCTTCATTTAACAAGGCTCCGGTGGAATCAAAGTACCAAGTCGAATCCGTATCGACGCCATCGGAGCATACTTCAAAGTCAACTACCCACTTACAGGAATACTCGAGATTCTTTTCCATTGAAACTTGCTGACGCGCAAGACGCTTGGTCAATGGCTGCTCCTTAGCTCCCGTTCCATTGGGCAAGCTCAAAGTGGTAATGGTGCTAGCCATGAGCTGTATATCTTGCTCGACCGAGGTAATACCTGGGTTATTCCCACTGTTTTCGCTACAGGAAAAGAAGGCTAACGCGCTTCCAAGGGCAATGAGTGGCAGAGAATATTTCATTTGAGACTCCTTTGTAGGGTTTGATGACTTGGTTCGAATGAAAGAATAATTAACCAAAATGAGATTAAAGAAATCAGTGTGAGATAGATCACCTCGATACATGATTAGCTGTAGATAAATCCATTTGCAAACATCGTCGCTTACAATGCGATTACTTGGATTCACCCAAATTCCTGATCAATCGAACTGGTCTCTGTAGAGACCAGTAAAATAATTAATCACCCTATTCAAATGTTCCGTCCGCGTTATATTAGGGGCAATATTTTGTGTGCACATAATCACAAGTATTTGAACATTAAACCAATCAATGAGGATTCATATGCAAGGACGGTATTTAGTTGAAATTTCAATGATGCTGCTTTTCATCGTAGGGTGCAGCGATCATGTTGTTAGCGAACAACGCCTAGGACAAACCAATGAAGCAAGCTACCAGTCAGAAATTATTGCACTAAAAAAATTTGGGCATGCTGATTCTAAGCAAAAGTATCAATCTATTCAAACCAAATACGGGCTTGAACCCGAAAAGATTGCGCTTCCATCAAATGCTACGGAGCCAAAGTTAATAACGCATGTTCTGAAAAAGCCTGGTGACGCAGGTAAATTCAATTGGAATCCATACATGTCAACGGGTCCACTACCCCTTGAGCGCCTGGTCGAAAGGAAATTTTGTTTAGAGCAGGGTGTAAACTACATGTTTTATACTCATGATGCTTCTTCTGCTACCGTTGATCCTGTAATGGCGATCTTTACATATAGTGATACTTGGTCAAACCCTGCGGCCCCGGATTCGGGTGTATGGGTTAGCCAGGCTCGTGAAAGTATTGGATCAAATACAATGGCGCCTCTAGATATTCAAGCAAGATCCGATGATGAAAATGGGTTAAATCCAAAAATATCGATTAATTCGACAAAGGATCAATGCGTTCGTGTCCTTGTTTATTCATACAGTCCAAATTCTCATGGATTTGTCACTCTCTCTGTATCAATCGCTCCTGCATTTCGGAAGCCTCCTGTGGTGCTTTCTGAAGAGCGAATCTCCGTTGCGGGTCAGTCTATACATTATACCTATGATCGCTCTGTGATGGATCCAATCACCAATGAACCAGGTTTTAGTCTAGAGTCCACGGATGGAGATCCCCTACTCTATGTGTTCAATAGTTCAAATGAGGGCGCAATCAACGATGACAATGAAGATTATGGAACCGTAAATAGCTTCGTATTTCTACGCAATATTGACATGGAAGGTCGCAGATCCTTAGATTTTGATGCCGTTATTGGTGGATACAATACGGGTGGTAGCGCTACTTTGACTGTATTTGTTGGGGCAAGAAACACGATTCCCTAGTAAGGGGCCTAGAAATACTGTACACGCGCATGGATTCAGAACCGGTCTCCCTAGAGACCACTAAAAGTCTATATTTACCAATTTCAATCTGGTCCTAGCGCTATATTAGAGGTAATCTTTTACAAACATTGGAGACCAATATGAACAGAATCAAATTCATCAAAATAATGGCTTTGGCCATGCCCATGCTTGCCTTGCTTGCATGCCAGGACACGGCATTGAATACAGGAGATACCAGTTCAACGACATTGGGGTCAACATCCTCTAGTAGCACCGCGGAGTGTGTGGATAGCAAGCAATACCATTGTGGCACTTCAGAAGAGACGAATCATGTTGACTCGATCTATCCCCCATCCTCCAGTAGCGTTGCTGTGTGTGTCGACAACAAGCAGTACCAATGTACCACACCCGCCGATACGATTGATGTAGATTCGATCTATCCCCCTACCCTCCAGAACTACGACTCTGTGGCTATCGACTCCATTCGCATATACAATGCTGATGGTTACATGTCTATGCTCTCCTTGAATCCATTCGAGACCCTGTTTTTACAGACTGGCTCCCGTATCGAAATAAGCCTGCCCACCAATGTATCTACTGGGTACTCGTGGTTAGTGACAACCTCTTCGGAGCTCTTGAAACAATCGCAGTATACCCTATGTCCTGGTGCAACTTCTGGTATGGTGGGAGAGCCTTGCGTAGAGGTCATTCGCTTTGACGTGCTCGCTGAAGGGCGCTCGGACATCGAGATCATCTATTCCCGCTCCTGGCTTGGAGAGCCCTTGAGTTACTCCCATTTCTCCATTCAAACCCGATAAGTACATGCACCTTTTCGAGCACGACAATTTTCGGAATTATCTGCGCGACTTCATTGCTGCACAGAAGAAGGTCGATTCGACCTTCTCCATCCGAGGATTTGCAAGCCTCTGTGGCTTCGGAAGCCATTCGTTCCTCGTGCACGTTCTCAAAGGTGAAAAGAACCTACGTTCCGATTCCGTCGAAAAAATGCTACCTGTCCTCGGACTCCATGGCCGGGAAGCAATCTACTTTCGTTCCCTCGTTTTCTACAACCAAGCGGATTCCGCAGCTGAGCGCGACCGCTATTTGCAAGAGCTCAAACAAATACGCGGAAAGACCTCATTTGCTCGCATCCGTGAAGACCAGTGGGCGTATTATAGTCAATGGTATTTACCTGTCTTGCGTGAATTAGCTGTCCATGCGCCGTGGCTAGGGGATTATGCTAAATTAGGGCGAATGGTTCGTCCGCAAATCAGCCCGCGCCTTGCCAAAGAAGGCATAGAATTGCTTGTTCGCATTGGTTTATTGCGAAAGTTTGCCGGCGACCGCTATGCTCAACAAGATGCGATAGTGAGCGCCGAGGGTGTTCCTGGCGTGGTATTTCGAACTGTGCGTAGTGAATATATGTTGCGCGCCATCGAAGCTGCCGAATCGTTGCCCAAAGAGCAACGCCACGCGAGTTATGCTGTATTTGGCACTAGCCAAGAAGCCTTTTCGCGCATCAGCGCGAAACTCGATGAACTACGTAAAGAAATTCTTGCCGCAGCCACCAAAGACGAACCCGTTGAGCAAGTCGTCGCCTTGAATTTCCAGGCCTTTCCCGTTAGCCAATCATGGGCCATTAAGTCTAGGGAAACCAAATGAAAATACTCGCCTTCATTCCTTTGTTGCTCGCGGTGCTTTGCAGTTGCACTTTACACGACGAGGTCGCTGGTGGTAGCGATCATCCCAATGAATTGGTGGGCAAGGTACTTCCGGCGTCCACGTCTACAGGCTCCGCAAAAACCATGGTTGAGCTGTATCAAGTCAATGCAAATTCGGGCACAACATCCTTAGCTCGCATGGTCGCATCTAGAGCTAATCTACCACAACGAGTTGCACTGGACACCTGTGATGCCAATGGCCTATATCACTTTGATTCCGTCGCTACAGGGAGCTATTACATCCAAGCATTCGTAGCTGATTCATCGATGATCGTGCTTGGCAGTCCATTTACTCTCCCCCAAAAAGGGGGCTTACTGACCTTGAATGACATGCAACTTTCACTTCCTGGCTCTATAACCTTGCACCTTGGGGATCCTGGAACCTTCGATATTTCGGATACCCTCTTCTTGGTGGGTACGCATTATTATGCTCTGCTCAATTCCCAAGGCAATGCGGAATTCCCCTTTGTCCCCCAAGGAACCTATAAACTTGCCGATCTGAATGGTGCCACACTCAATATTGATTCTGTTAAGGCTGTTTATTCTGTACCTATCGATACATTAAACCCTATTGATAGTGGCTGCCCAACGTTGCCAACCTGCCCAATCGGAAGTGAATTCAGCAGAGTGGATTCGAATTCTTTTGGCTGTACTGTTCATTGGGAGTGCAAGCTGGTGGATTCCACCATGCTAAATTTGAATTTGGATGATACTATTGGATTCCCTCTTGCAGTTACCCAAACGCTAGACGTTAACAACAATGGCAGTGATATATTTGTTGCTGTAGGCGAGGTGATCAAGATTGAATTGACGCAGAACGGGAGCTCAGGCTACATCTGGTCGTGGGACCATATTGGCAATCCGTTACAGATGCTCGTGACCTCGACGATGACTCCAGCAGATTCTTTGCTGATGGGGCCTCCCTCACTGGTGACTATTTATCTGAAACCAATGGCCCCAATAAATCGCCAATTCGAATGGCACTATATTCAGCCCGCGAACCCAGATACAACAGGCACGCAAATTCTCAAAATTAATTTGAGAACGCTGTAGATTACTAGTTTAATGATAGGGGCATTCCCCTTCGTATGCAATTTCAGCTCCTCTTGCCATACAGCTATTTCCGTAGGTAACGCCATCGACACCACAAACGGGTGCATACATCATATTACACGCCCATGTGGTATCCACTGGTGGCTCAATAGGCACTGAATCTGGGATGCACTGCACTCTTGGGTTTAAGCATTCAGGCGTTAAAGCCAAGCAACCTTCCATCACTTCGGCACAATGGAATCCTTGTTCACAATTGACAGTTTCACATGTGGGATTGGGATTCGAGCAACTACCTTGGGTGAAGCTAGTGATGCCGGCTTGCGAGGCATAACAGTCATTGCTATAAGTGACCCCATCGGAACCACAAACGGGGGCCCAGAGCTCATAGCAAATGGGAGTCAGGAGTCCGGATGGAACAATCTCAATCGTCAACGGGTCTGATTTGCCGTTCGTGACTTGGATAGTACCCTGATAGCCATAGTAGATGTCATCGATCATTTGATCAATGGTGAGATCATAGATGCCATCGTTAGGAACCGTGGCAGAAAACGCACCTGATTTGTCGGTCACAAAAGTGCCAATGATTTTTGGAGGAGTTATACAGGCAACACTGTTTTTAGCAAGATTGACGTTGCCTTGTGGCTCTACTGGCATGCAGCTCACGGTCGATTTTTGCAACTTTACATTATCAAGATCGTTGCGTTCCCAAATGGCAACGATAATGTTCAAATTGGAAACAGGGGTCGTGGTTCCGGCCTCCAAGACTGTTCCGGTAATCAAGAAATTTTGATTGGGAACCAGCGCTGCAGAAGACACGCTCTGGTGATTTGCAGAGCTTGAACTGAGCGGGTCAGTTGTTGGAGTGATCGTATCCTCACTTAAGAGGCAGCTTTGCGTAGTGATCACTAAAGCCATGGCAGCGAACCAGCGAAATGATTTGAATTGTGTATGCATCTGTAATCTCCTTTTCCATAATGTAACCCTTAAAGGATTGTTCATTTTTGGATCAGGACAAGATTTTGCGCTCAAATGGTGCACAGACAAGAACCTGTGATTTACGTCAATAGATTCGCCTTATTGTTTCTGGCAAGAACTCTACTTGGCTCCCTGGAGTTTTTGCCCTAACAGGTTAAATCGCGTAGTCGATATTTGCTCTCTATTTGTCAGCGGCGTTTTCTGTATTGCAGTGGGCTTATCCCTGACTGTGATTGTATACCGGGTGACTGCGGATTTCCCGGTGGAGTCGATATATATTCCTGTATACACTCCGGCTTGACTGGACTGGAGATCATTCAAGTAGAAATCTGGACCCGAGAACCGAAATCCGTTAGGGCCAATCCAATTCCAACCCGGCACCTCTGCAGGCTGGGGGCGAATCCATACCCGTCCCCCTGCATCCAAAGTTGCGGATCCTGATCCATCCCAGGGTTGGCCATTGACACTGATGTAGGGCAAGAGTTGTCGATCATTGGGCCCCACGATCTTGATAAACTTGTACTCCACTGAACTGCCGGCACCGGGCGCAGGACTCAGCCGCAGTTGCTTGATGGTCTGGCTCCAACTGGACTGGCCCGCCAGTTCAAAAACATAGGCCCGAGCCAGCGTGTCATTGGCGGCAATGGCAATGGATGTGGATTTACTTGTGCTCCACACGCTATCGGCATTGGTGATCCAAAACAACTGGGCAGTAGTTGACGGTGTGTTGTTTTTTATGCGCACCATCACATGCTTATAGGAGGCAGATGGAATCTGGAGATTTTGGGGGGAATAGTAATATGGCTCGGACGCCTTTGTGTACCAATCTTCCACTGGGACATCGGGAAAATCCCAGTAGGTGCCGGTGGGAATACCCTTGAACGCTGCGGCTTTCTCTCGAAGAATTTTCAAATAGCGATCGCTGCCAGGGTCGTTCTTAAAGGGCTCAACAACAAAGTGCTGCGCCGGATAATTAGGGTTTTCTCCCACCATAAATTCGTTGTAGGCTTTTATAAATACAAAAGCCGGCTTTTTTTCAATGGCTTGATCCCAAAACCGGATAAACGTTGCGCCATTGTTGTTGTCATCACTTTGGACTCCATTGCGTAATGCGGTGGGATTGACCGCCATGCAATCCAGGTTTCCATTTAGGTACGCCAATCCACGGCGACCCGACAGTTCGGACCATGTCCAAACGCCCTTATGCACGGTCACAAATTCACCCTGATGATCATTGATAATCCAGGGTTTGCTTGAGGCTAACCCAATCATGTGGCGCATGGTAAAACGATTATCGCGCCACTCGAAGTCAAAGGGGATATTGTTGGGGTCGCCAATATCCTTGTCCATGGGATTGCCCCATAGGATGATAAAGGGCTTGCCGTCCACATGGTAGTATTGGTCTTTAAGGGCAGGGTTTGCTATAAACTGGGTATAGATTTGATCAAATTTAGATCTAATGCGTGGGCCAGGAGTTCCATCGAGATTCCAATCGCCGGCAGGAATGTGCAACCCAGACATAGTGATGCCATAAGCGCTACCAATTAAAATGGCTACTTTGGGTGCGCCTGGTATTTTTGCCCAGGTCTCCGTCAATAATAGAGTAGATTCCTCAATATGTCCAATGTCAGCATTGACATCCCCTTTTAATGGGAAGTAATCGATATTATTACTCCAATCAATCAGTACAAAATCCACATTGGCATCGCGCAGCATCATAGCTTGTTTCTTGATGATTTCCACATTCTTGGAATCGTAATATCCAAAGACCGGTTCCGTAATGGAATTACTCCCATTTACGCCCCAGCGCCAGTCTCTGTTCCAAGTTTGGAAAGCAATGCCTACCTGTTGGGCGTTCACCCATGTTGTTACAAGCAACATGAATAGTGGCCACATCGAATGCTTCATGGTGAATATCCTTTGTTATAATTTTTGACACCCACCTGTTGCCCAAGAAGATTGAACATCGTCCTTGGATGCATTGCGGTGCTTTGTGAATTCTTTGCAATCTTAGTACCTCGCAGGGTATTCAGGCTGGGGCCTTGCATGTTTTGCTGCCAGGGTGTGGGAGTGAGTTGTAGCAGGTTGTTGTTTGCATCAAAAGCCAATTGGATCAGGTTGATCGAACGTAGTGCCCAACCGCTATTGGAATAATTGTTGGAGTGGTAATACATCCAAAATTCATTGCCATCGGTACTCGTCACGACTGCTGGTCCACCAGGTCCAAAAACCTGAGTCGTCTTTTGCATGATCGGCTCCGAACGTTTTTTCCACGATACCGGATCAAGAACATTGCCCCCATGATACACGAGGGCACCAACGCAATACTCATCGGTCCAACTGGCGTTACCCGAATACAGAAGAAAAAGTTTATCACCCCTCCGAAATACGTGTTGCCCTTCCTGAATGGGCTGGATGCTATTTTCCCATGCATACTCCGGTGCTGAAATTTCAACGCGGGGACCAATTTCTGTGGGGCTGATCATTTGCGCGATATAGGTTACCTGTGGAAATGGATTCTGATCACGCCACCCCGACCATGTCACATACCAGTTGCCACTGAGATCCTGAAATGGTGTCATGCTAATGGCCCACTGCCCACCTGTATTGACAGGCACCGCTAGGGAAAGGTCTTCCCATTCTCCTTGAGGGTTTGACGTCTTGGCGCGCAACACTCCGATTCGATGATTGACATTGTCACCGTTGTCTGCCGTATAGTACATATACAATCGGCCATCATTCCACTGGAACAATGCTGCGGGCCCCCAGACCTCTTTGGAATTCCATTGTCCTTCGGGGAAGGTGTAGACTGGCTTGTAGTCCACATAAGGATATAAGGCGCTCGAACGGCCTATCCAAATTTGATCGTCCCCATTGCAGCCGACATAGTAGTATGTGCCATTGATGAGCACCGCATAAGGATCCGCACCACCCCACAAGGGATTTTGGAAGGTGGCGTGAACATCCTTCAGAGAAAAAATCAACACGACAGTAACGAATATTTTATGCATAGGGATAATCTCTGTTGACTGAAACATGAGCGGTGCAGCGTTTTCAGCCAATATGGCCACATCGTGTTACCAAAAATATATGAGAATCTTCCTACGATACGTTTGATGTGCCGGTTATGCTTTAGCAGTTACCGGCTCTAAACGCATGAAATATACAGGCTAGGGCTATTGCTATAAAGAATGAATCTCAAATACTCTTACAGACTGCAATTTGTCTGTACTTCGCAACAAATATATTCCGGGCTTCAAATGATTTCTTTGAGAGAGACTCACGCCATCCCAGGTTTCTGTGGCAAGATGATGACCCATCACATCCATAATTTCTACGATGCCTCGATAATTCTGCCAACTAAAGGTCGTGATTGCCTGCGATTGCAAGGTTCCCGTAGTTCCCTCGACGGAGCCTGCAAATAGCGGTGCAACAGGAGCCGGTTGAGTGGCCTTGAGGCTACAACCGTTGCCATTTTGCCAGTTCTGGACATCCAGGTATACCGAAGTGGAGACAGCATTGATGGGAAGAATCTGAATCCATGAATAGCCTGCTGCATCTTTGCCCACTACCACATTATTCAGTTGGGCCCCATTTCCAATAAGATCCTGGCTCTTTTGGGCGCAGCTTGTCACATTCTGGTCCGTACCACCATACCACTTGGTACGCGTTTGGGCGGTGGATGTGGTGTGACGAATACTAAACATGGCTCCATTTTTAAAATTGCGGGTATCTAGCTTAAAGCAGGTTCCCGCTGATGCCACGGATTTGTTGCCGCCGCTGGTCACAATAACAGGATTGGCGCAAAGCCCGGTACCTGTAGAAGACGAGGAGACGATCACAGAACTACTCGATGATACAACTGTAGAACTGGAGCTAGGAGCCTTCACCAATACAGCGACAAGAGCAGATGTTGTGCTAGCTCCCTTGTTGTCGTATGCGATAGCCTTGATGCTATAGGTGCCTACCGCCACATTGCTCCAGGTATAGGCATAGGGGGTAGAAACGTCTGAATTCAATAACGTTGTGCCATTATAGAATTCCACCTTGGCAATACTTCCATCGACATCCGATGCATTGGCGGTGATCGAAATGCTTGCCGGCGCAATAAAGCTTGCGTTGTTGGTAGGAGATGTCAAGGAAATAATCGGAACCTGATTGGGGATAGAACTCGAAGAAGAAACGACCACAGAACTAGAAGATGTGGCGACTCCGCAAAGAGCTTGTGCCGTTAGATTCTTGAGGACGCCACCACAAGGGTCGCCAAAAACAGCATTGCTCGCAACAATTGTGCAGCCACTCTTGCCTTTACAGGAGGCATCAATGAGTGATGTTGAATTCGTGGCATTGCAAGTACTCAATTGATAGGCTCCGCAGACACCCGTTGCAGTCCCGTAGCTTGCAAATTGAACCGCTGTGATCACCTTACCGGTAGGACAACTCAAGGTTAGACTCTGGTTTTCATTGACCTTGCCACAGATGTAGGGCACGGAAGAGGAAGAGGAGGCAGTGACCGAACTCGATGAGCTTTGTGCTACTACAATTACCGTCGAAACCGTGGATGTCACTGAAGCGCCCTGATTATCATAGGCAATGGCTTTGATGGTGTAACTTCCGGTCCCCACATTGCTCCAGGTGAAGGAATATGGCGCGCCAATATCAGAGTTCAGAAGGGCGGATCCATTGTAGAACTCCACCTTGGAAATGCTTCCGTCAGTATCGGAAGCGTTGGCTGAGATCACCAGGCTTGCAGGGGCGGTGTAGCTTGAATTATTTGCAGGCGATGTCAGGGCAATGGTTGGGGACTGGTTTGCATTCAGAAGTAGGCGTTCCAAGGGGATTGCCTGTCTCAGAATTCCGGGACCTTCCCATTGCACCGACAACCCTTCTCCCCCGGTTTCTTCAAAATAGCGAACTTGGATCGCATGCTTTCCGGGAGTCAAATAGGTGCTACCCGACATTTCACCCCAGCCATGGAGGCCGTCATTATCGACCACACGGGTCCCATCAATCCAAAGGTCGGATCCATCATCCGAGGTGGTGTAGAACTTGTAAATACCAGCCACACTGATATTCAAATAGGAATCAAAGACAAAGGCAAACTCTTCGCCCCGTTGTGCCGTTGACAAATTGAATTGATCCGTAATCCCGGTTGCTTTGGGAACTAAAAGATTAAAATTGGGAAGAGCCCGTATGCCTGATATTTCATAGTATTTATAGCGAATGCCAAGGGCTTCACCTACGGTAATGCGAACGGTCGAGCTAGTGGCCGTATTCGCTACATCGCGAACAGATACGGTGAAGGAGTATGTGCCCAGGGTTTTTGGAACTCCAGAAAGAATACCCCCAGTACTTAGGGACAAACCCGAGGGCAAAGCGCTTGTTGCTAAAATGGTGTAAGGAGCACCAGCACCACCACTGGCTTTAATCTGTGCAGAATATGTTGTATTCATTGTGGCGCGGGATAAATCCGGATTTAATACAGAAACGGTAGGTGAGCCCATTTTAATGGTCATGACCTCTGCAAGAGCAGAAACATCACCTACATCAAGTTCACTAGAACGCCCATTGGGCCATAAGGCTTTTGGAACTTCAAAAGGATTAAAACGAGTCTTGATGCCTGGTTTGAAGGCTGCTTTGGTAGTGGTTGAAGGCACCACATCCACAAGATTCAGGCTATTTACATCGGTGTTGGCGCCTTCTAAATTGATCTGCCAAACAATCACCCCTTCATCATTGTTGGTGATGTAGCCATTACCCACTTTGGCCCCATTCTTGCGTGCTTCAAGGTAATAGAGTTGATTGATGCCGTTGGGAGCCGAACCCCGATGCACCAGTGCTTGTGGCTTGTTTGCACCGAGACTGAATGTTTGCCCAGTCTTCGCGTTGGTGATATCGGTGAGTGTCAGCCAACCTGACCGGTCGCGAAAATATGGATTATTGATCTGAGGATTTTTGCCTAGCCAAGGAATTACCCAGCCAATATGGTCATCGCTGTCTCCATTGTAGCAGTAGGTATCGGGCCAGCCCAAAATCATATGCTCGTTTTCATGAATGATGGTAGATAAAATCAGCTCCGTGCCCAAATCACTAAGCTGGTAAGGGCCGAAACGGTGGCCATTCACAGAAAAATTGCCCCAATATCCACCCGAATGAGGCCAGAGCCCTTGCGCCCAACCCGACTCAGGACTCCCTGCATACAAAACATTTAAGGCTACAAAATTTCCATTGGCATCTAGCGACAATTGGTTGAAATCAAAACCAGAGCGCTGCAAGCGATACAATGCAGAATCAATCATGGACATTAATCGTGGACCGGAGTATTCAATCGGGTTGTCGTAGTACGATTTGGGTTGGACTGCAGTAGAAAAATTGGCCACCACATTGGTGTATGTCAGTGCCGAATCAGAAACCCAGAGGAACTGCTCCTTAACCGAACGGGCGTTTCCAAAGCCGGTGTAATTCGTGCCATTCATGTGGTCGTTCACCTGGGTACGGGTGATCCCCGATTTGACATCGGGAAAATCCAACAGGAGGGTTAATGCCACCACATTGCGCTTCACAATGCCCGGAGCCGCTGGGGCAAGACCTGGCGCAAGGGGCTTGGCATTTTTCAAACGCGTCAAATAGGATTGATCTTCAAAGGGACGCAGTTTGCTCATATCCCCTAGCTTAGCGATATTCACGGCACGCCGTGCGCCAATCTTTTCTGGGTTGATGTCCAATTTTTGACTCAGAGGGGTTGCCGCTGCAAGGCCGGGAGTCAATGTTCGAAGGGCGCCCGTATAATGAGTCCCTGTTGACAAAATCGAGTTGCCATCGGGGGAAACCACTGCAAAACAAATCCAACCCGTAGAATCCCGCAAGAGCAAATCTCCCTGGGGAGATTCCACCCGTTGATAATATTCATCTCCAGTCACCTGCACCGCCACAGTACTTCCATCGGGCTGACGGAATTGAAATTTTTCGGCAAAATGCGGGCGGGCCATTACTATTCCCGAAAGAAGCAGGAGGATTCCTAATGCCTTACTGGATGTTTTCATACAAGTTCTCCTATGGATAGACTGTGAATCTATCCTGATTTTGAAAATGGATCGTACTCTATTTGCGAGTACATTCAGGTACGATTGGGAAGCAGAAATTATTCGAAGAACATCTTCTTCGGTCTAAGCGTAGAACCCGGAACGCGCAGGAGGAACACTCCCTTACCCATGGGCTTTTTTGCTATGGGGCCTTTGCCATTCCAGACCATAACCCCCGTGAGATTTCCCATTAGATCGTAGACTTTTACCGGGCCACGATACTGACTCCAGGCATCACCCGCAAAGGCCTGGGAAGTTTGGAGCGAAGTGGCTTCTTCAACGGTGATCACCTCCACCAAATCATAGGGTGGGATGGGTGGGGCTGGCTTGATGGCTGGAATTCCGCAGCCCACTCCATTTTGCCAGTTTTGCATTTCCATATATACTGCAGTAGCGACTCCGTTCGTGGGGATCACTTGAATCCAGGAGAACCCGGAGATATCTTTACCCACAACCATATTGTTGTATTGCGCCCCGTTGCCATTCATTTCCACGGCTTTATGGCCACAAGTAGTCACATTCTGATCGGTGCCACCATACCAGAGGGTGCGGGTTTGCGCATTGGATATTGTGTGCCGGACACTGAATAGGGTCCCCCACTTGAAATTGCGTGCATCGATCTTAAAGCAATACCCTTGGGCAGCAACGCTACGTGAGCCACCACTCGTCACCAGTTCTGCCGTTGCACAAAGTCCAATCCCTATAGAAGAGGAGGACACCCCTACGGACGAGCTTGATGGCTGCGACGATGAGGACACTGCTACGGACGAGCTTGATGGCCGCGACGATGAGGACACTACTACGGACGAGCTCGAGGAAATGACCGAGCTGGATATGGCGCTGCTACTTGATGAGGTCGCAGTGACAGTGAGTAACTGGGTGACTGAGGTGGCAGGACTGTAGGTTGAGTTTCCCGCCTGGCTTGCGGTAATGGTCGCTGTGCCTGCTTTGAGGACTGACACCTTGCCCCCTGTGATGCTTGCCACTGTGGGATTCGACGAGGTATAACCAACTGAAAGGCCGGAGCTAGCCGTGGCTTCCAAAAAGAATGCATTATCACCACTTGTCTTTGTCTTGTTTGCGCCCAAATCGAAAGTAAGGCTCTGTGGCTTGACAGAAAAGGCTTCGATCAAGTCCACTGCGATGTTGCCACGATTGGCGCCATTGTTGGGGATGTCGAATCTCAATGAAGTGATATTGCCCGCCCAGTCGGGATTACTCGACATGTCGATGATATATTCGCGAAGCACCAAGTCATTGGGCGAAATATTGAACCACAAAGTCTTGAAATTATTGACTCCGTTCACTTGTGAATTCCAGAAGAGCTGGCCTTGAGTATCCGCCGTGCCATTCTTCATGAGGATGCGGAGCTTCTTGTTGCTTGCGCTGAAGTAGGTTCCTTGGTAAAAATATGGGTCACCGCCCACCACCGTGAGTTGAAGCTGACCTTGACTCACGGAACCAGAAAGGCTGCTATTGAGGGTCCAACCTTCTAGATCACGGGTAAAATCCCAACGCGTGCGGGCCAGGTCCTCTTGCACCCGAACCGCAATCGGCAATGCATTGCCAATACCGCCCAGGGCATCGTATGCCTTAGCCCAGATCGTGTGGACGCCCATGCTTAGTCCTGAGACTTTTACCTGATAAGGGAGCCCGGTGGCCTCGCCGAGCTTTTGCGTACCCAGGTAGAACTCAACCTTGCTGATGGTCGATGCCAAGCTACTGGCGGCTGCAGTCACCGTGATCGTGTCATAGGGCCCAAAGACGACACTGGATGCAAAGAGCTTAACTTGGGGAGGTGTAGCCGACGAAGTCTTTTCGAGCTTAAAGTAGTTGATATCGACATTGCCGGTCTCGAAAAGCAGCGTAAGAACCTGTGAGCCTGCATCCAGAGAAAGTCCCTCTACAATTACATTATTCCATGTCGTGAACGCGCCTGTTGAAGGAATGGTCACAGATCCCGTAAGGTTTTTCCCCTGGCACTGCAGCTGCAACCGTTGCCCCGCATGGGGTGTCGCTACTCGGAAGGTCGCACGGTAGATACCCGTCGAAGCCACCTGGACAGAGTACTTGAGCCATTCGCCCGCTTGGGTCCAGCCCAGGGCGTATGCCCCATCGATATCTGCGCCTACTCGCAAATCTGGCGCTTCCGAAAGACGATATTGCCCACCATTATTGATGGAATCGAGGTCGCTGTATGCGAGCATGCTCCCGCCTTGGTCAAAATTTTCAACCTGGATGGTTCCGGGTACGGCGCTAGCAGATCCTCCGTAGGGCAGGAGCGCGAGGGCAAGAGCACTTTCTAGGTAACGATAGTTGAAGCGGCCATTGGGCGCCATGTCGCCCTTGTCGATCAAGTCTAGAGCCGAAGGGGTTACGGGCAAATTGTCGGTCCACTTGAAGTCCATGAACAAGCGCCCTTTAGATGCCTCTTTTCCAAGCAGGGACCGAGGGACCGTGATCTGCAAGGTGTTTCCTTCCTGAAGGAGCGCCACATCACCCACCTTGGTCCAGCCCCACCCACCGGAGTTCTTTTCTAAAGAAGCGAGGCCAGAGGTGCTGCGGGTCTGGTTGATGCGGTAGTCATAGCCGAGCCAGCCGGTAGCGGTATTGGTGTCTGCGTCCACATAAAGGACCATCCAGTTCGCGTCGCTGGATAGGCTCATGGCTTGCTCCGTCTGGGTCATGAAATACAGGTTTGATGCATCCCGCGCAACCTTGGCGATGCGAATGTCATTGCGGCCCGTGTAATCGGTATACTGGACCTTGGGAGTCGAGCCATAGGTGTTGCGCACCAGGATCTCTCGAATATCGTCACGATACTCAGGACCGACATTATCCCACTGGGCCATGCCTGCGGAAGGGGTAATCGTCTTTGCTACTGTTCCTTGGGGAATTGGCCTGACCCCCTTGTACCTGCGTGCATTGGCGATCAATTGGTAGTAGTGATGGTCTTGGTTGATGCCCTTACTGGGCTCAAGGTCGCGATTGAATTCGGAATTGTACGCATCCACAAAATAGCTGTCTCCGATATTGAGTGGCTTGCCTAGGAATGATTCATCTCCTTTGCCCGCTTCTTTAAGAAATCGACTGGCAATCCATTCGTTCCACTGGGTGACACACACGATAGGCGGGTTGACTTCGAGGGCCCGCTGCCACTGTTCTGCGAAAAATGGATCTTGCAAGGTTAGGTCGGTAACACGCTGGGAATTGATGGGAGTTTGTGTGCCATTGTAGAAGCTTTTGCCCTTGAAGATGGTCGGGTGACTTGCCGAGGCTACGCTGATTTGCTCCGGGACGCTAGGCGATGTATGCCAGGCAAAGCGCTGGGGATAATTTTCAAGCCAGGTCCAGTTGTCCTGACCGGCAGACCAGGCCCAGCTACGGCGAAAGGTGAAATAGCCAAGCAGGTTGCTAGGCATTTCCGAGGAGGGCGCTAGTGCCAAGGGCTTGCCATCCAGCTGAAACCAAAGGTCGCTAAACGCTCCCGTTGCATAGAAGAGTTCATGAATACGTGCCAGTGTTGTGGCCGCATTGGAGTTGACCATGAAGGCGAGCTTAGGCACTTTTCTTCCTGCCGCTTTCATTTCCTTGATGATGCCACAGATATTAAAAATCGAGGCTTCGTAGGAGGGGAATATTCCATTGGAAATATCTAGATACCAAACATCGATTTGAGCATCGTTCAGCATCTGTATATGCTTGGTGATCACATAGCGATCCTGGTGATGATAGTACCCAAAAACGGACTCACCCCAGAAATGTGGTGCACCGGCTGGCCCATATTGCGGATTGGTGGGATTGGCGGCAATGAGCTTGGTATTGTCCCAAGGCCCCCAGAAATCCTGGTTGTCCCCATGGAACTCAGTGGGAATATAGTAGAACATCATAAGGGTTTTGTCCGATTTCGGTCCGCCAACATCCTTATAGGTGGGGAGCTTGCGACCGAGGCCATCGGTGGCTACCCAAGTATCGCTATAGGTGTCCCACCAAGACTGCGCCACCCCAGACTGGGCAAGCAGAAGCAAACAAATTGCAAATATCCAAGAACCCTTTCGCATATAAACCTCACACCTGTGATTCGTCAATTTTGAACAATGAAAAGACCCATACTCCACATTTACTATCATCGTCGTAGATTATGCAACATCAACCAGTCATGCCCGGAACGGACATCACAGTACATCTACCGGAGTTCTGTGATACCCGTGCCGGGCATGACAAGAACAGCCGGGCATGACAAGAACAGCCGGGCATGACAAGAACTGCCGGGCATGACAAGAACTGCCGGGCATGACAAGAACAACCGGGTATGACAATCCATAAACACCTTGCATGTCGCAATACCAGTGACGACGTTCGTAAGAAGAGCTGAAAAGAATGGATAAGCAAAAATTATTCGAAGAACATCTTCATTGGCTTAAGCGTAGAACCAGGAATGCGCAGGAGGAACACTCCCTTCCCCATGGTCATATTTTCTACTGGCGCATGGCCATTCCAGGCCATGACTCCCCTAAGGTTTCCCATTAGATCGTAGACTTTTACCGGGCCACGATACTGACTCCAGCCATCACCCACAAAGGCCTGGGAAGTTTGGAGCGAAGTGGCTTCTTCAACGGTGATCACCTCCACCAAATCATAGGGTGGGATGGGTGGGGCTGGCTTGATGGCTGGAATCCCGCAGCCCGCTCCATTTTGCCAATTTTGCATATCCATGTAGATCGGGGTGGCTACTCCGTTGGTGGGAATCACTTGAATCCAAGCGTACCCAGATGCGTCTTTCCCGACAACCATGTTGTTGTATTGCGCCCCGTTTCCATTCATCTCCACGGCTTTATGGCCACAGGTGGTCACATTCTGATCGGTGCCACCATACCAGAGGGTGCGGGTTTGCGCATTGGATGTTGTGTGCCGGACACTGAATAAAGCCCCCAATTTGTAGTTGCGTGCATCGACCTTAAAGCAGGAACCTTTGGCCGCTACAGTACGGGAGCCACCACTCGTCACCAGTTCCGCTGTGGCACATAGTCCCGCATTTGCGGAGGAAGAGGAGACAACCGCAGATGAGCTGGATGGCTTGGAGGACGACGACACAATCTTCGATGAGCTCGAGGGTTTTGAGGACGATGACACGGACACCGACGAACTCGAAGGCCGGGATGAAGACGACACAGCCACCGACGAGCTCGAGGGTTTTGAGGACGATGACACCGCTAAAGATGAACTCGATGTGCCCAACCCCGTCAAAACGGATTTTACGATGTTATAGTATTGCCATTCATCTTTGGTGTCGGGATGATAGTATGTATTTACCGTTGGGTAGTTTGGATCGATCCAGTGGTTCTTGGAATTGGCGATGCCCCAGAACAAACCATCACAGTGATCATCATAAGAGCCGATGATCGAAAATACCGTAGCTTCCTTGGCCCACTTCACACGGGTCTCCCACTCGGTCGGTGAGACGCGACTCCAGTCCACGACTGGGTTTCCATTGACTCCGGGATTTGGCGAAACAAAGCGCACCGTGTTATCGGGCGAGCCTTTCATATTCCGGTAGCCCCAGTAACTCTGGGATGCGGATTCCAATTGGAATTTATCCAAATAGGTGCCCCGAAGAATGGTAGGATCGGTCACGTCAAAAAGGGTGACAATAGGCTTATTGGTATAGGGATTCTTCTGGTAGTGCGGTAATTGCGCATATTTCTCCCATATAATCTGTGCTCGCGCTTCATGGGAGCCACCTGGATTATCGATACTTGCAAGCAAAATTGCAAAGGTCATGCCCTTTTCGGCAGCCACTTTCTGAATATTGTCGATTGCAAGAAAGGACCCTTGGACAGCATCCCACTGCAGGTTATTGGTCATATCCAGAATTAGAAAGGTGATGCCCGCATCCTTGATGTTTTGCAGAATCTGGCGCGTTTGGGAAATGTCATTGTAGCTGTGGCCCCCGTTGAAATTTCCATCGACTTGGAAATACACTTTGTGTAGCTGAGAGAGCGCGGCACTATGGAAGGTCAACAAATAGGTTCCATAAACCTTCTTGATTACCACAGGGACTTTCCGAAGCGCAACCCAATTGAGGTTGAACCCACCAGAACTCTTGTCCACATAAACGCGCATGAGTTGGCGGCCGGCATTCAAAGTGACTCGAACTGTTTTTGTGGAATAGACCTGAATGCCACCAGTGCTGTTTACCAGGATCGTGCCCGTCTTGTTTTCGCCTTGGAATTCTACATGAACCTGGTTGTCCGCTGTGCTCGCAGCCACTCGCAGGTCCAAATCGTACTGACCCATACTGGAGACATCGACCAGGTATTCAAGCCACTCGCCTCCATTGATCCAACCCACATTGTAACCGCCACCTACATCGCTTGTTGCCTCCAAATCCACTCCTTCGGTGGCGCGGAATCCGCCACCCGCATTGACGACATCCAAATCATGATAGCCATTGCCTTCGCCACCCATGTTATAGTCTTCCAGCTGAATGGTGCCGGGAACGGCCTTGGCCCCACTTGGGTAACCCCCCACCAATTTGATCCAGTCCACCGAAAGGCTCCCCGAAGAGGCAAACGCAGCAGGGTCATACCGCAATTGCTTCAGCGTGTTGCTCCAGCCCGATTTGCCGGTCATATTGATCAAGGATGTCCGATACGCATTGTCGTTGGGCACCATCGAAAACTGAACACTACGGGTGCCGGAAAACCCCGGCGCCAAATCGGTTCCCCAAAACATTTCGCCTTTGCTATCGCTAGTCTGGTTGCGCACCTTTAGAGCGATGGCACTATAGTTTGCAAGGTTCATATCCAAGTTGTTTGGGGAGTAAATGTATGGATCACCCCCAGTCACCTGAACCTGAAGATTGCCTCCCGATGCTGTTAGTGTGGAATTATTGGCAGAAGTCCAACCTTCAGTCCCCAAATTGAAATCCCACAGGGAGCTACTGGCTACCCGACCCTCTGCGGGTATCGCAAGAGCCACGCCTGTTGCGACAGGAGCTCCAAATACCGGGTAATCATTGGCATCCCAGGTGAACTTTTGCATGCGCGTGCTGCGATCGGCGTTGGTGTTGTTTGAAGAGCTCTTGGCATGGTAAATAATCCAATCCTCCGCTCCATTAGGGGATTTGGCAAAGGCGTTGTGACCAGGTCCCCAAACTTTATTGGTTTCGTTGCGCATGAATACAGGGGTGGTTGATTTTTTCCAGGATGCGGAATTGAGGTAATTCCCATCCTCATTGGAAAGAAGCGCCAATGCGTAATCGGGAGTCGAGCAGCCACTAACGGAAATGGTGATATGCAATTTGTTGTTCCGCTTTAGGAACATGGGACCTTCATTGACCCACCAGCCTTGCTTTTCCCAGGAATTGGATGGATAAGAAATTCGGGTTTGAGTTGTTCCCATTTGTGTGGGAGAAAGCATTTTTGTGATGTAGGTCGTTTGGATATAGTCGGAAGCCGTCGCCATGGGGATGTTCTGATCCCACTGGGACCACGCCATATATATATTGCCGTTTGCGGGGTCCTGCCATACCGTTTCATCAATGGCATACTTGGCGCTCAACAGGCCCTTGTAGGTATAGGAACCCATGGGATCGGAGCTATTGGCCTCCAGCACAAACATGCGCATGCTGGCCGGGTCGCTATTCCCCGTCACGCTCCCACTGGCATACACATACCATTTGCCGTTCAAATAGTGTAGCTCTGGAGCCCAGACATGAGCCTTGATCACGGTATTCCAGCTCCACACTTTGACCCCTGTGGCATTGCCCACATCCGTCAAGCGAGCTGCCTTTCGAATCCACACGCCATCGCCAGTCGTGAACAAATAATAGTAGATCCCATCTTTTTGCGTGACATGGGGGTCGGCGCTCTCGGGGTTGCGGATGGGGTTGCTAAAGGACTGCGCCTGGACAAACCCACAGGCAAGCACTAAAAGCAGAATGGATTGCTCGAGTATTCTATAAATATTTGGCATGGATTCTCCTTATGTACTTTGATTGAATCTACTGCCTCCCTATCAAAATGATGTCCTATGAATTCAAGTACATTCCATGCCTCCACAGGGTAAGATGGTTAAGGAATTGATCGTTACTCGTGACCCTAGACCCTAGCCAAGCTAGGGTGACGGAATCGGAGCAACGACTAACCATTAAAACCCTTATAAACTGCCCTACAAGCCTGTTGGTCCATTCTGGCAAAAATGAAAATATTTCGCTAGAAAGCGAACCAACTCTTCGTCGCATACGTCAAAATATGCATGAAGAAGCAGATATGCCCCCAATGTAACGCCCCCTCCGACCGAATTTCCAAAGCCGGCAC
>CAIRAY010000156.1 GCA_903876665.1 uncultured Fibrobacterota bacterium | reverse complement strand
GTGGATAGTGCTCGACTTGATATGCCTGTTCCGCTTCAGCGGTTACAGGCACATATCCACTGTGTGGATGATATGCCTGTTCCGCTTCAGCGGTTACAGGCACATATCCACTGTGTGGAAAGGGCAAAGCCCTAAGTGGCCAAGCTTTGCATAGCTGCCAGTAACCGTAACTGGCAGCACATCGGCCGTTCCGGCCATGACAATACTAGGTAGGGCCATGACAAGACTATGGCCATGACGAGGCCATCGTGCCCTGACGGATTCCTGTTCGTTATTTCCCCGATATTCCAAATCCTTTTTCTACATTCCCCTTTATGACGGGTGCCTCTTACCAACATAATTCGGCACGGACTTCGCGTCCGTCCGTCCGTCCTTGAATTAACACTAAAAGCCTGGTCAACCATTGCCTGCCATCCCCGTGGAGTGCAGACTTGGTGTGGATTTATGCAAGGAGGCCTCCATCCTTGTGCGCAAATTTACTGTTCATTTTTCTCCCAAACAAAATTTCAGTCCAGTGCTTAAAGAATCCTCCATGAGCCTGGTATTGGCACTACGGCGAATGCCGAGTTGCCGCCGTGATAATGATTGGAGGAATTAAATGAAAAAGCTAAACGAGAATGATGAAAGGCATTTGCATGACCTGATTCAGTCTTTCAAATTAGGAAGTGACGAATGTGCCTGTGAAAGTCTTAAATGGCTTGCCGATTGCATGGCAAGTATACCCAAGGAGGGCTGGAAGACTGTTGCTTCCGTGATGTGCGGGGAAATTCCTGTTGGCGTTCCTGGTGTTTTTGGACGAGACCGCGTGCTCGGGCATCAGGGCAATATTCAGTTAGTTGTTCGGGAGGAAGCGGTCAAGTGGTTCTCTCAAAAGTTAATTTTCGAAAAATTGGACAACGCAACAACCTTTGATGAATTGGTCGTTCAGATTTTGGCATTTAGAAACCCGGAAAGGACAAGCAAATGCCGGTACTATGCCCAGTTGTTCGTTTATGATGCTGCCCTGCGCTATGCATTTTGGAAAATTGCGCAACAAAACCCTAGGGCAACCTGGCCATATAGGAACGCGCTGTTGCCAATGAATGTCGTGTATATTCAGAGTGGGGTAGAAACGGGATTTCGCGCGCTCTGGGCCCTGCCAAAGAATAAAAAGCACGTGATCCGAAAAGAGAGCGTGCAGGGAATGGATTTTGATATTCGCCGAATTCCCGTTGAACTGCTAAAGGGAATCTTCAATAACCCCCCAGAGCTAATCGGTTACGAATGGGAGTCGTTCCTTTGTGTGATGAGCGGAGCCATAATGGCGTTGGGAGAATCTAAATGAAAATTCGAATAGCTGTTTTGTGCGTTCTTCCGTTGTGTTTCGCCATTATGGGTTGCGTTACAAAGGTATACCAGGTTGAAATGTCCTCGTCAAGCACGGGTGTCGGGACTTCGAGCATCGTGGCAACGGGGTCGTCGTCGAGCACGGGTGGTGGGACTTCCGTTGCGTCCTCGGGGACTCCGGGCACTCCTCTTGTATACAGTGGGCAGACCTATAAGACCGTGATTATTGGCTCCCAGACCTGGATGGCCGAGAACCTGAATTATGCGGCCACAGCGGGCTCGCGCTGCTATGACGGCATCGCTACTAATTGCACCACCTATGGCAGACTGTATGATTATGCCACGGCCAAGACCGTTTGCCCGAGTGGCTGGCACTTGCCGGACACTACGGAGTGGAATGTTCTGGAAGCGAAAGTTGGCGGGACTACAACGGCCGGGACCAAGCTCAAGGCCAACAGCACCTTGTGGAACCCAAATAGGGGAACGGACAATTGCGAATTTTCCGCTTTGCCCGGCGGCTACTACTACAGCGGTTCGTTCAACATGGTTGGCATCTACGCGAACTTCTGGACGGCTACAGCCAATGGGAGTTCCAACGCCTGGAACCGGTACATGACCAGCTTCCTCCCGAGAGTGGACTCGAACGTCAGCCTCCAGACCTACGGGTTCTCAGTACGTTGCCTCCAAGACTCCATCTGAGCCCTCCGCGTAGCGGAGAGCGGGTCCATCCCTCGGATGCTCTGGCGCGAATGAATTCGCGGAGCAACCGGGTTTGTACATACTTCGGCGATCAGGTGGACAAGCCCCCTTCCTGTGCTGAAGCACAGAGCCTCAGCAAGGGCCCTTAGCCGATCGAGCAACCGCTTCAACCTTTGGTTGTTAGCGGGGTGCTATCCCCTGTGGGGAAGGCAAAGTGCGTGTATTTGTATTTGCCCCAGCGTAGCAAGGGCTAGTATTCGTGTTCAAACCAGCCCGTGGGCTGGGTCGGATTTTATGTTACAAGGGAAAAGTCATGATCATTGAGGAAATTTTAAAAAATGAATCGGAGCGCAAGGGTTTGATGCTCGTTCGCGATCGTCTATTCTTTCAAGCTTGGGAATACTCGGCTTTTCTGTTCGTAAATCATCTGCGCCCATACCGTATCCACCGTCGTATCATAAAAAAGGTCGGCGAAGAGGTGGTCTGGCTGGGCTTTCCTCGATCATCGCTGGAATCGGTTCTTGCCGATGCAAAGAAGCTTGGCGCCAAGGCCTGCGAAGAGATCGTCTGTATGGTGGAAATCATTCAAGCGTTGCTCGAACAGCGTGGTAACCGCAATGACTTGGCCAAGGCCCTGGATTTGGGGCGCTCACTGCGCTTGCACCTACGCATGCTTAAGGATTTACAACAATTGACAGTCAAATCCTGGGCGTTTTTAAACCAACAACTTGAAGGAGTCTTTCAT
>CAIRAY010000155.1 GCA_903876665.1 uncultured Fibrobacterota bacterium | reverse complement strand
TTAAAAATCGACAAATCCCCTCTATTTATCACTGTGCATGCCCCTTAATACGAAAAATCGACTGGCCCTTGGCTTTGTCTCCCTTCACTGGGTCTATGGCGTTGTAGCCATAATTTTCCTTTCTTTCAAAATCCTGGATGGATTTTTACGCTGGGCCTTTGGCATGGTGGGGCTCGGGCCCTTGGTCTACCTCCCTGTAGCAGCCAGTCTAGGCGTGCTCGCCGTACATTGTGTCGTAAAATTGTCCGAAATGCGTAGCCCCATTTTTGCCGTTTTTGGATTTATGATCGTTTCCGTTTTTGCAGGAGTAGGAATCTTCATGTTTGGAGTCCCCAAACAAGTCGCTTTTGGCATCTATGTATTCACTCCCCTCATGTTTGGAATCGTCGCTTACCAAGGCTTTTTCACTCGATACCAACACCTCATGCCTACCATGGCCTTGGTGTCCTTCATTGTAATCGCACTGGGTGCCCTATTGGACGTTCAATTCGCCTTACCCTGGTCGGGGTTTTCTTTTGAAGTGGGTGGCGAAGAAATCCAAGGGGCTCGGGCCTGGACCACCCATGGCCTGGAACGCGTTGCGGGGTTTTCTCGTGCATCCTATTCCCTGGCCAAACAAGCCATCATCGCAGCCCTCGCCTACATTGCATTTGGATCCAATACCTATATAAAACTTGCGGTTTGGTTTGCGGCTCTGGCAGTAATCGCAGTTACCACGACCAAGGGTGTTTTGGTGGCCTGGCTTTGCCTGACTCTATACTTTGTCGGGAAGCGATTTTTACCCAGCATACTCATTCGCCTGCTTCCCTTGTCCGGTGTCTTCGTGGGAATTCTTCTCCCGGCACTCTCCTATTTTTTCGACTTTAGCAACCTTTTCAAAAACAACATCATCCTCAAGATTGCCCTGGGATCCTTCCAGACACGGTTGGTCCAAACCTGGCCCAATGCTCTGGAAATGATCAACCATCATGGATCCTGGCTCATCGGCCGAGGAATTGGCGGGATCGGCACCCCCCAGGTCGGCAAAGAGGCGTTTTACAGCCCGGGAGACAATATGTATGTGTATTTCTTTGGTATTATGGGAATGCTATCTTTTGCGCTTTATGTCCCTTGGCTCTGGCAGATCTGGAAATTGAAAATCTACCAGTTCAAAGATGATCACTTCTTTTTCCTGATTTCTGTATTGGTCTTTATTTACGGGATTACCACCGGAGTGGTGGAAGACCCCTTCATCGCCTTTTTCCTTGGCCTAAGCCTAGCTCACCTGTTCCAGGTCCACAAAGCCCATGACACACTCGCTTGATACACCTCTTTTGATTCTTTCCAACTCGGGTGGCTACGGTGGTGCTCCCCGCTCCATGGAGGGCATTGTCATGGAGCTTTCGCGCCATTACCTGGTGCATATTTGCGCAGAAAACATTCACCATGTCACCAATTTGAACAAGCTGGCCAACCCCCGTGTTCATGTCCACGCCCTCCAGCGAGGCAAGGGCCTGCGAAAAATGTTCGCCAATGTCCTGTTTTTGCGCAAACTAGTCCTCCAGGTCAAGCCAGGGATTATCCTAACCAACACAAATAAAGCCGCCATGTTCCTGGGAATTCTCTCTCGCTTGGGTCTGGCCCACGTACCTAAGTTTGTATTCGTCCGGGACTTTCAGTGGAAAAATCAACGCCTCATTTGGGCCTTGATCGGAAAGGCAACCCTATTGGTGCCCTCCAAAGCAGTAACGGAAAGGGAGCACTTTTTACCCCATTGGCCCGTGGTGGAAATCCCCAATTTTGCGAACCACCCTGCATCCATTCCCGTACATCCTATGGATTCCAAGATGGTTCTTTGCCTGGCCATGGTTTCCCGTTGGAAGGGAATCAATTATTTGGTGGATGCCTTTGCCTTGGCGGTGCAAGAATCTCCCGACCTAACCCTCGTCGTGGTAGGCAAGATAATCGATAAAACGCATCTATTACAAATTCGCAACACCATCAAGAAAGCAGGTCTGGAGCACAAGATCCGCTTCGAGGCTTATACCAACTCCGTTGAATCCTATTATCAACAGGCCATGGTTGTGGTGAACTCCTCCATTTCCGAATTTGGTGGACCCGAAACATTTGGTCGCACCCTGATCGAGTCCTGGGCTCACGCTTGCCCAGTGGTTTCCTTTGACAGTGGCGGACCTCACTACATCATAGACCACGGCATCAACGGCTTCCTGGTACCCGAAAAGGACGTCCGGTCCATGGCCAATCACCTGATTGAACTCGAAAAGAATCCATCCATGCGAGTCCAAATGGGCATCGCGGGCTATCGCAAAGTTCAGGAAGAATACTCCGCCGACCGTACCCGCCAGGCCATGCTCGAAGCGCTTTCTCATCCATCAGTCGGCTAGTCCCATGCGCAAGACCATTCTTGTTCTTGAAGACAGTCGCAAAGTTGGTTTTGGAGGAGGGCAAAAAGGATCCCTGGAAATGATCCAAGCCCTGATGCCCTGCTTTAATTTGATCATCACCGATTCGGTGGCCAATTCCCGCTTCGCCCAGGGAGCCAGCCAGCGAACCGGTTCCCCTGTTGTTCTCCTTCGCTCCTTTGGAAAAATTGTCAATGGAGACAAAGCCAGTTTCAGCATCGGCCCGCTGGAAATCCTTCTCTTCCCTTTGCTTACTCTTTGGAATCTGGGTCGCCTATATCTTCTTCTTCGTAGCTCCAAACTACAAGCGACAAATTGCATCCTCTATGCTCCCAGCAAAAAAACTCTCGTGCTGGCCTGGACCCTGGCCAAGGTGACTGGCATTCCTTTGGTGTACCATGCCCGGAATTTTGATAACCGCAATTCCATATTCTTTAAACCACTCGAGTGGATTCTACGCGAAACCAAATTGGTCATTTGTGTTTCCAAAGCGGTTCTCCAGAACTTGCAGGCCCCCCAGGGAATCCACCTATACAATCCAATCAGACTCCAGAACTCCACAAAACCAAAATCCATCGAAGGGAAGTCCCCCATCATCGTGGCGGCCTTTGCCTCCTTGCTTCCCTGGAAGGGATTGGAATATTTGATCCAGGCGCACAGCCAGCTTAAATTCCCAGAAAAAGTCCGCATTTGGATTTTTGGCACTGGACCCGAGTTATCCAAGCTAACCCAATTGGCCTCCCCAGGCGTGGAGCTCAAAGGGTTTACTGACCAAGTCGACTCCCTCCTGCGCGACCAAATTGATTTGATTTGTATGCCGTCCATCTCCGAAGAAGCTTTTGGCCGAGTTCCCATGGAAGGCTACAGTTTTGGAATCCCCGCCATCGTAACCAATATTGGCGCCCAGGCCGAAATTACCCTCGATGGAGAAACCGGAGTCCTGGTTCCGGTACAGAACGCTACCGCCATTGCGGATGCGGTGGATCATTTTTTACAAAACCCGCAACTCTATGCGACCATGAGCGCCAATGCGCTCAGGCGCGCACAGGAATTTGACCTTAACGCATTTGAGCGGAAGGTCCGCGAAATTTTCCAAAATCTGTAACCAGGGACAGCACAAATCGCACATAGGGTTGCAGAAAAAAAAGTGGCCAGAATACTCCACCGTTTCGTCTCGCATAGCGAAGCCGGTCCAGGAATGGCATCCCTTTTCGGGTATTGATGAGAGCAAGGCGCGTTCTCAACGAAAGCGATCGGTCCAGCCAAGATCCCTGCTGGGGGTTCCGGGGACAATTACCGAGAAAATCACTAGACTGAAAGATGGGTACGCCCCGGCGGGTCATGTGCAAGCCTAGGTCAATGTCCGCAAAGGCATGGGAATAGCGACCATCGAGAGAAAAGGAAAGGGCGGTGGAACGCGGAATCAAAAGGAAATTCGCGTTGAAGGTGTGGACCCTTTGCAATCCATCCCCCGGATGGCCCGAAGCAAACCAAATGGGGAACCGAGGGTTCCGGAAGCATTGCCCGCCATAGGTCCAACAACCGCTAACGGGGTCTTGAATCTTTCCCACCACGACAGGTTCGAATTCAGAATTGGACAACAGGGACATGGCCGACCATTGATCCGCCAAGGCGAGGTGCACTGCATCGGGTTTGAAAACTACATCGTCATTGACTAAAAGAAGGAAGTCGAAAGACTCTTCTTTGCTAGTCTGATAAAGTTTCGCCATGCTCCGCGCCCAAAACCAGGTTCCATCGCCTTGAAGAACCTGCAGGGAAGAATCGAGCTTGCGCAAGGCGTCGGCAGTTCCGTCGGTGCTCCCATCGTCAAAAGCCAAAAACCGAAATTGGAATTCTTGAGCAAGCCCAGTTTGGGCCAGCAAAGAACGGATGCAGGCCTCTGTTTTGGCTCTGCGGTTGTGGAAACAAAAGATCACCAGAATTTCGGGCATTCATCCAATTTAGAATTCCTCAAACGAATAGAGATCGAATTGGTATATTTGAACCCATGACCGAACAATCCAAGAGCTCCCATTCCAATATCATCACCGACACCCAAGAAGTCGATTTAATTCGTCTACTATTGGCTCTTTGGCAGGGCAAGCTTTGGATCCTTCTGATCACAGCCATCGTCACAGGCCTTGCAACTGCCTACGCCCTGCTGGCCACCCCAACATACAAAGTCACCAGTATTTGGCTTCCCCAGCAAGTGTCCCAACTTAGCGGGCAAATGGGACAAATTGCAGGTATTGCAGGCCTGATGGGAATGAATCTCGGGGCATCCAACAGCTCCATCGAGCAATTTTACCCACAGATCATCACCTCCCCAACAATCCTGAAAAAGATTATTGCCAAAAAATGGCCCACATTGTCCAAGGATTCTGCAACCTTGGATCAGGTTTTAAAACTGGACACTAACGGGCTTGAGCCTCAACTCCCCAATATTTCCAGGTACCGGATCATGCGGTCCATGCTTTCCGATTACCTCCTGGGCGCCATTGTTTTTGAAGGGAGTCCCATGTCCCAAGTTCTTACCGTAACCACTCCCGACCCCGTCCTTTCCTGTGCCATTAACCAGTTCATCATTGATGAGTTGCAAAATTATGTGGAGGAAAACAGGGTTCGCACCACCATCACTGAACGTGACTTTTTCTATCAAAAATATGTCGATTTCAAGGATTCTCTTTCCAAAGCGGAAAGCCGGCTTCTATACTACCGCCTCAATAACCGCATGATCATCTCCCCCACCCAGATGCTTGAGGAAGATCGCCTGGGACAGGAGAGCGCCACCTACAGCAATCTGGTTACAGAATTTCGCAAGCAATACGAGATGGCTCAGATCAACATTAGCAAAAAGTCGTCCCAGTTTCAGATTTTACAAGCACCGGAACCTCCAACCAGCAAATCTAGTCCCAAAAGGAAGCTGATCTTTGTTGCGGCGATTTTTGTGGGGGCGCTCTTCGGCTGCTTCTTTGTGCTTGTGCTTTTTTGGTGGAAAAACAACCACCCGAAAATTAAGGAACGAATCCAGGAAACGGATTAGGAGCCCAGCAGGGCCTCAACTTCCTTCATGAACTTGGCTTGGAATATGTCTTCCCCGTACTGACGGGCGTAGGACTGAATAAATTGAGGATTAAATTCATCCTGAATGACTTCAAACTGATCCAGGGCCATTTGAAGAGAGGAAACCGTAGCTTCCGCAAAGAATACCCCGGTTGAATCGGCTGTACGTCCTTCAATGGAACGAACCGTTTCCAGTGCGCCACCTTTTTTCAATGCAATCACTGGAACTCCGTGCGCCATGACTTCGAGCGGAATCATGCCAAAGTCTTCTTCGCCCGGGAAGAGCAGGGCTTTAGCTCCCATTATTTTTTCGCGAACGACCGGCCATTCCTGCTGGCCCATGAATTCGATATTGGAGTTTGCCTTAGGGCGAAGACTGGAGAGTTCGCTTCCCTGCCCAATCACCACCAATTTTGCCCCGCTGGCGTTAAACGCCTCGACCAAAAGCCCAATGTTTTTGTAGGGCGTCAAGGCACCAAAAGAGAGGTAATATTCCCGCTGGGAGGGTCGCGTCTTGACCAGGTTCGCCTCGGAAAAAAGATCAAGCGCGATGGGCGGATACACCACAGATGCAGGCTTGTGGTAGAACCGCTCAATCCGGCTTTGTACATTCAGAGAATTTGCAATATAACGATCCACATTATCAATCGTGGAAATATCGTAACGGCGCAAGCGCTCAAAAGCAATGCGCAGGGGAGCCCGCAAAAACGATGGCACGGACTTCAAGTATTCTTCCGTAAAGCCCCAGCAATAGCGCATGGGTGTATGGGTGTAGCATAGGTGGGGAACGCCGGCCGGCTTCACAATTCCCTTGGCAGGCCCGGATTCCGAGCTGATGATCAGGTCGTACTCGCCTTGCAACTTCAGGGACTTGACACCCCAAGGATACAAGGGGAAAACCTGGTGGTGCCGGGCACGAAAAAATGGCGTATTGAGGGAGGAGCTAAAAACTTTGTGCCCTTTCAAATAGGGGCCACAAACCGATTCGTCATAAAAAAGCGTATAGACATCGGCCTGGGGAAACATTTTGAGAATCGACTCAACGACCTTTTCGCCGCCACGCCACGTGACGAACCAATAGTGAATTACTGCGACACGAAGTTGCTTCATCCCACCAAACCCAAAACCACCAAAACACCCAAATCGAACATCTTTTTGGGTGCGACAATGTAAAAATAACAATATGGGATGGAACCCCAGAAAATCAAAAATCTAGGTCCTTAACCTTTTTTGCAGGGTTTCCAGCCCAAATTTCCCTGGGCCCCACCGTCCCCGAAACCACCGCACCCGCGCCGATCACCGCCTCATCCCCGATCACCGCACCCTTTAGAATAATGGCCCCACCTCCAATAAAACAGCGCTTTCCGATCAAAATCGGCCGAGAAATGATATCACGCTCGGCCCAATGCCGCCGATTTTCGGGATTCAGGGAATGGAAGTCATTGTCAAATATCTTGGCATCGGCCCCAATAAAGGTTCCTTCGCCGATTTCAATGTGGGCCCGGGAAATCAGGATACAATTGGAAAGTCCGGTCCTAGGCCCAATGCTGATGGAGCCCCCATTTCGAACATCCAGAATCAATTTTGTCCCTAGGCTAGACAGATTTGCCATGCGGGAGGAGCGGAGCACAGCGCCCTCTCCAATTTGGATCGAACCCCGATTGCGGACAATGGGGCTTCCAAAAAAGAGGCAGCCCGAACCCACCACTACGCCATGCCGTCTCAATCGTAAGGCATGGATCCATGAAATGACGACGCGATACCGCCGAAAAGTCCGTTTGGCCCATTTTTTGATCATGGCTAAAATGTACGTTTTTAGTCGTCTGCTTGAGAATTCCTAGATTTCGAGGTGAGGTTGTTCGTTGAAAATGATTTTTTGCATTCTCCGGTATTGGCACCTTCGCCTGATGGGGCGAATTGGGGCTCATTGCGTGGTTGAGAGCCCCTGTCGCCTCGATGCACAAACCCGACTCCAGGGGCACAACCTCATTTGCGTGCGAAGCAATCTTCGGTCCACGGAAGTCGGTACCGGGTCCTACGTGGGCGAAGACTGTTCCCTTCCTCGTTGCCAAATTGGACGCTATTCCTCCATTGGTCCACGAGTACACCTTGTGGTTGGAGAACACCCGACCCACACTTTTGTTTCTACCCATCCGGCTTTTTATTCCACCCGAAACCAGGTCGGGTTCGCCTATGTAGGCGAGCAGGCTTTTGATGAATTTCGGTTTGCAAATCCCGTAGCCCGAATTTACGTGGAAATCGGGAACGATGTTTGGATTGGGGCAGATGCGCGGATTCGCGCAGGGGTACGCATTGGAGATGGCGCCATTGTGGCTTCTGGAGCCTGGGTTACCCAAGATGTGGCCCCCTTTACCATTGTCGGCGGTCTTCCTGCCAAGCTCATTCGCAACCGGTTTTCGCAAGAGCAAACCGCATACCTGCAAAGGTTGCGCTGGTGGGACCAAACTGAAGAATGGATCCGTGCCCGTGCGCATCTTTTCCAAAACATCGACAACCTGATACAAGCGGAACCTCGATGATGCCCGCCATTATTTGCCTGGGCTACAATCGACCCCTGTCTTTGCAGCGCCTCCTGAACTCTCTCGCCCTCGCAGACTATCCCTCCCCAAACATTTCCTTGATCATCAGCCTGGATCATTGCGAATCAGACAAATGCTATCGAGTTGCTTGCGACTTTGTGTGGAATCACGGTTCCAAAGAAGTGTTGCTCCGGCCCGCACGCCTTGGCCTTCGTGCGCACGTCTTGGCTTGTGGGGATTTGAGCCAGAAGTATGGCTCCATCATTATGCTTGAGGATGACTTAATCGTCGCCCAATCTTTTTACCATTACGCCCTGGCCGCTTTGGACTTTTATTCCTCCCAAAACGTCGTCGCGGGTATCGCCCTGTATTCCCATCGTTTCAATATGGTGGCACAAGAGCCCTTCGCTCCCATCCCCACCCCGTTCTCCAGCTTCTTCCTCGCTTTCCCCTGTTCCTGGGGCCAGGCCTGGACGGCGGATCAATGGAAGCGATTTTCGGATTGGCTCCAGGCAAATGAGACCTTTGAGCTCCATGAAGACCTGCCTGCCAGCATCCGCAAATGGTCAAAATCCTCTTGGCTTAAGCTCTTTGCCTCTTTTTGCATTGAAACGAAAACCACTTGGGTTTACCCATTTCATGCTCTCTCGACCAACTGTGGTGATCCTGGGGAAAATGCCGGAAAGAACGGCGCGCTGTTCCAAGTCCCCCTTCTTCAAGGAATTTCGCGGACCTTCCCATTTCCAAAATTTGAAGAAACCCCTGCACGCTACGACCATTATTTTGAAAATAGCTCCACCCCCCTTTTCGAGCTGGATCTCTACGGCAGTAAGCCCAATAACGGCTACCGCCACGATTTACTGATTACCCGCAGACCCGTCAAGGCATGTCAGCAAAGCTTTGGGCTGTCCTTGCGGCCCTGGGAATTGAACATTGAGCACCAACAGCCCGGGTCATTTTTCTTTAAGGCAAAAAAAGACGATGTGCTTTGGAATTCCCCTGGAACAACACTTTTGGAGCGCTTGTTTTTCCAGCTTCCCAATCGCGTCCCGGTGAAGGAATGGATCCGCCTAGTTGCACACCTATTAAGAAAAAGAATTTTCCGATAACCCTGGTTCATAGATTCGGCAGAGGTCTTTGCACTGCCGAAACACGACTTCTTTGCTGAACAGGCTCTGGGCTAGGCGGAAATTTTCCTGACGGATTTGCCCGGGCAATTGCTTAAAGCAATAGCCTGGCACAGCGCCAATGTCCCGAACATCATCGATCTTCAGACCATGGCTCCGGTAAAACGAGAAAAATGGATTGCAGGGATCCAAATAAACCCGAAGTCCCATTTCGATCGCAAGCAAAATGTTCCCTGCCGCCATTTGCACTACGCTGTTGGAAATAAAATACCCGCAGCTAGACATCACACGCCCGTACTCTTCCCTAGGCATAAATTGATGCAAAGGCATAAAATGCTCGCCGAGCATTTGATGACCGAGTTTGAGAATTTGCTCCCGATAATGGACATCGCCGTAGCTGAGCGGAACGATGACCTTGCGTCCCGACAGATCGGACCGCCGGAGCTGGCTGAAGGCCTCCGCATGGTTATTGTAGGCCCAACTGGAATTTCCAAGCAGAATATTTTCACCCTGCCCCATCCGCATTTCGGAAGCGTCCAAGAAAACATAGCTGAACGGATGGTGGGTTGGAGCCATTGTCCCGTACTTGGACTTGATTTGGGCGTATTCCTGTTCCGTGCCCGTCGTCATGCCGGAGAACCGACCTAGGGAATGACCCAGACGAGTTTGGTATTCATTGCTTCTTCTCAAAATCCGCTTGACTTGTTCCCTGGCATTTTTTTTGAAATAGCCAAACCTCGTGCCCCCAGATACAAGACGCCTTGTGTCTGGCTTATATGAAATCAAAAATGGACTCGGGTGAATGGCCTTGACCAAATCCATTCCCCAGGAATGCCAAATCAAGGGAACGCCAGGAGGAAGCAATTCCACCAACCGAATTTTTTCCACATCCAGAAAATGAAACAGGATTGCACTCGCCCCTGTTACCAGTCCCAGGAACTCCGTCCGGAGGGAATCAAACTCACCGACAAAAAGAATCCTTTTGTCTCTAATTTGAAACTTTTGACTGTTTGGACCCACGACCAAGAAGCGGTTGCCACTGGGATGCGCAGTCTCGTACATTTCCTGCACAGGCTTGAAATATTTTTCATCGGGTGGAAAAACATGGATCAACATCTACAACCTCAGTCCTTGCCTCTTTCACGAATTTTCTGAATTTGTTCCAGAATGTCAGGTTCCATCCAATAGGTAATCCCTCCATACAGGACAAGCCCTGCAAGGCAATCCAAGCACAAAATAACCCAAGAAGACAAGCCCTGCAACAAAAACTGGTCCATGACCGCAACAACAACCCCAGAAAGGGATGCGGCTAACAAAGGAAAAGACCAGGATCGGGTAAAGCGCCAGCCACAAGAACCAATTAAGCGTCTAAATATCAGAAAATAGGAAGGGACATTGATGATGAGCTGGACCAGCAAAAGACCCAGAATCGCACCGGGCGCGCCGGCCTTTACAATTCCGATGTACGTAATGGGAAGGTTGAGAAGCATAAGGGCAATATTCTGGTATAAACCCAAATCCGGTCTTCCCTTTGCTTGCAGCAAGGAACCTAGTGGGCTTCCAATGCTTCGCGAGAAAGCAACTAAGGAAAAAAGCTGAATCAACTGGACACTTGGAATCCATTTGTCCCCAAGGAGCAGGGGAACAAAGCGCGGAGCCAGAACAGCCATAAAGACCAGGGCTGGGGCGTTTACAATGCTTAACAGGTGAATCACCCGCATATACAAGTCCCGCAAACGTTCCTGGTCATTCTGAATTTTGGCAAATACCGGAAATGCCACCCGCGTTACGATAGGATTAATGCGATTGATTGGCAATAGAACTAGTTGGTAGGCGTAGTTGTAGTAACCCAGCGCACCAGCGCCCAACATGCGGGCCAGAATCAGCTGGTCAAATCGCTGGGCCAGGTAGCGAACATTCATCTCGCCTAGTTGAAAAAGGCCAAAACCTACATGAGGCTTGACATCGGACCAGTGGAATTCGAATTGGGGCCGGTGCTGTTTCCAATTCAATGATAGCTGAACCAAACCTTGGATTCCCACCTTTCCCACCTGGGAAAAAACCAGGGACCAGGCTCCAAAACCTTTTTCCGCAAAACCTATGGCGATTAAAAGACTAAGAACACTCGAAACCACTTCGACCCGGGCAATTTGTTTGAACTTAAGATCCTTGGCGAGAATGGCTTCAAACTGCCTGCCTAGGCTTCTAAATATCACGGAGAGAAACAACACCGCCGACAGGGCTGCTAAAACCGGCTCGTGGTAATACCAGACAACCAATGGCGTCAATGCAAGAAGAACAAAGTACACCGTGATCCCGGTACCTAAATTGAACCAAAAAAGGGAAGAGAGTGTGCGACGGTTTTCAACTTGCCGGTGGATGATTGAACTGGTGATTCCTGCATCGCAAAAGGCGTCTGCAAACCCCATGACCACCATCAGCATTCCCATGAGACCGTAGTCACGGGGTTCAAGAATCCGGGCGAGAATAATTGTTCTGGCAACCTGGACTCCCACCGTGGTGACAGCCGAGATCGCATTCCATTTTACGCTATGGATTGCAGCCTGCTTGAGACTCAACCCGCCTCCACTTTACGCGCGACACAAATATGCATCCAAGCCCAGTTCTCCCGTGGCACCAAGCGATCCAGCCACCATCCTGCTAGCTGAAGTAACGCGCCAAGGATCACGATTACCTTAAGCTTCCGCAAAGGTCCGCGATTCAGCAACAATAAAAAATGGGCCAGCATGGTCATTTGCATCACCCCAAATCCGCCCAGGGCCTTCATCTCGACTACCTCAAACCCCGCCTTCTCCAGCAAATGCCGCAAACCATAGGGGGTGTACCGAAAGAAGTCTCTGGGGGCTTCATGCAAGTGCCAAAAGAAAGGGGCGCTAAGGATCAAAGGCGCCCCTGGTTTCAAAACTCGGTTAATCTCCGCCAAGGCAAGTCCTGGCTCTTCAAGATGTTCTAGAACCGCCGTACAAATGGAGCTGTCGAACGCTTGATCCGGGGCCGGGATCGAGTAGGCTGTGCCCACCAAATCTACGGATTCCAGTCCATGCCTAGTCTCGGAATGGTCAACGCCAACATGTTCTGTCACAAAAGGCGCCATCATGGCTTTGTATGGTTTGCGACCGCACCCCACATCGATCATGCGGCCCTTCAAATATTTTTGGGCAAATTGAAGAAGTTGCGAATCATGAATTCGGTAAATGACCCAGTTCAATCGAAATGGATGTCCCACGCTTACTCCAAACCCTTTCCGCCGCAGTCCTTCCACCAATCTTCAAGAGCGGTCTTTAGGTCAAATTGCAGGGGGTAGTCCCGCTGGAGCTTTTCTCCAGAAATATTGGTGCTGATCATGAGTTTGGTCACCCGCTCAGGATGAAACCCGATGCCCACAGAATCCAGGACGCCCAGAGCCTTGGCTCCAGCTTTGAGAATACGTGCAGGAATTCGGGGAACAAAACGACGGACTCCCATCACCTGCATCATGGTCTCCACAATTTTTTCGATGGTCGGGGCCTTGGGGAAACAGCAGTTGTAAAGCTGAAAGGGGCAATTCTGCGCTTGGCTCATCAGGTCCATGACCCGCACCAAGTCCTTTACATAAATTCCGGCCTTGAGGGTATCGCGACGCCCGGCATAGGCGAAAAAACCCTTGCGCAGAGCCTTGGCAAGGCGGGTGTAATTGCCACCTTCCCCTTGGCCAAAAACAATTCCGGGACGAAGGATGGTCAGCCGGCGCCCGAGAGCACGTGCCTGCCAAGTCCGGTGGATCTGTTCGGCCACGAGCTTTGAAATGCCATAAGGGGTATTGGGCATGGGTAAAAAATCTTCGGTCTTTAAATCTTCGGACGCGCCATAGGGCGCAATGGAGGAGGTAAAGACAATCGTCTGCGCATCGATGCCTTCCGCGAAGGTGCAAACATTTTCGGCCCCACGCATATTGGTCTCAAAGTAATCCTGAGTGGGATGGCCGGGCGTTTTGTGAATCGCTGCCAGGTTATAAATTACGGTTGGAATTCCCCTGGGAAGATCCAAGTTAATCGGACTACGGATATCAACACAATGGTGGAGCGAATCTGGATTTTTGATCGCAAGATCCACCACATGAACCTCTGCACCGGGATGCTTCTCAGCGAGAAACTTGCAAAGGTGACGACCAATAAAACCCGCACCGCCAAAAATGACAAATCGAAACATCAAACCCTCGTCCCATGCAAAAGAGACTGTGGCCCAAAAAAGGCACCGATCTGATCACAAATGAAATCAACTTGATGGTCTGCGAGTTCAAAGAACAAGGGCAAGCGAACAAGACGATCCGAATATAAGTCGCTCCAAGGCAGTTCGCGACCGTCATGTTTGTCTGCATAGAACGGACTTGAATGCAGGCTGAGGTAATGAAAAACCGCCAAAACTCCATTTGCCTTCAAGTGTTCGATCAGTGCGCTACGAGTCGCAAGGTCGGGTAGAATCAAATAGAACATGTGGGCGTTGTTCGATGCAAATGAAGGGATATGAGGGCAACGGAACAATCCCTTGGCCTCAAGGGGCGCGAGGCGCTCTTGGTAGCGGTTCCATATTTCACTACGGCGAGCTTGAATCGAACGGAGATTTTCGAGCTGGGCAAACAAAAAGGCCGACACCGTTTCTGCAGGAAGAAAGGAGGAACCGATATCGACCCATCCGTATTTATTGACTTCGCCCCGAAAGAATGACGCCCGGTTGGTGCCTTTTTCCCAAAGGATTTCGGCACGCTCGCTATACTCCCGGCGATTGATCGCAAGCAGACCGCCTTCACCGGAAATCACATTTTTGGTCTCATGGAAGCTGAAGCAACCGAGATTGCCCAAGCCACCCAAGGGACGGCCCTTGTAAAAGGCATCCACAGCTTGCGCGGCATCTTCGACAACCGCCAAATTGTGTTTGCGGGCAAGGGCTAGAATGGGATCCATGTCGCAGGCGACACCCGCGTAATGCACCACGACGATTGCCTTGGTGCGTGGGGTAATCAAGCTTTCGATCTGGGATTCATCCATGCCGGGGTGATCGGGGCGACTGTCGCAGAAACGAATCCGGGCCCCTTGGCGTACAAAAGCCACTGCGGTCGAAACGAAAGTATAAGAAGGAACGATGACCTCATCACCGGACTCAATGCGCAGAAGCAACGCCGCCATTTCAAGAGCGTCGGTGCAGGAGGTCGTCAATAGGGATTTTTCAAATCCGTATTGGTCTTCAAAAAATTTTTGGCAGGCCTTGGTATACTGCCCATTCCCGGATAACTTTCCCGAATATACAGCTTGGTAGAGGTAATGCGCCTCTTTGCCAGTCAGATAGGGTTTGTTGAATGGGATCATTGGCTATACGACCTTAAGGAAGAATGGACCAAATATAGCTTCTGGAAGCGCCATGGGGGCAAGCGGGTTAAAGCCAGAAGTGAAGCAGGGATTCCACGGAATGCAGTTTAAAACCGGCCCTTGTATACAGCCGACAGGCGGGCTCATTGGCCAGCTGCGTAGGGATCATACAGGACAGGCAACCGCGCTCGGCACTCCATTTCATAAAGCCCTGAACCAGGTCGGAACCCACGCCTCGCCCGCGAAATTTGGGATCCACGGCGATTAGTCCCAGATTTCCTACCGTTTCCTTTTGACTCATGGTCAAAAGGCCTGCAAGATCACCATCAATGCGAACCACGATGACCTCATCCGCAAACTCCCGGGAAATGGATTTGCGAATCCAAAGCCGATACAATTCCTCGAACTTTCCTTTGGGAATCCTAGGATCCAGGCGGAAGCGGGAGAATTCGCCCGCCAAAATGGCCAGAGATTCCATTGCGGGATCCGAGGGGCCCAAAAGGGAGGATATTTGAGATGCACATTCCCGAGTTATTTCCGTCAAGTCCGAGCAAATAAACGAAGCCTTTTGGTCGGCCAAAAACACTCCGAAGCGATCCAAACGATTCAACGTAGTCGCTTCCAGCGGATGCTCCACGGTCGCATAAAGCAGCTTAAAACCGGCGGAGCGCGCCACTTCCAATGCTCGTTCTTCGATCTCAACGGAATGGGTGATTCCAGTCAGCTTGCCAACCTTCATTCCAAAAAACGCAGAATCCCACTCCAGCTCTGTAATCACATTAAAACCTGACCGCAATCGGATACACCCATTGCAATTTGCGCACTGGGTATACTTGCAGAGTTGGAGCGGGCAATTTGATATAATTGAGATAGTGGATGACCCGCTGCATTTGCAAAGTCTTGGGATGGAACGCATTCTCCAAATCCCAATCCAGGCCTACAAAGACCTCGTATTTGGCCTGAGCAAGCTGGTTTTCCAGAAAGATTTTGTCCTGCACCCCCAGCCCAGTGGACACCGCCAGAAAATCGGGCCAATAGGTCGCTGCAGTCGTGGGCAACATTTTGTCGATTTTGAAGCTCAGCCAATGAGTCTGGTTGCAATAATCGTCGGTGGCCACAAATGCGTGCTCCCCCGGTTGATTCCAATATGCATCAGAATTCCGCCAGTAGCTGAATTTATAATCGACATACTGCATCGCCGGAATATAGTGCCTGGCCATTGGGTAAAAGCCCCCCAACGTCCCCGAAAGGACATCGAACATGCTATACCCGTACGCACTATAGCCATCTTTGATATCAATTCCCACATGGGTAAGGCTGGCCATGGTGGCCCCGAGAAGATAAGAGCTTCTTTCCGATGCACCGCTCCAGCGAAACCCATCGTGAAACCCTTCGGCCAGCAAAACCCCGGCAAAAAAATGACCACCCTTGTCCAAATTCTTGGCGTATTCGAAGTCATCTTGAAAATTGAATTTGTTCCCGGTGGAATCCCACCAGCCATCCTTGAACACGAGGAAGTACGAGCCCATATAGGAAACGGAAACCAGGCTTGCGACCGATGCCATGCGCCAAGGAATGATTTTGGATGTCACAGCGGGTGCAACCGTATCGGCGGGACTTCCATAAGAGAGGCATGCAAACAAGAGAAGAATAATACCGATGTTTTTTGTCACAATATTCCTTCACATTATTCCAAAAAACTCACTGGAAACGAAATCCTTTTAACCCAAAATGACATTTGACCCGGCAGGGAGAAAGCATTGCGGGAAACGTCCGGTGATCCCCGTGCCGGGGATGACAAGATAGCCACGCGAGCCCACTAGTCACCACTGCAAAGGAAGTGCCGGCGAGGGCCTGGGACAACGGGGTTCGCGCCTCCACCATGCATGGAGTTATCCCTTGCCGACGCACTGGACCTCGAATCCGATGGCCCGCAAAGCACTCAAATCCAAGATGTTGCGACCGTCGAGCAGGAATGCAGGCTTTTCCATGCTGGCGTATACCCGCTTCCAATCCAAGGTGCGGAACTGTGCCCACTCGGTGCAAACGATGACTGCATGAGCCCCATTGGCGGCCTCGTAGGGGTCATCTGAAAACTGCACAAGACTCAGCACGTCAGCAAGATCGTGCTGGGCCTCCTTCATGGCCTTGGGATCGGTGATCACGGGGCATGCCCGTTCAGCGAGCAAGTCGCGCACGACTGTGTGGGCAGGGCTCTCGCGGGTATCGCCCGTATCGGCTTTAAAGGCAAATCCAAAGACCGCGATGCGCTTGCCGGCGAGGGTGTTGAACATTTGCTCGAGCATGCGGCCCACCATACGGTGCTGCTGCCACTCGTTGATGTCCACCACACTTTTCCAGTAGGAAGCAACCTCGGGAAGCCCGTAATGCTGACAAAGGTAAGCCAGATTTAGAATATCTTTTTTGAAGCAGCTTCCGCCAAAACCGATGGACGCCTTCAAAAATTTATTGCCAATGCGGGAGTCTCTCCCAATTACTTGGGCGACTTCCTCCACATCGGCGCCGGTGCGTTCACACAGGGCACTGATGGAATTGATGGAGCTGACGCGTTGGGCCAAAAAGGCATTGGCGGTCAGCTTGGTCAGCTCAGAGGACCACACATTGGTGGTGAGAATGCGGTCGGCAGGAACCCAGTGGGCATAAATATCGACAACGGCCTGGCCTGCGACTTTGCCACTCTCGGTCTGGTGGTGACCAATCAAGACGCGGTCAGGATTTTGCAGGTCGCGAATGGCGGTGCCTTCCGCCAAAAACTCGGGATTGGAAACGATTTCGAAACGGATGCCCTTATCGTTGGAATTCAGAATATGGTCCAAAGCCTCGGCCGTTCGGACGGGGAGTGTGCTTTTTTCTACCACGATTTTGGGACCCTGGGAAACCCGCATGATCTGACGGGCGGTCTTTTCCAGATATTGCAGATCGGAAGCCATTCCGGAGCCCTGTCCGAAGGTTTTGGTCGGTGTATTTACGGAGACAAAAATGATGTCCGCTTCGAGGATGCCGGCGTCCACATCGGTACTGAAAAACAGGTTGCGACCGCGAGCCCGTTGCACCACCTCGTCCAAGCCGGGTTCAAAAATAGGAAGGTTGGGGGAATTCCATGCAGCGATGCGTGCCGGATTAATGTCCACCACGGTAATCTTGTAGGTGGGACATTTGTCGGCGATCATGGCCATGGTTGGTCCACCCACATAGCCAGCACCAATGCAAAGAATACGCTTGTCAAACGCCATAAAGGCCCCTTTTTCGAATTCAGCTTTTGGGCAAATATAGCTATGTTACGGGGATGAAATTTGTGATCCTCATCACCCTTGGATTTGCCTGGGCCTTTGCCAGTCCCTCCGCAGATTGGCGCCTGTGGCTCCACCCCGGAACCACATCCAATTTCCGCAGCTCCATCTTTGCCATCGATACGGCAGACAACTACGGGGGCAACTGGTATGCCCTGCGACTACCACTTGCCAATGGCCTAGCCTACCGGGATTTGCCACCCATGTTCACCATCGAGATCGGGGCCACCATCGATTCTACCTTGGAAATCCGGGGGAAATTCCCTTTACGCCGGGACATCGAGGCATGGCATTTGGATAAAGCGGGCAAGACCTTTACCGGAAGCCCCAGCGAGCTGAACATCAATGTGCCCGAAGAATCCTGGGCCGTATGGAGACATCGTTCCGGGTTTGTGATGGGCGGTCGGTTTCCCATCAATGTAGGACCCTCGCCCAATTCCATTGTTCTGGGATCGGGAGTGCCTTACCACGATGCGATCCGGTGGCAAGAGCATTTTGGACATGCGCGCTATGATTTTATTTTGAGCTCCCTCAACGCCCATTTAACTTCCGCAGAGGATTGGCAGCAACAGAACTTTTCGGTGACCAATGCCCGCGGGCGCATCTATTCCGAACCGCAAAAAAATCTTCTTCTGCATCGGGTCCAGGCTGGTGGCAATTGGGGCCATGTGGCACTGATTGAGCAGTCCCTGATCGGGGGAAAATCTTTGAGTTTCCGCGAAGTCAATCCCTTTATGGCTTGGCACGACAACTACGGGGATGGGTTTACCAAGGCATCCACCACTTTTGAAGTCCTGACGCGCCCCTTGCCCAACACGCAGTTCTACTGGCAGCTTGATGCAGAGGACATTGCAAGTCCCGTGGGCGAAGGGGGCGGTGCGACCGCACCGACCACCCTTGGAGCATTGGCAGGGTGGTCCCAGGAATGGCACAAGGATTCCGTTTGGCGCCTGTGGTCGAGGCTCGATGCAGTGTATACTGACCCCGCCTTCAACAACCACAACATCCCCTTGTTAAAAATGACATCCAGGTTCCTTTATCGCAGCAATTTCCGCAAACAACAGGAACCCTTCTTTGCCGATACCTACATCCTGGATTATCCCCTGGGCTACCAGCGGGGCCCCGATGCCCTGGATCTCTGGTGGAACATGGGCTGGGAATACAAACCCAGGCGGATTGGTGGAGAGTTTGAACTGGCCTGGCTACGGCAGGGGAACAACGAACTTTGGACCGCCTGGAACTCCGCCTCCCAGCATCCTCGGGCTCTCAGTGGCCTGGTGGAAGAAGACCGCCGGGCCTCCTTCAAATTTTGGGCGATCCCCTTTCCTCGAATTCCCAGTCGCAGTTGGGACTTGAAATGCCTCGCGGGCGCGGGCCTGCGCTATCTGGAGAACGAAGAGCATGTTTCGGGAAAAAACCGCTGGGACCTGGGCTGGAACCTAGGCGTCGAAGGCTCGGTAGGGTCTAGGTAAATCCTAGCGCAGGGGGGTAAAAGTGTGCACCCAGCTGGTGCAGGCCTGCTCGATAAGTTTTCGCATTTGCTCAAAGGCCTCCCGATTCATTTCGGTCGGGTCGTCGATATCGAATCCATCCCATTCCCCTAAACGGAATACGCGCCCCCGAACCCCGCGATACTTGGCTTCCAGTTTGGATTTCTGCGCATTTTTCATCACGAATACCAGATCAGCCTCAGAGAGGATTTCTGAATCTAAAAGGCGTGCCCGGTGTTTGCGGATATCGATTCCGCATTGCTCCATGGCAGTCACGGCCAGAGGGTAAGCAGCTTCCCCGGCTAGGGCCATTAGGCCGGCGGAACTTACGCGGGTGTGCGGAAGCTTTGTGCGCAAAACCGCCTCGGCCATGGGGCTCTGCATTTTGTTGTCTGTGCAAATGACGAGGATGTTTGCGGGTGAACTCATTGGCTTGGCCTTATGCTTTGGAAATGGATTGCGGATTCGAAGCCCATGCGCCAACCTTCCACAATTTGCCTATCTTTTGGGAATGAACCTTTTCCGCAAAACTAGCTTTCTTCTCGGCCTTGCCTTTGCCTGTTCCTTTGCACAGGACTGGGATTTGGACCGGCCATACACACTTCGGACCCTGAACTACCTGCCCCTTCTGAACAACCTCCATCAGCAAGCACTCAGTGGCGGACAGGACGGCATATTCCCTCGGCGCGATTCTCTTTGGCGCAAGGACCTCCCTAAAAATCCGCTATTCTCTTGGAAGGGCGACGGTGGCTACCTAGCAGGGAGCATCGTGGGCGGGTACGAGTACCGCGCATCCAAATCCCTAGGCGACACCATCAAAGCCATGGATGGAGGATTGCTCATTCGGGGCTACAAGGATTCAGTGGAATTTTGGCTTGACGCCCGCATTTACAACGAAGACCATTCAGCCAAAAACCCCCGTTCCTGGGACCGTGAATTCCTGGAAGTCCAGGACAGCGTCAACGGCGATATTTCCTACACCTCCTACGCGCGCTATCGAGGTCATATTTCCGCACATCTGGGCTGGACCCGGATTGACGCGGGCAGGGACGCGGTGCACTGGGGCCCGGGCTATTGGGGCAACCTTACCTTCAATCAACAAGGCATTCCCTTTCCCCAGCTTTCCATGGAAACCACCATTGGCCCTCTGACCGTCAAGAGCCTATATGGGGATCTGCTCGTCTCTCCTTCCTCGATGGACCGGCTGAATACCCGCGATCGAAATTTGTATGCACACCGCTATGAATTCCAAGCTACGAAAAACCTGATGATTGCCATCAACGAACAGACCATTATCGACTCCATCAATGAACCCATCCTATTCATACCCATTGTCCCACAGTTCATGCAGAAGGGCCAGATGAGCGAAGAGTACAACAACGGGACCCTTTCCATGGACTTCTGCTATCGCAAGCCCGGGTGGTTCCGTGTGTATAGCGAGTTCCTGTTGGATGACATGGCAAGCCCGGTAAGCCTCTTTAAAAACGACAATGTGGAAGCTAAATGGGCCTATATGGGAGGTGTGCATTTTGTGCGTAATTTCGGCCCCATTGAGTCAGGATTCATTTCTGAATATGCGCGCGTAGAGCCCTGGGTTTATACTCACTTCAACCAAAATACTGCACAGGTCGCCCACCAAGGCTTGCCTCTGGGAAACCCGCTGGGCCCCAATTCCCAAAGCATTGACGCCATGGTGTATGGGAGGTTCAATAACCGACTTTTTGGATCACTAAGAACCCGGTGGTGGTGGAAGGGAACGGACTACGGGTCCCAAATCAATGACGAGACTCCTTCATCCAACCACTTTGATACGCCAAAGTCTTTTTTGCACGACACCAATGGGGACGTGGTCGACATGAACTTTACCCTGGCTCCATCCTTCTCCTATACCTACAAGTATGTGGGAATGCAGCTGGAATTAAATTTCTTCGACAATCCAGGCGTTTACGCCCGTCTCGGGCTTCAGTGGTAGAGTTAGGGCTGGTATTGATTCGGCAACTATAATTGTAAAACGCCTTGATTGGTCATCCCCGGCACTCCACACAGTGGACATGTGTCCGTAACGGGCAAGCCCGAACGGTCCCACCGAGGCATCACAGAATTTGGCCAAATTTCACGGTGATCCCCGTGCCGGGGATGACAAACACAAAACAGCCCCAATCAAGTCAATCATGCCTACAGGCCAATAATACCAATGGTCTAACGAGTTTAGACTAGATTGTTTTGGACAGTAGTGTTGCCGGAGCAATAACAGGATAACCATTCCCATCTCGTCGGTTCTTTTTCCGCCCACCTTCGTTGCTATCCTCGGAATCAGTGTTTATCCTGTTACATGCCCTTAGCGCGAAACTCCGCAAAGCTCTGATTGCCCAGATCCCGCTTGGAAAGTAGCGGCGCGGAGACCGGCCATGCCACGGCAAGCTCGGGGTCGTCCCAGGCAATTCCTGCTTCGGTGGCTCCATTATAAACGGTGCTGCAGCTGTATTGAAATTCGGCCACATCGGACAGCACGCAGAACCCGTGGGCAAAGCCCACCGGGATAAAGAACATCTGTCGCTTCTGGTCGTCAAGTTCCGTGGCCTGCCATTTGCCGAAGGTCGGACTCTGAGGGCGGAGGTCAACGGACACGTCCCACACCCGTCCAAGGGTGCAACGCACCAGCTTGGCCTGGCCCGGTGAGGTCTGGAAATGCAGACCGCGCAAGGTGTTTTTCACCGAGCAGCTGTGGTTGTTCTGGGCGAAAGAAACATCGATACCCATGGCCAGGAATTTGTCCTGATTGAAGCTCTCGTAGAACCAACCGCGTTCATCTCCAAACACATCGGGAGTGATCCGCTTGAGACCTTCGATTTCGAATGTTTCAACTTGCATTTAATCCAGTTCCTTGAAGCGGGTCAAGATGTATTCGCGGTAAGGACTCTTGGGCATGGTGGCCAAAGAAGCCTTCATGGCGGGCCAGGAAATGAAACCCATTTCCACCGCAATTTCTTCGAGGCAGGCAATCTTGAGGCCTTGGCGCGCCTCGAGCGTGTACATGAAATTCGAGGCTTCGAGAAGAGAAGCATGGGTACCCGTATCGAGCCAGGCCACTCCGCGACCAAGCTTCTTTACATACAAACGACCCTCTTCCAGATACATGCGATTGATGTCGGTGATTTCGAGCTCGCCACGAGGACTGGGCTTGAGCGCCTGAGCCTTGGCCACCACCGTGTTGTCATACACATAAAGTCCAGGAACCGCGTAGCGGCTCTTAGGCTTGGCGGGCTTTTCTTCGATGGAAAGAACTTTTCCGTCGTGGTCGAATTCAACCACACCATAACGCTCGGGGTCCGTGACCGAATAACCGAACACGCGCGCCCCCACATCGAACCCAGGCAGGCGGGCCTGCTTCTGGTCGTGGTCAAAGCGTTGCATAATGTCAAGCAGGCTCATCTCGCCATAGAAAATATTGTCGCCCAAAATCAAGGTAACCGGGTCGCTTCCGATGAAGTCGGCTCCAATGATAAAAGCCTGGGCAATGCCCACGGGATTGGCCTGGACGGCATATTGGATGTTGATTCCCCACTGGGAGCCATCGCCCAAAAGCGATTCAAAGCGAGGAATGTCCTGGGGCGTGCTGATCAGCAGAATGTCCTTGATCCCACCCAGCATGAGGGTGCTCAGCGGGTAATAAATCATTGGCTTGTCATAGACGGGTTGCAGCTGCTTAGAAGCCACCGAAGTCAACGGATACAAGCGCGACCCGGCACCGCCGGCGAGAAGAATACCTTTCATATTTGGACTCCAAAGAAGATGAAAACTGAAAGTTCTAAAGTGGAAAGTTGCAACAGGTTATCCTGTTTAAGCATAAGGCGCTTGCTGAAACTTTCCATTTTCCACTTTCCACTAACGCTTCGTGCTGGGATGCTGGCTGTTCACTTTCAACTTCAGCGGTTTCCACCACTTCTCATTTTCCTGGTACCACTTCACGGTTTCGGGCAAGCCGGTAGAGAAGGTGTATTTGGGGGTCCAGCCCAGCTCGGTGCGGATGCGGGTTGCATCAATGGCGTAGCGCAAATCATGGCCCAACCGGTCCGTCACAAACTCGATGCGGTCTTCGCCCAAGCCCATGATTTTAACAAGCTCCCGGGCAATGTCGATGTTGCACCACTCGTTGCTTCCGCCAATGTTGTAAACCCGGCCTCCCTGGCCCTTTTCAAGTGCCAGAAGGATTCCGGAGCAATGATCTTCAACATGGAGCCAGTCACGAATGTTCAAGCCCTTGCCATAGACAGGGATTTTTTTGCCTTCCATCAGATTAGTGACTGCCAGGGGAATCAATTTTTCGGGGTATTGGTATGGCCCATAGTTGTTGGAGCAACGGGTAATCACCGCATCGAGCCCAAAGGTTTCCTGCCAGGCGCGCACCAGAAGGTCGGCACCTGTTTTGGAGGCAGAATAGGGACTATTGGGAGCCAGCGGAGTCTCTTCGGTAAAGAGCCCTGTTGCCCCCAGGGTTCCATAGACCTCGTCGGTGGAAACCTGCAGATAGCGGATGCCTTTTTCTTTGGCAAAACCAAGGAGGGTCAAGGTGCCCTGGATGTTGGTCTTGACAAAGATCCCTGGATTTTTGATGGAATTGTCCACATGGGATTCGGCGGCAAAATTCACGACGGCATCGGGCCCACCGGGCAAAAGCGAAGCTGCAAGACGAACCGCGTCAGGGTCCACAATGTCGCCTTTAAAAAAGTGATAGCGGGGATCGCCTTCGAGGTCCCGGAGCGTCTCCGGGTTGCCCGCATAGGTCAACACATCGATATTGGAAATCTGCCAGTCCGGATGCACCTTCAGCACATGCCGCACAAAATTTGCACCAATAAACCCACAACAGCCAGTTACTAGAATCTTCATAATGGGTTGAATTTAGAAAAAGAAGGGAAACTGGGGGGAAGGGCTCAGTCCGGAACGCTAGCGTAAAGTAAACAGCCAGATTCTCTGCGCGACAACCTAGTGGAAAACGGAAAATTGCGGGCGAATTTCCCTGAAAGAGAATACATTTCGCAATTTTCCACTTAATAGTGACCGTTCCGCCCAGGCGGAATACGGGAACTTATACACCCCTGTG
>CAIRAY010000154.1 GCA_903876665.1 uncultured Fibrobacterota bacterium | reverse complement strand
CAGTTACAAATGCACCAAGCGTACTAGCAAGCACGACAGCAAGTGCGCAAATACCAAATAAATAGGTCGCATACACCACTAAAGGAACCAAAGCATAGACGACATGACGCATAATTGTGCGCACATCCACCCTTCTCTTTACATGGGGCGATGTCGCAAGCGTTGTAGGAAGAAAATTAGACACGAGACTTCCTTTGCCGGGCGATCTGCTTGGAAATGCGGAATTGCTGGACCAGTGGAATGTTAGATGGGCATACAAAACTGCAGCATCCACATTCAAAACAATCCATCAAGTGATGTTCAGAAACCATGGCATCGTATTCCCCACTGCGGGCCATGAGCCCTAAACGAGAGGGCACCAGATGCATGGGGCAAGCGTCCACGCAACTGCCACAACGGATGCAGGGATACATATGGCTCACATCTTCTTGATTCTGCTCAGCTAGAATGATGATACCCGAAGTCCCTTTCGTCACTGGTGAGTCTAAAAATGAAACAGTCTTACCCATCATGGGGCCACCAAAAATGACTTTATAAGGTGTGCCCACTGTACCGAGTGTCTTCAGAATAAAGCTTAGCGGTGTGCCAATAGGAATCAGGTAGTTGCCTGGATTTGCGATGCCGTCGCCAGTGATGGTGACCACCCGTTCAATGAGCCCCATTCCCTTGGGAAGCAGGTTACCGATTTCTGCGGCGGTGGCGATATTGGAAATCATCACGCCAATATCAACAGGAAGACCTCCCGAAGGTACTTCTTTTCCGAGAAGCGCTTTGGTGAGCATTTTTTCAGCACCCTGCGGATACTTTGTACGAAACACTTCAACGCGAATATTGGTTTCATCTGCACAAGCTTTGGTGAGCACTTCGATGGCATCGGCTTTGTTGGCTTCGATAGCGATTACAACTTCTTTTGCCTTGGTAGCCCTAAGCATGAGCTTTGCGCCCAGAATAATATTTTCGGGCTGTTCGAGCATGACACGATGGTCACTGGTGAGGTAAGGTTCGCACTCGGCACCGTTCAGAATAACGGTTTCAATGGTCTTTCCCTTGGGCGGAGACAATTTGACATGAGTCGGAAACGCAGCTCCACCGAGCCCTACCATACCCATGTCACGAATAGCCTGGGTGATCTGTTCGGGGGTGAGAGTTGCGAGATTCACATAGCTCTGTACCACGACATCTTGTGTTGAGGCAGGGTCTGCTTCGATCAGAATCGATGGTGACGGATTTCCATTGTGGTCAAAGGAATTGGCAACGGCTTTGACACGCCCCGTCACAGGGCTATGAACCGGAACAGACACGAAACCTTCGGGACGTGCGATGACCTGGCCGCGACTGACCTGCTGCCCTGGCTGCACAATGGAACGTGCTGGGGTGCCTGTATTCTGCGCCAAGTGCACAACGAAATTCGGCGCAAACGGAAAACGACGCACAGGCCTTGTAGCTGTTAGATCCTTGGCCTCGTCAGGGTGAATTCCATGTGAGAAGGTCTTCATTTATTCCTTCGCCATAGCAACGAGTGACGCGGCAACCGCATCAATGACCTGGGTACGAGCTTTTTCGAGCATGGATTGTTCGTCGATCACTT
>CAIRAY010000153.1 GCA_903876665.1 uncultured Fibrobacterota bacterium | reverse complement strand
TTGACACACCAAGTGTGGCCGAGATGCTCGCGATTTCGAGAGGCAAGGCAAACCGCAATAATCCTGCAGCTTGCGCAGGTGCCGCGAAGAAGGTTTTGAAAAAATGATCGTGGGAATTGTGTTGTTTCTTTGGATTCATGTCAATATCTCTTTATTTTCGCAAGGGACGTCCCCTGCTAGAGTTACCTTGTTAGAGAAATATTTCATGTGTATATGTGGTGCAACGCAAAAATCACAGAACGAAAAGGCCCCAACCTTGGGAACAAATAATTTCAAATTGTTATTTCCCCAATGCCTTTGTACACAGCCATTCTCAAGGGCCGTGGCGGGCTTCACATTGGCAAGGGCTACTGCATTTCCTACGAGGCGGTTATGCGCAATATTGGTCGCTGGCTTATGGGGTAAACCGAAATTCCCATCCTTTGGGCTTGTCTCCCTCTTTTCCTATATTCCGTTTATGAGCACACCGATTCGCCATTTGCGCATGTCTTTTAACACCACTGGCCCCTGTCGCCCCGAGATGCATTACATGTTGCCTCCCGAAGTGCGATTGTCTGGTGCGGATTTGCAGCGGTTCATTGACGAGGAGCTCTACTGGGTTCTGCACGCGCCAAGGCAAACTGGCAAGACTAGTTTTTTGATGTCTTGGATGAAAGAGCTAAACGCGTCACAAAAGGTGGTGGCGTGCTATGTGAGCGTGGAGCGGTGCCAAGGTATTGAAGAGGTCGAACATGCAATTCCAGCGATTTGTGATGCCATTCTTGAATATGCCAAGAATTTTAATGTTCCAATTCCCATTCGTCCCACCAAAGAAACCGCTCCGGGCAGTTTTTTGTCTTCTATAATCCAGCAGTGGTCCGAACTGTGCGCCCCCAAGCCTTTGGTGGTGCTCTTTGATGAGGTTGATACGCTTTCTGGTCCGGCACTGGTGAGTTTTTTGCGCCAGTTGCGTGGCGGTTTCGCAAGCCGTGGTGTGGGTCGGTTCCCCACTAGCGTTGCTCTGGTGGGCATGCGCGACCTTAAGGATTACCTGACCGCAAGTAAAGACGGCACGCCGGTGAATCCTGGATCGCCGTTTAACATCAAAGAAGAATCTCAGACTCTGCGTTGCTTTAATTTGGAAGAGGTGCAGGCGTTGCTCGTGCAGCATACCGAAGCAACGGGGCAAGTTTTCGAAGAAGCCGCTGTACAGGAAATTTTTCGCCTGAGCGGTGGCCAGCCATGGTTGGTGAATTCCCTAGCTAAAGAATGCGTATTACGCCTGGTTTCAGACGGCTCTCCCATCGTATTTGATCATATCGAGAAAGCCAAAGAGGCGCTTATCAAGAGCCGCGCTGTGCATATCGACAGCCTAGCGGAACGCTTACGTGATCCGCGAGTCAAGCGGGTGATCCAACCCATTTTGGCAGGTGCAATGGATCCCACGCTCGGTGAAGGTGATGATTTTCGCCTGTGCCTGGACTTGGGGCTCGTAACCATCGAAAATGGCGTTCCCTGTATCGCCAATCCCATATACCGCGAGGTATTGATCCGTACACTTAATTACGGGCAACAGCTTGCCATTCCTTTTCCTGAGTTTCTCTGGGAAAAGCCCAACGGCGACCTCGATCTCGAAGCCTTGTTCACCGAGTTTCAAAGCTTCTGGCGTGAGAATGGTGACATGTGGGAACTGAAGTTTGATTATACCGAAGTATTTCCGCATTTATTGCT